>JBCCDN010000124.1:0-8714 GCA_039030755.1 Planctomycetota bacterium | reverse complement strand
GGCGACCTCTGCGTCGTCTCGCCCGACGTTGGCAACGTCAAGGTCGCAAGCAAATACGCCCAGCAGCTCAACGCCGAGTTCGCCATCATCGACAAACGCCGCAAGTCCGGCGACACCGTCGAAATGGCCAACATCATCGGCGATGTCAAGGACAAGACCGTGCTCATGGTCGACGACATGATCAGCACTGCCGGCACGATCTGCGAAGCCGCCAAACTCGTCAAGCAGCACGGCGCGAAAGACGTCGTCGCCGCCACCACGCACGGCGTGTTCGTCGGCCTCGCGATCGAGCGCATCGTCGACTCGCCCATCAGTAAGGTCTACAGCACCGACACCATCCCCTGTGCCGGCCGATGCGACGCGCTGGGCGACAAGCTAGAAGAACTCTCCGTCGCCGAACTGCTCGGCAACGCCATTAGCGCGATCCACCACAACCGCAGCGTCTCCTCGCTGTTCCGTCGGGACACCGGCGCGAAGCGATAACCCACCTATTTTTAAACCCTCAAGCACAAAACGCTTAACACGCAAAGGAAACCCCATGTCCACCGAAACCCCCACCCTTCAAGCTCAACCCCGCGAAAAAACCGGCACCCGCTACGCCAAGCGCCTCCGCGACGCCGGCCGACTCCCCGTCGTGATCTACGGCCACGGCCACGACCCGGTCCACGCTTCCGTTGATACCCGCGAACTCCACGAAGTGCTCGCCTCCCACGCCCACCTCGTCGAAGTCAACGTCGACGGTAAGCCCACGCCTTGCCTCGTCAAAGATGTCCAATACGACTACCTCGACCGAGACCCCGTGCATATCGACCTCGCCATCGTCAACCTTGACGAAGACGTGCAGCTCGAGATCGCCATCGAACTTACCGGCGACGCCGTGGGCCTCAAGCAAGCCGGCGCGATGCTCGATCAGCAGATGACCACGCTGAACATTTCCTGCAAGGCCAACAACATCCCCGAATCCATCGAGCACGACATCAGCGAACTCGATGTCGAGGCCGCGCTCAACGTGGCAGACCTCACCTTGCCCGCGGGCGTCACCGCCGTAGACGACGCCGAGAAGCTCGTCGCCCACATCGTGATCCAAGCCGTCCAGGAAGAGCCCGAAGACGAAGCCGGCGACGCGGCCGAGCCCGAAGTCCTCGAGAAGGGCAAGAAGGAAGAAGAAGCCAAGGACTAACGCTCCGCATTTCGCTTTTCCAACCGCGGCCGATCGCCCCACGATCGGCCGCTTTTTCGTTCCACCTCACCCACACCGCCGCCCCATGAAACTCATCGTCGGCCTCGGCAACCCGGGCCCCCAGTACGAACGCACCCGGCACAACGCCGGCTTCCTCGCAATCGACGCCCTCGCCCAGCGGCACGGTCTCACCGGCGCCCGCGGCAAATTCCACGCGCTCACGCTCGAAGGCGCGATCCCCGCCGCCGGCTCGCTCCACCGCGTCGCGCTGCTCAAACCCATCACCTTTATGAACCGCTCCGGCCAATCCGTCGGCGAGGCCCGCACGTTCTTCAAACTCGACCCGCAAGACATTCTCGTTCTCGTTGACGACATCGCCCTACCTATCGGCAATCTCCGCCTCCGCGCCACCGGCTCGGCCGGCGGACACAACGGCCTCAAAGACATCGAACGCACCCTCGGCACCCGCGACTACCCCCGGCTCCGCATCGGCATCGACCGCCCCCCGGGAAGAATCCCCCAAGTCGACTACGTCCTCGGAAGATTCTCCGACGAACAGCAAGACGCCCTCGGCCCTGCCCTGATCCGCAGCTGCGAGGCCATCGAAACCTGGCTAACCGAAGGCATCGAACCCGCCATGACCAAACACAACGGCAAAGACTAATCCCACGAAGCCCACGGTCTTTGACCGTGGGCCCAACCCCGCTACACTCTTCGATCCAACACTCCGCCACCCGGTTCCCGCCAATGTCGGCGAGAATCCAACGCCCTCGGCCTCGTCCGCCGGAGGCTACCGGGCGGCTCCGACGCCCTCAGGATTTTCAACCATGGCCGATTCTACGCCCCGCCTCTACGAAGGCATGTTCCTCGTCAGCCAGGCCGCCGTTACCAACGGTCTGGACGCCTGCCTCGAAAAACTCAACGGATTCTTCGCCCGCATCGACGCCGAGGTTCTCGCCCTCCGCAAGTGGGAAGACCGCAAGCTCGCTTACACCATCGACGGCCAGAAGCGAGGCACCTACCTCATCGCCTACTTCAAGGCCGTGCCCACGTCGCTGATCAAACTCGAACGCGATCTCAACCTCGAAGACGACGTCATCCGCGTGATGTTCACCCGCTGCGATCACTTCGGCGAGATCGAACTTCATAACGCCGTCAACGACATCCAACCCGAAGTCATAAGCGAAGAAGGCGAAGCGAGCGAAGCCCCCGCCGAGCCGGCCACCGTTGACGCGTGATCGACGCCTGACCCGTTCCGCGAACGAAAGCCGACATGGCCAACTTCAACCGCGTCATCTTGATGGGCAACCTCACCCGCGACCCTGAGCTGCGACACCTGCCCAGCAACGTGCCCGTGTGCAGCTTCGGCCTGGCCGTCAACGACCGCTACAAAGACAAGCAGTCCGGCGAGTGGGTCGAAAAACCTAATTTCATCGATTGCGAAGCCTTCGGCCGGTCCGCCGAGCTCATCCAGCAATACGTCAGCAAGGGCCGACCCCTGTTTGTCGAAGGCAAGCTTCGCTTCGATCAATGGGACGACAAGAACACCGGCCAAAAACGCAGCAAACTCAAAGTGATCGTCGACACCTTCCAGTTCATGGGTGGGCGAAACGAAGACGCCGGCGGCGGCAACTACAACCGCGGCCCGGCTTCATCCTCGGGCGGCAACAACGCCGGCTCGCAGCCAAATTACGCCGCCCCGTCGTCTGGCCCGGTCCACGAGCCCGTCGACGAAGACGACATTCCGTTCTAATCCAAACCGCTTTCGTCTTGATGCGTCGTCCCGTTGCGCGGCGCGTCTAACTCATTCCTCGAGGACAGGAAACCACCATGGCCCGCCAGCACGAACTTCTCTTACTGGACACCGTCGACAACCTCGGCATCATCGGCGACGTCGTCAAAGTCAAAGCCGGTTTCGCACGCAACTACCTGCTTCCCCGCGGACTCGCCGAAACCCCCACGCCCGAAAAAATCGAAGAGCTGTCTTCGCAGCGTGCCGCCGTTGAAGCCGAGCTGAAGAAGCTCGCCGCCGAGCAGACCGCGATGATCGAAAAACTCGCCGACCACGAGATCACCCTCGAACGCTCCGCCAATGACTCGGGCGTCCTATTCGGCGGCGTTTCCCAACACGAAGTCGCCGAGCTCCTCCGCGAGCAGGGCTTCGCCGTTGAAGACCGCTACGTCCGCCTCGGCGAAGTCATCAAGCGGCTCGATAGCTACGACGTCCCGGTCGTCATCAACAAAGACCTTAAAACCGAAATCAAGCTGAACGTCATCAGCGACCGCCCGGTCGAAGAGGAAGAACAAGAAGCCGAAGAATCGGCCGACAGCTCGCCCCGCGAGCCCGATCACCGCTACGACCCCGACGAAGCCTGACCCAGCCCGCGTCCGCAATCGTAAGATCAAATTTACGAGGCTCACGGTGATTCGCCGTGGGCCTTTTTTTGTGCCGCCTTCGAAGTACAATCCGAAGAATCTTTAGCCATCTGTGACTCCATCCTCTCCTGCTCTCTTGGAGCAACACCCATGAAAATCGTCGTGATCGTCCTGATTGTTGCCGCGCTACTTGGCTTTGGTGGCCTTTACTTTTGGGAACAGGCTCAGGTTGCCGGCTCCGCTGCCGAGGCCGACGCCTTCGCCGAAACCGCCGAAGCCCGCGAAGTCGTCGAAGTCGCTTTCGTTGTCCAGCCGCCCGAAAGCACGCCCGCCGACCAATCCGTCTACCTCTCGGGCGACCACGACAGCCTCGGTTCCTGGGACGCCGCCGGCCTCCCGCTCGAACGAGCCGAAGACGGCACCTTCCGAGGCACCGCCAGCCTGCTCACCGGCATTGAACGCTCGTTCAAAGTCACCCGCGGCTCCTGGAGCACCGTCGAAACCACCGCCGACGAAGACGAAGTCGAGAACCGCGTCTTTGTCGCCGAGCCGGACCAGGAGATCACCGTCACCGTTGAAGGCTGGATCGACAACGGCGAGACCATCCCCAATCGCATCACCACCACCGGCGATATTCGCCTCCACGAGCGCCGCTTCGCTTCGGTCATCGACGACACCAAGCCGCGCAGCCTCGTGGTCTACCTGCCTCCTGGATATACCGATCCGTCCCAAGCCGACACGACCTACCCCGTGGTGTACATCCAAGACGGCCAAAACCTGTTTAACGAAGCCACGACCTACGCCGGCGTCGAATGGGGCCTCGACGAATCGACGCAGCGTCTCATCGCGACCGGCCAAATCGAACCCGCCATTCTCGTCGGCGTGTACAACACCGAAGACCGCGACGCGGAGTACGGCCCATCCGTCGCCGCCTACGCCGACCACTTGGTCAACACCGTCAAGCCCTTCATTGAGCAGACCTACCGCACGCAGGCCGGCCGCGACGCCAACACGCTGATGGGCTCGGGACTCGGCGGGCGCGCCGCCCTGGAAGTCGCCCGGCTCGAACCCAATGCCTTCGGCAGCGTGATCGCGATGTCTCCGTGGATCGTCAACGAAGACGGCGACCGCATCACCGACGCTTGGCAGTCCGCCGGCCCCGCCGCGATCGACTGGGCCAAGAGCACTCGCTTCTTCTTGGACACCGTCGACGACACCGAGTTTTACGGCACCGAAACGCCTTCGGCCGATCTGATGCTTGCGACCGATTGGCTCGAAGCCCAAAACGCCGACCTGACGCACACCACGCTCCTCGCCGGCCAAGCGGAACACCGCGAAGCCTCCTGGGGACAACGCGCCGTCGACGCCATGATCTGGCTCTTGGGCACAGAAGCGCAGGACGCTGAACTGGACCTCAGCGCCGCGTCAAACTGACAAAGAAACGAAGCACAATCACCGCCCACCCAGCACACGCTGGCGATAGTGCTCGTCGTCGCGACCAGCAATCCGAGCGACCTGCGTGTCGCTCATGAACACCGGCTCACCGACGGCGAACGCGCCGCGAAGGATTTCCACCGACTTCACCGCCATCTGCGTGATCTGCAAAACCTGCTTGGCCGAGTTTCCCAGCGCGATGAAGCCGTGATTCTTCATGAACACCGTCTTCGGTGCTTCGCGGTAGCGTGCGAGATACGCCTCGCTGCCTGCGAGCACTTCGCGGGCCAGGGGCAGCCCCGGATCGACGTACGGCACGAGCACCGCCGACCGACCGCACACCACGATCTGATCCGGAAACAGCCGCCGGGTGAGCGCCTCGCCAAACCGATCGCTACACACGATCGCGTTGATCTCCGTCGGGTGCGTGTGTCCGACAAAGCGCACCCCGGGCAGTTGAAGCAGCGCCGCGTGAAGCACCGTTTCCACCGAGGGCCGAACGCCGTCACCGCCTTCGACCACCGCCGCCAGCAACGCCTCCTTGATCGCATCATCCGTCATATCAGGGCCATTGACCATCGAAGCGCACGCCGCAAAGCTCACCCGGACCAATTGATCACGACGGAGTGTTCCCAGTTCCGAGCCGCTCGCTTTGACCCAGAACGAATCCGCGTCATCGGCAGACGCGCGAGCCGAGGTATTGCCCTCGCCCAGAATCGCGTACCGACGTTCCGGCCGACCCAGTTCGTGGGAAAGCGAGAGCAGTTCGGCCAACGTGTCGGTGTCTTGAATACTCATGACCACGCGCTCCCGTCTTTCTTCGTGCCGCACAGCGCGACTTGCATGCCCATCGCCTCGGCCATCGCGGCCTTGGTCAGCATGGCCTTGTCGGCGGTGCGGGCGTCATTCGCGTACACACACTGGATGTGGTTGCTCTGGTGCCGAGCCATCATCTGGTCCCGCGACACGCCGTACGTCACCGCGTGCATGATCGGCCACTGCGGCGTGCTCTCCCGCCAACGCCGCTCGGTTTCCTTCTTCGGCAGCTTGATCACGCCCGCTCGGCCCAGGTCCATTTTCAGTTTCCCGCTGGTCTTGCCGTCCCGCCCATCGACGTACACCCGCGACCACACGATCTCCCCGGGTTTAGCGATCCCCCGCAGCGTCGATCCGCCGTTGGGAAAATACATCGCGGGTTGGCGAAAGCCTTCGCTGCCCTTCCACCCGCCGATGTGGTGGGCCGGTGGCGCGCTGCCGGAAATCAAAAACACCCAGACATATTCATCCGTTGTGCCCGACGCGTCGTGGTCACCCCACCGCAAGTCATGCAGCGTGTTTTCCGTCGGCAGACCGAGCGCTTCGTGCACCCGCTGCGTCATCAACCCGTCCAAACCGGCACACTCGTCGACCTCATTGAAATGCGGAATCGGCTTCCCTCGGAACAAAACACGCTTGCCATCGCGTGAAGTGACCGGCGGGCGGTCCGTATTGTTCAGCGTGCCCTCAACCAAGTCGCTCGCCGGACACAGGTCCTTGAGCCCCTGCTGGTATTGGATCCCGATCACGTCGCAGCCGTAGTCGTCCGCGATCCGCACCGCCGAGATATACATCTTGCACTGATCGAGGACCTGATCTTTGGTCAGGTCTTTCTTGTGCTTCGCGCCGCGCGGGATGTGGAACGTAAACCCCTTCTTCACGTACCAGTCGTACACAGCCTGCGCTTCCTTCCGGGCGACCGTCTGCATCTCCGCGTAGAGCGCCGACTGGCTCAGGCGTTCTTTGAACACGCCCGTGGGGTTCAGCAGATGATCTGGAATGATCGCATTGAACATGCCCATGCAGCCCTCGTCGAACACACCCATAATCGCCTTGCGCTTCGACAATTCCGCCGCTAACTGTTCACCTTGCTTCTTCGCGGCCCCCGGAAGCGTCGCCTTGCTCAACGCCGTGACGTGCCGTGTCGTGTGCTTACATGCCCCCGTTTTCAGCCACGTTTCCAGCCGTGATAAAAAGTAGTCGTCATCAAAATCGATGCTCCATAGCGTCGAATACTTCACCCCCGCCTTCGTCAACGACCCATTCAGATTCAACATCCCCACCAGCCCCGGCCACGTCCCCGACCAGTTCGCCACCGTCAAGATTGGCCCGCGGTGGCTCATCAAGCCGGGCAACACATGGTGCGAATACTGCCACACCGACTCGGCCACGATCAGCGGCGCATCCGGATCGATGTCCGCAAACACCGCCATGCCCTCCTTCTGTGTTTGGATGAAGCCGTGCTTCTGGTCGGGCTTGTAAGGGTGGGCCCGAACGAGTCGATGCCCCAGCGACGACACCGCTTCGGTCAGCTTCGCTTCCATGGCCTCTTGGGCTTTCCAACAGGCTCGGTTCGCCGACAAACGAAGGTCGCCGTTCGCGATGAGCGCCACCAATTGACGCGAACGCTTTGTTGAAACACGCCGAGCGGTCGATCGGGCAGGCATGAAAAACTCCTTTAGATGAATAAGGATCAAAACCCCGGAACGCCCGCCGCCGAGCGGCAAACCACGCCAAAGGGCAGCGGGCAGCGGGCCGGCAACGCCGGTACGAAACATGCGATAGCTAAGGTCGGCCCGTGTGAACCACGGCCGAAGTCAACGCTCAGTGTCGAGCGGGAGGGCTGGGCCGGTTCGTGCGGGTCAGCCCCGATTTGAACTGGGCGAACCGGCCGAACACGAACGCGAGATGAGGCGAGCAATCCTGCACGCTAAAAGTATATCGACAAAACCGTGATGCAAACCGCCGGATCGCCACGCCACGGCATCACCCCGCCAACCGACGGACATTGCACAAACCGGCGTCGTTCAGACCTCCACCCCGAATGCCTGCATCCTCGCCGGGCTCGACCCGCTCCGCCAACACCCGCGACACGTCGTATCCCGGCCCATCGCTCGGCAGGCTCAACAACCCCGGGTCCGCCGCCACCGCTTCCATCCAACGATCCCGCAAGTCCCGCGCCGCCGCGACCAGCGCCGGGTCGTTCTTGCTCTGCATCTGCTTGGCGGCCTTCTTCGCCGCGGCCCGCGCTGCCTGCTTCGCTTCGCGCAGCTTGAGCTTCTCGGCCTTCAACGCGGCCGCGACTTGTTCTTCCGTCGGCACGTGTTCGATCGGGGCCGCGTTCCAGCCGATACGCAAACCGCCCGACCCCGCGGCCGTTTCCATCCGCTTCGCGTTCGCAGCCCGCTTACGCTCCCGCTCCGCCTGGCCCGCTTCACGCTCCGCTTTCGTCAGCCTCGGCACACTCCCTTCCGGGGGCGCGAGCTGCAACAACGCCTTCTTCTCCATCGCTTCCCGCTCCGCCCGGATCGCGTCAAACAACTCACCGATCCCCGGCAGCACCGCCGGCTTCGCATCTTTCCAACTCGTTCCGGGGGGGATCGGCAGCACGATCCGCGACTCGTTCATCGCGCCCCCCGGACGTTTGACTCGGGTACCAGTGGGGGGTTCCGCCGGTCGCGGGATCGCCCGTATCACCGGAGCGGATGCGCTTTTGCCAATAGATGTGAATCCGCTGCTGCCCGTTCTTGCCTTGACGCGAACCCGCCCGGAACGCCACCGCGGTGAACCCGCACTTCTCCCAATACGCGTTGGCCTCCAAATCTTGAGCACACCAGCACCCGCACAGCTTCACGCCCGCCGGCCAGGTCTCCCACACCTTCTTCAGCAAGTTCGCCGCCACATGCTT
>JBCCDN010000123.1:0-9317 GCA_039030755.1 Planctomycetota bacterium | reverse complement strand
ACGGCGCCGCTGCCGCCGGGGATTAGCGAATTAATTTTTGCGGGCTTTTTGAACGAAGGTTCGATCCCGCTGGTCAAGTGCAAGACGATCGATCTACACGTGCCGGCCAATGCGGAATTTGTGCTGGAGGGATATGTGAGCACGCAGGGCGGCCCGATCGATTTCGACCCGCGGAAGGAAGACTCACTCAAGTTGGATCACAGGCACGAAGTCTTCGAAGGCCGTTCGGCGACCACACGGGGTTTTACTCGTTGCCGGATCGTTACCCGGTGTTCAATGTCAGCGCGGTGACGCACCGCAAGTCTCCGATTTACCCCACGACGATCGTGGGTTTGCCGCCGCAGGAGGATTACTACTTGGGCAAGGCGACCGAGCGTGTGTTCCTGCCGCTCTTGAAGACGCTGATCCCCGACATTCTGGATTATGACCTGCCGCGTTTCGGTTGTTTCCACAATTGCGCGTTCATCCAAATCAAGAAGGAATATCCGTTGCAGGCCCGACGGGTGATGCACGCGGTATGGGGCGCGGGGCAGATGGCGTGGACGAAGTCGATTGTGGTGGTGGATCACGACGTGGACGTGCACGATCCCGAGCAGGTGTGGTTTCATGTGATGGCCAACGCCGATCCAGGCCGGGATTTGGAGATCGTGAACGGGCCGCTCGATATTCTCGATCACGCCGCGCCGCGCCTCGGCGCGGGCAGCAAGATCGGCATCGACGCGACGCGGAAGTGGAAGGGTGAAGAGGTCAACGGCCTGCCGGTGCGGGATTGGCCGGAGCGTTTGAAGATGTCGGGCGAAGTGAAGGCAAAGGTCGATGGGATGTGGGGAGATCTCGGGCTTTGATCGATTCGCATTGCCATCTGACATACGACGGGCTGCGCGAACGTGTGGAACAGGTGATCGCCGATGCGCACGCGTCGGGCGTGGATCGGATGGTGAGCGTGGGGACGACGCCTGAGGATGCGCTTCAGGCGATTGAACTGTCACGACGCTTCGATGGCGTGTTTGCGACGGCGGGTTTGCACCCGCATTACGCGGCTCCAGGAAGTGATTGGGCGGCGATTGCGGCGGCTTTGCGGGCGCTGCTCGATCAACCCGAGGTGGTGGCGATCGGCGAGATGGGTTTGGATTACCACTACGACCAGCCGGACCGGGCGACGCAGCGGGACGCGTTTGCCGCGCAGCTATGCGTGATGCGCGAGTTCCCGAACATCAACGGGATCATCCACAACCGCGAGGCGACGGACGACACGTTGGCGGTACTCCGAGGTGAAGGGGTGGACGCCTCGCGGTTCGTGTTTCATTGTTTTACGGGTAGCGTTGGCGAGGTGGAATCGATTTTGGAAGCCGGGGCGTGCGTGGGCTTCACGGGCATCGTGACGTTTGGCAGCGCGAAGGATGTGGCCGACGCGTCGGATCGCGTGCCTTTAGATCGTTTGATGATCGAGACGGATAGCCCGTACTTAACGCCCGCGCCACACCGAAAGGTCCGGCCCAACGAGCCGAAGTACGTTGTGCGGGTTGCAGAGTTTTTAGCGGATCGGCGGGGGATGACCGTGAACGAACTTACGGCGGCGACGGACCGCAACGCAGCGCGATTGTATGGATGGTCTTCTGTGTAATGCTCAAAGAAAACCCACGTTCGGGAAACGTGGGTTTCGAGGCGCATTTCGATGGATGTGGGCTTACGCGGCTTTGCGGAGCGGCGTTTGTTCGACGGCCGGGCTTGTTTTGGGCGCGACGTCTGGCGTGCCGAGGCGTTCTTGGAGATAGCCGGTGAGCTTTCGGCGGTCGTGGGGGCCGAGGAAGCGTTCGATCAATAGGCCCATTCGGGCAGGGCCGGGGCCGTCTTCGTGCATACGAGCGACGCGGCCTTCGACACGGATGGTCACATGCTCGGAGCCGGGGAGCATCGCGCGGAGTTGAATCTGTTCGCCGGTTTTCAGCGGCTCATCGAGTTCGAAGCGCATGCCGGTCATGGAGACGTCGTAGAGGTGGCCGGCCCAGGGGTATTTATCGTCGCCGGGCCGCTTCGCTCGGAGCAGCGTGTACATCGGCGGGACGGACACCCGGGGCGCGGTGCGGCCATCGTCCGTGGCTTGGGCGGGGATCGGGAACTTCAGCGGGGCGTCGTTTGGGCTCGGGTCGGGCATGCTGGGCTCCTGTGCGGAAAGCGCGGGTGAGAAGTGTTTTCTGCTCTGCAGGCGGAATCGGCGGGACAGGGGGGCGACTTCATCGGCCGTTTCCGGAAATCCGCGACGACCGCCGCAGAACGTCCAGACGGCCGACGGCAATGCAGCGGCGCGCAACGATCGGCCGATAACAGAGCCATGTTTGAATCGCCGAATCATGTGCGTGAACGACCGTTTGAGGTGGTCATCGAGGGGGCGCCGCTCGGTTTGGCCGCGTCGAGTCAAGCCCATCCCGGCGTGATGCGGGTGCTGCTGGTGGGGACAGCGGCGGGCGTTCGGGAGTTATACGGAACGCTCAGCGCGGTGGACGGAGCGGGATACGCGGTGGCGGGCGCGGTGTTGCTCCGGGAGCCGGCTGGCGTCGATGTGCCGTGTGCGGTGTTGGGCGGCTTCGAGGATTTAGCGGCGTTACTGGGTGAGTCCAAGCCGCTGGATGTGGATCGGGTGTTGGTGTGTTTGCCGTCGGCATTGCGGGGACTCACGCGAGAGGTCGGAGCGACGTTGGATCGCTTGGGCGTGGCGTGGGCGGACTTGCCGCCGCTTTCGGACCAAGTCATGGGGAGGGCAACCCGCGTGCGGCCGGCCGCAGAATTGGACTTGGCGGCGCTGATCGATCGGAAGCCCAGGGCGTTAGACATTGACGCGCTGACCGAGTTGATTTCGGATCGCGTCGTGATGATTACCGGGGCGGGCGGGTCGATCGGTTCGGAACTGGCCCGGATTGTCGCACGGTTTGGGCCTTCCAAGCTCGTACTCCTGGAGCGATCGGAGAACGCGTTGTTTGAGGTGCATCGGCAGCTACGAAACGCTCCGGGCACGCCGAAACTCGAGGCGGTGATGCACGACGTGACACACCGCCAGCGGACGGCCGACTTGCTTTTGAAGATCAAGCCGGACGTGGTTCTGCACGCGGCGGCGCATAAGCACGTGCCGATGATGGAGGATCACCCGGCCGAGGCGGTTGAGAACAATCTCTTCGGGACGCGCAGCATTGCCGACGCGGCGGATGCAGCCGGCGTGGACCGGTTCGTGATGATCTCGACGGACAAGGCGGTGAATCCATCGTCAGTCATGGGCGGGACCAAACGGTTGGCGGAGATGTACATCCGGGATCTGAACGGTCGGAGCGCGACGCGGTTCGGGATGGTGCGGTTCGGGAACGTCTTGGGTTCGGCGTGTTCGGTGCTGCCTATATGGTCGGATCAGCTCAAGACCGGCGGACCGATCACCGTGACGCATGATGCCATGACGCGGTACTTCATGACGATTCCCGAGGCGGCGGGGCTGGTGCTTGAGGCGGCGTGTCTGGCCGAAGACGGCGAGGTGTTTCTGCTGGACATGGGGCAGCCGGTACGTGTACGCGACATGGCCGAGCGGTTTTTGCGATTGCAGGGTTTGGAACCGGGGCGAGATGTGGATATCCAGATCACCGGGCCGCGTCCGGGCGAAAAGCTATTTGAGGAACTCGCGTACGACGGCGAGGACATGATCGAGACGCCGCATCCGGCGATCCGCGTGTGGCGGACGGGTCGGCCGGACGCGCAACACATGCGTCGGGTGGTCGAGACGTTCGATCGGCTGCGGAATGGCGGAGAGGATGCATCCCGAGGGCCCTGGCGGAACGTAAAGCCGGAGGTCGTGGTGGCGGCGCTGCGAACGTTGCTGCCGGAGATGGTGCTCGCGGCGGCTTGATTCGGAGATTCAGTCTGGTCTGGTGTTCGCGCTGCCTTTGATCCATCCGTGTTCGCGTAGAAAATAGATCGACCGTTTCAGAGTGCTGTCGTACATGGCTTCTTTCCCGGGGTGTCGGTTGAAGAAGCCGTGGGCTTGACCGCGATAAAGCTCGACGTCGCAAGTGTCGCCGTTCGCGACCATCGCGTCACGGAACTCGGTGACGACGGCCACAGGCACGAGGTGGTCGGCGGTGCCCAGCATGATGAGTGTGGGCGGCAGGCCGGGTCGGACGTTGTGGGCGGGCGAGAACCAGACGTAATCGTCGCCGATGCGGTCGTGGCCGTAGCCGGCTTCTCGCCCAGCCGTGGCCGGCCCGTTATCGAGCACGGGGTTGAACAGCACGAGTGCGTCGGGTCGGGGGGACGCGGGGAGCTCGGGCGTGAGTTCGGCAATTTTTGCATCGGGCACAGTGGCGCAGGCCGCGGCGAGGTGTCCGCCGGCCGAGCCGCCGCCCACGGCGATGCGCGTCGGGTTGATGCCGAGTGACTCCGCATGGTCGCGGACCCACGCGACCGCGTGCAGCGCGTCCACGAGCGCGTCGATCGGCGTGGTGCCGTCGGGGTCGTGTGTGCGATACGCCGGACAGATCGCGACGATGCCCCGTTCGGCCAGCGCTCGCGATTGGCCGGCGAAGTGCCCCGGGCCTCCGCTAAGCCAGCCGCCGCCGAAGAAAAAGACGATCGCGGGTCGATTTGTTTTAGCGTGAAGTTCCGTCTCGGACGCATTCGCCGGCTCGTAGATGTGCAGCGTAAGTTCGCGCTGTGGCGTCACGCGGTAAGTTTCGATGCGCGGAGGGTCGGGATTGGCTTGGACATCCGTCATGATCGGCTCGGCCAGGTTGAGCAAGGCGAGCATCCCCAGCACGACCACCAATGTTGCGAAGCACGCCACGATTCGCTTGAACATCGTGGGAGCCTCGCACGTTCGTACGCGTCGTTCAACATCGGCCGGTTTGTGCGGGGCTGGCGTGGCGGCTATGACGAATGCATGAAAGCTCAAACCGACACGAATTCGCCGCGACCTGCCGATCAGCTCCGCCTAGTCACGATCGAGCCGTTCCCCGCCGCGGCGCCCGGCAGCGTGATGATTTCCTGCGGCAACACGCGGGTGTTGTGCACGGCCAGCGTCGAACGTGGGTGTCCGCCTTGGATCAAGAAAGACCCGGAAACCGGCGATCCGGTGCACGGCTGGGTCACGGCCGAGTACGCGATGCTGCCCGGCTCCACGCCCGACCGGAAGCGCCGCAAGACCGACGGCCGCAGCACCGAAATCCAGCGTCTGATTGGCCGTAGCCTCCGCGCGGCGGTCGACCTCGACAAGATGCCAGGCGTGTCGATCACGTGCGACTGCGATGTGGTTTACGCGGACGGCGGCACGCGGACGGCGTCGATCACGGGAGCGTACGTTGCCTTGGTGCAGGCGTTGCGTTGGGCGGAAGCGCAGGGGCGTTTGGAGACCGATCCGGTGGTTTCGCCGATCGCGGCGGTGAGTGTGGGTATCTGCGACGGCGTGCCGACCTTGGACTTGGACTATCCGTTGGACGTGGCGGCGGAAGTGGACATGAACGTTGTGATGAACGGCGATGGGCAGTTCATTGAAGTGCAAGGCACGGGCGAGCACGGCACATTTAGCCGCAGCCAACTCGACGCGTTGTTGGACCTAGCGACCAAGGGTGTGGCCGATCTACGGAAGGCACAGGACGCGGCACTCGCGTGAGCTGAACTCAAGTACTCTGTGCGGTTGTCATGGCTTGGACGCTGTACCGCCAAATCCTCGGGGAATTGCTCAAGGTCTTGCTTTTGACCGTGGTGGTGTTGGTGGCGCTGATGAGCTTTGCGGCGGCGGTTCGGCCGATCAGCGATGGTTTGCTGTCGCCAACGGCGCTGGGAAAGTTTGTGTTGTTCACCGCCCCGACGATGCTGGGGTTTGCGTTGCCGTTTGCCGGGGCGTTTGCGAGCACGCTGGTGTTTAGCCGGATGGCCAACGACAACGAGGTGCTGGCGTGTTGCGCGGGAGGGTTGAGCTACGGCCGTATTTTGACGCCGGTGCTCGGCTTGGGGTTGGCGTTGACAATGACGCTGGTGACACTGAGCAACACGGTGGTGCCAGGGTTTTACAAATCGGCCACGTCGATTGTCGAGGCGGATTTCATCACAGTTGTGGTGTCGCAGCTGAGCCAAGGCAAGCCTTCGGGCGAGTTGGACGGCCGGGTGATTTACGCGGACCAAGCGCGGGCCTACGAACCGGACGAGGTCGAAGCATTGGCCAACGCGCAGACGCAGGCGGAGGTCGAGCGGGTGATCGAACTGCGGGGCGTGAGTCTGGCCGAGCTGGGCGACGACGGGTTGCCGCGGGCGGACCATACGTCGCGGCGGGCGGAGATCTGGGTGTACCGTTGGCCGGGGCAGCCGGGCTCGAACCTGCTTCTGCGTTTGGATGAGGCGGTGTCGTACGACCCCGCGGACCGGATTTACTCGCGGGTGGACGGGATGGAACTCGGGCCTTTTGCGATCCCGAATCCGTTCAACGACGACATCAAGTTTTTCTCCGCGGTTCAGCTCGAACAGTTGCAGGACGAACCCGAGCGGTACGACCAAGTCCGTCGAACGATGGATGCGCTGACCAATGCGTTGGCGACCGAGCGTTTGTTTCAGGCGATCGTGGACCGGCCGGGAGGCTCGACGTTTGAAGGGCCGATTCCCGGTGAGCGTTACGTGCTCCGTGCTCCGCGTGCACCGCGGCGTGGGGCGGCGCTCCAGTTCAGCGCTCCGGCGGGTAACCCAATCGTGGTTGAGCAATACAACGCCTTCGACGAAGCGCCGCAACGAACGTTTTCCGCTCGACGCGCCTTGATCCGGGTGCAGCCTTCGGAAGTGACCGGGCAATTGGTGATCGACCTGGAGCTTCGGGAAGTCCAGGTTCAGCCGGGCGATACGCGGCAGGCGGTGATCGAGCGGCGGGATCTGGTTTGGCCCGAGCCGATCTTTGCGGCCGAGTCGGACGTGCCTGGTTACGACGAGCTGAGCGCGTTGGCGATGTCACCGGTGTATGCCTCGTCGGTGCAGGTGCAGGACGCCCGCAACGCGCTGTCGATCGAGTTCATCGAGTTGGACCGACGGATTCGAGCGCAACGCCACTTGCGGGCGGCGTCGGCGACAGGGTGCACGCTGCTGCTACTGCTCGGGGCGGTATTGAGCATTCAACTGCGGTCGCAGTTGCCGCTGGTCGTGTTCTTTCTGGTCTTTGTCATGGCGATCCTGTCGATCATTCTCGTGAACACCGGGGAGAATCTCACGGCCGACACGCAGTCGCCGTTGGCGGTAGGGATGGGGGTGCTCTGGTCGGGGAACGTGGCGTTGGCGGTGGTGTTGGGTTGGATGTATTGCCGGGTCGCGCGGCATTGACGACATAAACATGCGAACGCTGGACCGTTACATCATCCGTCAGTTCCTTGCGAATTTCGTGATCCTGTCGATCGTATTGATGGGTTTGTTTTTGGTGGTGGATCTGATTGTGGACCTGGACGAGTTTTTACAGGCCGGCGAACGAAAAGCGGAGAACAACGGCGGACCCGCGGTTTGGTGGACGCTGTTGACGGTGGTGGATTTTTACGGGCCGGTACTGTGTTTGATCTACGTGTTCTTCAGCGGGCTGATCGTGGTGGGGGCGATGGCGTTTACGGTCAATCTGTTGCAGCGGCACCGCGAGTTGACAGCGATGCTGGCGGGCGGCGTGTCGCTGTACCGGGTGGCGTTGCCGATTGTTGCGGTGGGGGCGGTGCTTTCGCTGGCGACGCTTCCGCTCCAGGAATTTGTATTGCCGGGGGTTGCGGACAAATTGATGCGGAGCAAGTCTGAACTCAAAAGCGAGGGCTTGAAGGATCGGCCGATGCAGTACATCCCCGATGACGCGGGGAACCTGTGGAGCTCTCGAGCGTTCGACGCGCAGCGGGGGCTGCTGCGCGAGGTGCAGGTCTTGGAGCGTGATGAGTCGGGTTTGCTCGAGAGGAAGGTATTGGCCACGGAAGCGATCTGGGATGCGGACGAAGAGGCGTGGCTGCTGACGCAAGGTGTCGCTTTGCAGCCGGGCGGCGGCGACGGCTTGGTGGGCGTGGACCGAATCCCCTCGCAGCTTTCGCCAACCGCGTTGCTTTTGCGGCAAGCGACGATCTCGCCATCCGTGTTTTCGTTGCGGCAGTTGCAAGACTCGGCCAGCAATCCGACGATCGACCCGGACCAACGTCGGCTGATCACGAGGACGGTGCAGGGGCGGTTCAGCCTGCTGGTGCTCAATGTGCTGCTGTTGGTGATGGCGTTGCCGTATTTCCTGCGTCGCGTGCCGGGCGATGCGCTCAAGTCGGCGGTGATGGCCTCGGGGCTTTGTCTGGGGGCGTGGGGCGGCGGTTTGCTGACCTTGCAGGCGTCGCCGCAGACGCTGCCTCCGGTGGTTTCGGCGTGGTTGCCGGTCGCGCTGTATCTGCCGGTGGCGGCGTGGATGCTGACGCGGATCAAGACGTAGAAAGTGTTCTGCCTTGTCCACGGAGCCTTGCTGGGGACATAAGGGTGCGCGGCGATCTTCCCGGGGCGGTATCTTTCGGGGGTGAATCGCATTGACACTATTTTCGCTGGGCTACAGAGCAAGGGGCACACAGCGGTGATGCCGTTTTTGACCGCGGGGGATCCGTGTGTCGCGAGCTTGCCAGCCATGCTGCGTGGTGCGGAGGCGGGTGGGGCGTCGGTGGTGGAGATCGGCCTGCCGTTCAGCGACCCGATCGCGGATGGGCCGGTGATCCAGGCGTCGATGAAACACGCGTTGGACACCGGCGCGACGGTGGACAGCGTGTTTAAAGCGGTGTGTGGTGTGCGGAGCGAGTTGTCGCTGGGGTTGGTGGCAATGGTGAGTTATTCAATCGTGCATCGGCGCGGCTTGGACGCCTTTGTGGCGGAGGCCAAGAGCGCAGGTTTCGATGGGTTCATTTTTCCAGACCTGCCTCTGGAAGAGTCCGGCGCGGCGCGAAAGGCCGCAGCCGACGCCGAGATGATTTTGAGTCTGCTCGTGGCGCCTTCGACGCCGATCGATCGGGCCAAGCGGATCGCGGAGGCGAGTACGGGTTTTGTGTATGTCGTGAGCCGGGCAGGCATCACCGGCGCGCGGGCGGAATTGCCCGAGGAGTTACCCACCCGGCTTGCCGAATTACGGGGCGTGACCGACTTGCCGATCGCAGTGGGCTTCGGTGTGTCTTCGGCGGATCAGGTGGCTCAAGTTGTTTCGGTTGCCGATGCGGCGATCGTGGGGTCGGCTTTGGTCACGGAGGTTGCCCGCACCCGGGAGGATGCGTCGCAAGCCGGGGCCACGGTTGAGCGGTTTGTTGGCGGCTTGGCCTTGGGGT
>JBCCDN010000122.1:0-9329 GCA_039030755.1 Planctomycetota bacterium | reverse complement strand
TCAGTTTCAGGAGCCAGAAATGATTGCTTTTTGTATGGACTGCCAGACTGAGCAGAATCTGGATGAACTTCAGGAAGCTGTGATCAGAGAGTATGGCTTAACGGCTAAAGGAGAGGAATTTGGTGAGTTCGTCGTAGTTGCGTTCCGCGAGTGAGAGCAGGCTGGTGAGGCGTTCGCGGAGTTCTTCGAAGTACCGCTGATCGGCGGTGTAGACATCGAGGACAGCGGCCCGGCTTTGCTCCTTCTCACGACGGGTGAGTTCTTCATTCACGGCGGTGAACGCGGCGCGGGCGACGACGTGTTCATCGACGGGTTGTCCGATGCGGTGCTCGGGCTGAAGCCTGGACGACAGGGCGATGATGCCGCCTAGGGTTGTGAGCATCGTGACGAACAAAATGGCCCAGCCGACTTCACGACGTCGCAGCTTAAGCCACCAGGCCGGGACGCGGTCGGGGCGGTTTCGCCGGACTTCTCGGCGGCGTGCGGTGCTCGGGCGGTGGCTGAGCATAGACAGTTAAATGCGTAATCGACGCGATCGGGCGGCGGCTTTCTAGACGTGATCTTACCGGTCTGTGTCCTGAGCGGAAGGTTCGGTTTCCTTGAGCAGGGTCTCGGCTGCGGGACCATTGGTCTGCGGCCCGCCGTAGGCTTCGACGATGCGTTGAACCAAATGATGCCGGACAATATCGGACCCGCCGAGCGTGACCATACCCACGCCCTTGGTGCGGCGTAAACGACGGACGGCGTCGATCAGGCCGGAGCCGCGCGGGTCTTCCAGGTCGATCTGCGAGGTGTCTCCGGTCACAACCATCTTGCTGCCATGCCCCAAGCGGGTGAGGAACATCAGCATTTGGGCGCGCGTCGTGTTCTGGGCTTCGTCCAAGATGATGCAGGCGTCGTTGAGAGTTCGGCCCCGCATGAAAGCCAGCGGCACGATCTCGATCAGGTCCACGGCCATGAAGCGCTGGAGCTGCTCGTACTCCATCATGTCGTGCAACGCGTCGAGCAGGGGGCGCAGATACGGATTCACCTTGTCCTGCATCGACCCGGGAAGAAAGCCCAATTTTTCCCCGGCTTCAACGGCGGGCCGTACGAGCACAAGTTTGCGGACTTCGCCTCGCTTCAGCATCGCGGTTGCAGCGGCGGTCGCGAGATAGGTTTTGCCGGTGCCCGCCGGGCCCATGCAAAACGTCAGGTCGTGCTCGAGGATCGCCGCGAGGTAAGCACGCTGCCCTTGCGTCATGGCGCGGACACGCTTGCCGGGCAGATAAACATCCAAACCGCCGGCTCCGAGTGGGAGGCGGGTCTCGGGTTCACCCGCTTCACGCGATGTTCGTTTCGTGGGCGCATCGGCTGGGGACGCTGCGGGCCGACCCGCGTCCATCGTCGCCGCCAACGCGATCGCATCCAACAACTGCTGCCGCGACATCGGCCGACGGTGTTCCGCCGCTTCACCGAGTAATTCCAGCACGTGGGCTGCCTGCCCCACCGGTCGTGGGTCACCTGATACGCGAAGCGCACCATTGCGGGTCGCGAGCGTCACGCCCAGCGCTTCACGTACGATCTTTAGGTTTCGCTCGGCCGGCCCAGTCACGCCTAAGCGTGCGTCGCCTTGCGGCAATTGAATCGTCAGTTCCAAGACGTAGGCTCCGGCTTCATTGATCGTTCTCCTGTGAGCTGGACAGCGTAGGCGTCACCGAAGCTCGGGAAACTGTCGAGCCAACACATCTTTTCGGGTGGGCAACCAGGACATGCCGCCCGGGCGAATCATTTCGATCAGCTTGCCGCGGGCATCGAATCGGTACGTCGTGGTCGGCGACCAAGGGGTCGGCTGTTCGGTCACAAGGTGTTGACCCTCCGGCAAGTCTTCGACCGTGTAAGCCCTCAGCGTCAGGCGGGCGGCCTCGGAGTCGTAAGCGTAGAAAGCGAAAGCCCCCTTCTCCTGCTGCGTGAGCACTCGCGGGATCAGAGGCAAGACGGCTTGATTGAGGTACAGGTCTGTGGGCGGGATCGGTATGTCGCCATCGATTCGGCTGCTCGGCAGGCGTTCGGGAATGGCGACAAACGCAGTCCGCGTCTGCGAGTCGAGTTGATTCTGATTGATGACGCCCGGCCCGAGTCCTTGCTTGATCTCCTCGGTTGCCCGCACCCACTCGCCTTCGAAGACATCACGCACCGTCCCGGCATCGGGGGGCGTGACGAACACCAGACTGATCTCCGTCCCGTTGCGGACTCCCGTTTCGGTCCACTCCGAGGAAACCCGCTGATCTTCAAATACGCCGCCGCCCTGTTGACGCGTCGTGGTCAGCGTCGAGACCTGCGACCAGACTTCTTTATCCACGACCGAGCTGAAATACGCCTCGTGCTGCGTGATGAGTTCCGTATTGGCTCGGCGCGTTGAGGTGTATCGAGCCGAAACGAAGCCAGGCTCGGGAAGTGAAACATCACGCCGCTCCACCTCCTGCGGCTCGGTCCACCAACGTTCCCGCGCGTACCCGATCGCCTCGCCGCCCCGCCGCAATTCGAACCACGCGTCGGGCGTCGCTTGCTTCGCTTGAGCATCGAAGTCCATGCCTTCCAACACGAGCGCACCGGCCGCGAACGCGGCTTTTCGCTGGTCATGCATCTCTGGCGGCGACAACAGCGAAGCGCTTTCGACCACCGCTTCGAGTAGAGCTCGTGCCGCAGTGCGTTGTTCCTCCGGTGCGTAGACATCAATCGCGGCAACGCTGAAAGGCCCGAGTTTGATCATGGCTTGCCCGAAAAACAGCGGGCGAGTGTCGAACGCGTCTTTTTGTTGGCCCTGTAGGTAAAGTGGCAACTCGGGTTCGAGCTTTGCCACTTGCACCAGCGCCGGCCGATCTGCGATTCGGCGGCTTTTGATTTCCAGGGACTTCGGCCGAGCCGTGGTCAGTCCGTATAGCGAGTCTTTCCAGGTCAAATCGACCAGCGGTTCCAAACTTTCGATAACCAGCGGTGAACGCTGAATCCGTAAACGGATGGAAGCTCGGTCGCCCAGGTCCCAGGCCACCACCGAGCCGTCCTCGGGATTGGGATCACGCATCCCGTCGACTGGCGTGGCGATTGAAAGCCCAAAGCCACGTTCCGTAAAACGCTCTTCACTCAACTCTGGATTCAATGCGTGGCCGGCCGCCGCGAGGATGTAGCACGTCACAACGCCCAACAGCGGAATCGTGAATCGTTGGGCCATGGGCTTCATCGGACTCAAGGCAAGATCTCCGAGGCAGGATGGGGTTCGAGGGTGTCGATGAGTTCGAGGAAGCGTTCGCGGTGCTCGGCAACGCGTGCGGCGGGATCCTCGTGTTGATAGTTATCGTCTCGCATACTGATCGACCAGTAGTTCCCCTTGCCGTCGGTCACAAGACCCAACGCGAAAACGCTCAGCGGCGCTTGCCCAAAAATCGGCACGCGACTTCTCAATACGCCGGTCCAGTACGCGACTTCCAAATCACCAATCGGCCTGGTTTCAAATGTGTCGTCTTCCGGGAGCGGCGCCATCGCCATCATGGGGAACAGCACCCGCAAAGCCGCCGCGGGATCGTCCCGCTCCTCTCGGTTTTCCGGAGCAAACACCGGGATGAATTGGACCGCCGCTCGCAACGCAGGCCGCCGATCATTTTCCATGATCGCCCGGACTCCATCGTGCGTGGACGTCTGACCGTCCCGAAGACGCCAGTCTGCCGTGAAGGACAGAGCCAACCCGGCGACCGCAACATTGACTTTGGGCCGAAGCGTCGCAGCGTACGCCAGGCCGGTGACCGTCGCGAGCAGCGACAGCATGAATACCGCGACCGCGACGCGCTGGCTTGTGGGTTGACTAAATATCGCCTGCTTCGGCATGCCCCCATTTTATGGCATTGCGCAGCGGTTGTTTTCGCTCTTTGGGGCGACGCGGCATCTTCAATTCCAGAACACGACGCCGCCCTGTCTTGCGGCCGGTGAAGTCGGTACGGCGTTCAAGCCAAAATAACGATCCGACCTCAGATTTGAATCTTCCGTAGGTGTTCGAGCATGCGGCGTCGGATTGAAAACCGGCACCGCGGCGTTCGGGCTGGTATTGAAACTCCAATCGACCTCACGACCCTGGGGCTGGGGCTGAGGCTGGTTGAAGGTTGTGACCGACGGCGTGGTTTCTTGCGGAACATGCTCCGGTTCCAGGTTGGACGCAAGACGCTTTCGGGCTTGGTCATCCATGGTCCAAGACGCCCAGGCGGGAGCATCACCCGAACCGGGTACCACCACCACGTCGCCCGCACGCAACGCCACGTTCACCGAGGCGTCGCCTTGGTCCATCAGCCGTGCAAAATCGACGGTGACGCGTCGCGGCGCGTCCGTGGCCGACCCCGGAACACCCGGGCGAATCACCGAGACTTGGTGGATATTCGCCTGCTCTCGCAGCTTGCTGCCGGACAAGGCATCCGCCAACGTCATGCCCGGCCGCCAAGCCACCGGGCCGATGCGGCCCACACTGCCGAAGGTGTAGATGTGTCGACTCGCGTATCGCGTCACCCGGAGCGTCATCGTTGCGCCCGAGTCCACCGTCCGGACGCGCCGCGTCAGAGCCTCGCTCGCTTCATCCGTGGTCAGCCCCGCAATCTTCACTCGGCCCAGGGTGGGCAGCACCACAAAGCCTTCTGCATCAATGGCCACGTCACGCACCGACAAGCCCCGCACCCGGTCACAGGTCACCGTCACGCGATCGGGAACGCCGATGCGGTAGTCACGACCAACGGTGGTTGTGGCCAAAGCATGCCCCGCCGCCGCCGCTCTGGCCGTGGTGAATGCGCCTCCATCGCCTTGAATCGCGGGCTTGGCGTTTTGGCATCCGCCGAGGAAGAAACCGACGAACACCAGTCCCGTCGACAAAAACAAACCCTTCGTCCGCTTACCAATCAAGGTTGTTCTCCTGCAGAAAGTCTGCCTAGGTATCGACTCGGCTCTCCGCCTACTGCGTTTTGCTGGAACGAGCCCGCGACAAACCCGTGTTGGCCTGCAGGCGGACCCGCGCATCCGTTACGATCCGCACCAACGCTGGGTCCGTAGCTCAATTGGATAGAGCACCGGTCTTCGGAACCGACGGTTGGTGGTTCGAGTCCACCCGGGCCCATTGATGTGAAAATCCCCGAAAGCGTGGCCATTGGCTTTGAGATCAAAGCGGCTGTTTCTTGGGGAGGCCCGACAGTCTCGGGTACGCCTTCGGGGTCGGCGATTCTTTGAACACGCTGACGATCACCAGATCATTGCCGAACGCTTGGGGATACGCATCAATCACCGCGACGTCGCCGGCCCCAAGCTTGGTCATCGCGTCGCCCGATCCATCCAGTTCTTCTTCGACCCGCGGACCTTTCATGGCCAGCAATCGCCCGCCGACCTTCACCAACGGCAAGCACAACTCCAGCAGCACCGGCATTGGCCCCACCGCGCGGCAGATCGCCACGTCGTAGTGCTGGCGGTGCCCGGCGTCGTGCCCCGCGTCCTCGGCCCGGGCGTTGTGCACCCGCACGTTGGTAAGCCCGAGCGACTCGGCAACGCCTTCGAGAAAAACGCACTTTTTACTCGTGGCTTCGAGCAGTGTGAATCGCAAGTCCGGCCGAGCGATCGCCAGCGGGATGCCCGGCAGGCCGCCGCCGGTGCCAACGTCGATGATGCTGGCTTGTTGGGGCAGATCGTCAAAACCCGGTAGCGCGGTCAACGAATCCACGATCATCCGAGACCACGCTGCGTCGGCCTCCCGGATTGCCGTGAGGTTCATGCGTTGGTTCGCTTCGAGCAGCAAGCTCAGAAACGCATCGAGCTTGTCGAGCGTCGGATCGTCTTGCGGCAGATCAAGTTGCCGCAAGTCGTCGCGGACGAAGTCGGGGGTGGCCATTGAGAGAATCTACCGGCTCCATCCGGCGGCTACTGAAAGATGTCATCGGCGTGATCGAACTCGAAGCTCGGCCGGGCCATCTTCCGCGGCTTTCGTGAAGCGAAATTCATCACCAAACCCACGATCGCAAATGAAAACATCAGCGACGACCCGCCGTAGCTCACAAACGGCAGTGTGATCCCTGTAATCGGCATTACGCCCAGACACATCCCGATATTGATCGTCGCCGGGGTTAGGATCATCGCTGCGAACCCCACGCAGCTCAATCGCGCCAGCGGCTCTTTGCTCCGTGCCGCCACCGTCAGCATCGACATCACCAGCAGCAGGTACATCCCCATCGTGGCCCACGCGCCCAGCAACCCCCAGCGGTTCACGATGACCGCAAAAATCATGTCGTTGTGCCGCTCGGGCAGCCGGTTGTAGCGCACGATCGTTGACGCCGCCTCCTCGCCGTAGCCCGTGACGCCACCGGCCCCGATCAGGGTCATCGCCTTGTCTTGCTGATACGCCGCGTCCTGCACGTAACGGTCGTCGTCCATCGCCAGCGACACCATCGACTTGATCCGCATCTGCTGATGCGGCTTGAGCAATTGCAGGTCGGCCGGAGCGTAGAACACGATCGCGATGTTCACCACGATCGCCAGGACACCCAACGCCAGGATCGAACCCAGGTGCCATAGCTTCGCCCCCGCCGCGATCAGCATCACGAGCAGCGTCGGCCCAAACACCAGCGCCACGCCCAGGTCCGGCTGCTTCAAAATCATCCCCACCGGGACCAACATGATGCAAAACGGTACCAGCAGCCCCAGCAACGTCCGGTGGTTTTCCCGGAAGCGCAGATACCACGCCAGACTCAACACGAAGAACACCCGCGCCGCTTCGCTCGGTTGAAAATTCATCAGACCCAGGTTGATCCACGACGTCGCCCCATTAATCCGCGGCACCAACCCGCGCGGCACGAACGGCAGAATCACAAACAACAACAACAGCAGGCAAAACACAAACCCCGGGTACGCGATCGCCCCAAGCATCCGCGAACTCGGCAACATAAACAGCACCATCACGATCAGCGCCAGCGGTACCCACTGCATCTGCTTACCCGCGTAAAACGGCGACACCGTATCGATCGCCAACACGCCTAACACCGTCAACGACAGCGCCGCACCCAACGCATACCACCCCGCGTGCGGCCGAAACACCCCGGACAGCCAGGCGAGAACGGGATTCAATCGCGGCCTTCCGGGCCGGCGGTTTCCGGCAACGGCAAGTAGCCCTCGACCTGACACGCGCGAATCAGTTGGTTCGCGATCGGCCCCGCCGTCTTTCCGCCCGACCAGCCGTGTTCCACGAGCACGACCACGCCGATCGTCGGTTCGCGTTGCCCTTCCGGCTTCGCCAGCGCGACGACCCAAGCGTGAGCGCCTTGCTGAACGATGTCGCCGTGGGGAAGATCGACCAACCCATCGCCGTCGCGGTCGAACTTTTCGACGGTGGGCGAACACTGCGCCGAGCCGGACTTGGCGTACACGGTGACGCCCGGGGCGTTGAAGATCGGTCGGGTTGGGCCGTATTCGCCAAGGTTGAGTTGATACGTCGTTCCGCTCGCTGGGTCGCCGTTTCGGCCTTCGTTCGCGGACTTCCACATCCCTTCGCGGATCACCCGGAGCGCGCTGTCGGGGATCGGTAGTTTGCCTTCGCGGTGCGGCTCGCCGCGAACGAAACGGGGTCGGATCGCCTCGCCGCCGCGAAACAGCGTGGCATACGCATTGAGCACCTGCAGCGGCGTCATCTCGATCTCGCCCTGGCCGATGCATGACATGTTCGCCAACCCCACCGCGTTGGGGCCGTTCGGATCGAACACGTAGCCCGCCCGTTCGTCCATCGTCAACTCCAACCTCCGCCCAGCCCCGAACGCGCTGAACCAGCCATGAACGCGCTCGGGTCGCAGACGCTGCCCGAGCACCCCGAAGAACACATTCGAGCTGACCTTGATCGCGGTGACGCCGTCCAGAACGCCGAAGTTCTGGGCACCTTCGGACGCGCGGTGAATCCAATCCCGAAAAATCGTCGGCCGACTCTCGTACAAATAACCCAAGGAGCAATCGATTGTCGCGTCGGGGTCATGCACGCCCTCGGCGATCGCGGCGGCGAGGATCAACGGCTTGGCCGTAGAACCCGGCGCATATGGCTTCGCGGTCGCCCGAAACGTCGCGGGCTCGAACGTAAAATCGTTGAACACCTCGAAACGGCGATTCGTCAAATCGCCCAGCGTCACGCCCGGCACACTCACCGCCGCAAGCACTTCGCCCGTTTTCAAATCCATCACGACCGCCGCGCCGTTGAGTTGCGTACCCACCGGCATCGGCGCTTCCAGCCACGGCTGAATCTGCATCAACCCGACGTCCGGGTCGTGCGACATGATCGCTTGGGCACGGGCTTGCAAACGGTGGTCCAGCGTCAGCGTCACGTCCCGACCCGCAACCGGCGGAATTTCCACCACCGTTTCCTTGGCATCCAGGCGGTCCACGGTTTTACCCCGGCTGCCGCGCAGCGTCATCTCCGCCGCCCGCTCGACACCGAACGCGCCGAGGCGGTCGCCCGCGCGATATCCGCCGAGTTCTTCGACCCACTGCTCCGACGGAAGTTGCCGCAGAAACGGCCGATCCTTGAGCAGCGCATCTTCCTTGTAGATCGGCCGGAGCTGACCAAGCACGTGCATCGCGACGCCCGCCACCGTCACCGTCGCCGGCTCGTCCGACGCGAGCGGCCCTGGAAAACTGGAACGGTCCAGCCGAAGCGTCACCGTTTCCAATGGGTACCGCCGATGCTTCGCCCGCACGGGCTTCACTTCCAACCAGAACGCGCTCGGCGGCGGCGCGGCCGTGATGCGATACCCACGCGTCGTCTTGCGTCGCCAATCGATGGCCTGCCGCTCGGCCTCGGCGATCAGGTCACCGACCACACCGATCGACGACTCGGCCACATCGAACAGCACCGCATGTGGCTCGTGCTGCTCACGGATTTCCATATACGCCTCGGCGACACTCACGTCCTCCTGCAACTCGGCCATGCGGTTCTGACGATTCGCTTCGGTCACCCGCGCGGCGATCCGCTCGGTCCGCTGCACGATCGAAGCCCGCACCTCTTCCAAGGCCAACGGCGGGGTGTCGCCCAGATCGGACAATAGCTGCCACGCCTGTTCCGCCACCTCGGCGTAACGGCCGACATGCTCGGCGATCGCCGCGTCCTTCTGCGTGATGCCCATTTCTTTCCACGCCCCGCCGAGTTCGACCCGGGCCGCCGCCTCGGCCATGTCCTGAACCCACTGCTGCGTCAACGCCCGGTACTCCACCTCCACATCCCAGCCAGGCTCATCCACCGCCAACACCACGCCCGTTCGATCCAGAATCCGACCCCGCACGGTCGGGATATACGACGT
>JBCCDN010000121.1:0-9479 GCA_039030755.1 Planctomycetota bacterium | reverse complement strand
TGACGCGGCCGGTGGCGATGCGCGGGGCACCGGGGCGCAGGTTTTCAAAAACGAGTTCCCAAGCGGGGAAGGTCTGCAGGCGCTCGTTGCCCATCACCCCGACGTAAATCTCTCGGCCTGGGATGTACTGCTCGACCATCGCGTCGGTCCGCAGTTCGCGATGGACGAACGCGACCCGCTCGGCAAGCTTGTCGTCGCCGTTCACCACCGAAGCCTGCGAGATGCCGAGGCTGCCCTCTTCGGTCAGCGACTTGACGATCAGGGGGAAGTCAAGCCGTTTCGGTCGGCGGGCTTTCCTTCCGATCGGAGCGACGAAAAAGTTGGGCACGGGGATACGGTGGTGGCGGCACACCATTTTGGTGAGCGCTTTGTTGTGCGCGAGCATGAGTCCGCGTGGATTGCATCCGGTGTACGGCAGCCGGAGCATTTCGAGATACGACACAACGTGGGCGTCGTAGACCCCGACGCCGTCGAACTCCTCTAGCAGATTGAATGCGATGTCGGGTTCGAGGTGTTCAGCCGCGGCCCGGATGCCGCCTAAGTCCGACGACACGCCGATGGGCCAGACCTCGTGGCCCATCTCGCGGAGGGTGGCCATGACGTCGAATTCGGTCTTGAAGGGCGCGACCTCGGCCTCGCTGAGACCGTCGACGGAGTCGGGCGGGATCAGGTCTGCATGGACCAGCAGGATGATGCGCTGCTTTTTCATCGTTAGAGCGCGACGGGGTGGTGGCCGCTGTGCATGAAGTGGGCGGTGTTCACGGTCACCATCAACGTCGCTTCTTTGACCGCCGCGGGCTGGGGCACCGCGAGACGGAGTTTGAGTTCGCGGCTCCGGTCGATCATGTCGCGGAGGACCTGATCGACCGTGTAAGGATGGGCGCCGGTCCACCGGGCGGCGTCTTCGCGGAGCTGCGGGCGTGCGCGGCGGAGAAACGAGGCGGCGGTGGGGCGGGCAGCGTAGCGGGGGTCGGCGGAGAAAATCTTGCGCAGATCGGTGTCGTAGAAATCCGGGAACTCGTCGGCGTAAAAAAGGCGTTTGGCTCGGTAGTGGTCCCGCAGGGTGCGGGTGTCCCGGGTTAGTGATTCGGGCATCGCTCGTGAGCGCACGGGGGGCGTGACATCGCCGATTTCGTTGGCGAGTTGTGCGACGTATTCGAGCTTGCGCAATGCCGGCCAACCGGCGTAGTCGCGCTTCCACCGAGAGTGCGGACGAAGCCAAACGGCAAACGTCTCGGCGAAGTCCTCGGCGGGGTGGGCTTGTGCGTACCACGCGGGCAGGTGGACGACGTACTTACGAGAACCCGGCCGGGGTGCGTACGTCTGCGGATACGGATCGGCGAAAGAGCCGAAGAGTTCACGCCAGCGTTTGCGGTAGTGCAGGCGGTACGCGGTGTCGAGGGCGTGGCCGGCTTCGTGCCGGAGGATCTGCATGCGCTGGACACGATTCGCGCCCTCGGCTTGGAGCATCTGCGAACGCTCGAGCTTGGTCAGTCGCGGATGGGCGAGGTAGAACGGCACCGCGATGCCCGGCACACCGTCGGGGCAAAACCATTCAGACGATAGCCAAAAGTGCGGCCGAAATTTCTTGAGCCCGGCTAGGCGCAACTCCTGCTCGAGCTGCTGAATGGACGCCGCGATCGGCGTGTTTTCCAGGCGGAGCTTGAGGTCACAAAAACGCAGGTCCAGTAGCTGTGCGTCGGGCAGTCGTGACCAGGCGTATTGGCTAAGCACTTTCGAGAGTGTATGTCGCATCGCGGATTCGGCACGGACGGGCTGTCGGTCAGTCCGCCATCGCGACAAGCAGCCGCTGGCGACTTGTTGCGGTGCTCATCTGCGATTTACCGAAACCGGGATAGGCGCCCGACGCCTCGGCTTGGGCTTGGGACTCCGCGTAGTTAGAAATGAGCATTGCGCGTGGGGCTTGATCCGCGTTTGCCGCTCGTTCCCCGAGGTGTTGAATGAGAGCGATTCCGTCAAGGCCGCCGAACTGTCCTTCCGGTATCCGATTAATCAGGAGGAGCGCTCCTTGATCAGCAAAACGTTGGAGCGCGTCGAGATCGCGAGCCGAATCGATGCGTACGCCGGGGGCGGCGTGCTGCACCATCCGGGTCAACCCGCCGCGATCGAAACCGCAGTGACCGACCAACACCACGGCGGTCGTTGGCGGTTTTGATAAGTAGCGGGCAGAGTTATTTTCTTGAGGTTGCATCGCCCCCATCATGACGTTTCCCGCGATGGTCATGCCACCGCGTCATGCTTGTTGTTTTGATCATGAACCCGTGCTGCGTCGGCGATGATCTGTCTGAGCTGCTTTTTGAGGTTTCTCAAACCCGTCGGTTTGAACCACCAATCATTCACGCCCAGTGAGATCGCCGCCTGGATCAAATCCAGATCCGTGTCCCCGGTAATGATCATCATCGGGATGAGCGGGTAGGTGGTTTTCAGGCGGCGTGTCAGCGGCTCGCAGGTCGTGTCGCCCAAGTGCCAGTCGATAATCGCGCCGTGGATTTCACCTTCGACACGATCCACCTGCGATCCCTCCTCGCAACACACACAATCGTGACCAAGCTCGCCTAGCAGATTATCAATCAAGGCAAGAATCGTTGGGTCATCTTCCACAATCAGAAATCGCATCAATCAGGTCTCCTATGTACAAAGACCCCCAACGTGAAATCGACCCGATGGGGGAAACACCTAAGCGATCGGCTTGGAAAGCCTCGAACTTGAATCGGACCGTTTGCTTGGGAAAGTTCTGACGCTTGTGAGGCCTGTGCCGGTCGATAGCGTATGGATTACCTCGACGGGCGTGTTGCTCGTATGCTTCAACCCGCTGCGGGCGTGGCGGAATTGGCAGACGCGCCAGATTTAGGTTCTGGTGGGGTAATACCCCGTGGAGGTTCGAGCCCTCTCGCCCGCATTGGATGGCCAATTAATCAGTCCGACGCCGGCTTCGATCGGTTCGGTTTTTCCAGCAAGAGAAACAGCACGTTGTCGCTGAAGGTCGTCGACATGGTCAGTCCCAGGTGGTCGTCATGCAGGAACATGATGTGCGTCCAGTCGATCGGCGTGCGCAAACGCGGGGACCAAGGGTCCGCATCGGCGGAGCCCGTGCGTTCGTCGAGCACGGCAGAACTGCGGGGCACGGTGCCGTCGCCGGGAACGTATTGGATCGGTACGAGCGTGCCGGCGTCGCGGTCGGTCTCGACAATAGCCTCCGTGCTCTCGGCGTCGCCGGCGAAGAGATACAGATTCAAACCCGGCGGGAGTTTGGCCGGGGCGTCGAGTGCGGTTTGAAACGCCTTGGCCCGCGCTAGCGATTTGCTCAGGTGGTCCAACGCGATAATGCGACGCTCGGTCGGGTTATCGGCATCGGGCAGGAGCATCTGCAGCACACGATCTTGTTTGGGGTCGGCGAGGCCCCACTGCCGCTGTTGCCAAAACGAGATGTCCAGCGGATCGACCGGTTTACGACGACCCTGCTCATCCGCGGCATCCAACACCGCGCCGTGCCGACCACGCGGCAGCAACTGGTACACCGACGGCATCGTCCCCAAGAGCGCGGCCGGATAGCTCGGGAACAGCGGCGCGAATTCTGCCCCTTGGTAGAGCTGACGCAACGACGCGACCGAGCCGGCGTTGGGCGTTCCCACCAAAATCGCTTGGTCCACGAATTCTGCGCCGGCCCACGTCACCACTGGCTCGGCCACGGTGCCATCGGGGAAGACTTCCGGCGGCTCGGCATCTCCGTACCGAAGCATGTATCGGGTGATCAGCCCGCCCATCGAGTGGGCCACGATGTCGAAACGGACGTCGTAGTCGCCGGGTTGGCCGCCGAACCGCTCGGCGTGCTTGCCTTGCACCTCGACACGTTTTTCCTCGATGAATGTTTTAAGTCGTCCGGCATTCTCGACGTTGTCGCGTCGCCAGTCGTAGGCAAATTGGAAACACGAATAGTGGTCGGTTCCGTAGTCGATCGCGCCGGCATGACCCAACGCTGAGTCGCGGTACCCGCCTGCGCCCAGCGTGCCGAGGATGTTGGCGTAGGCGTCGAGCTTGAGCGGAATTTTCGCGTACTCGATTTCGATCCGGTCGAGCGCCCCGTCATGACGCGTCTCGTCTGTGAGTTCTGCAAGCGTGGCATCCAGCCGCATCGGTAGCGCGAGCTTGCGGGCTTCGTCCGCTCGCCGGGGATCGACCGCGGCCGGGGTGAATGCCCCCCACACGATCTGGCCGTCGGGTTCGTGGACCAGCCTTGAACCGAGGATCCCCGGGATCACGATGACCGGGTTGCGGTCGGGGTACGGGTGCTGGGCGGCCCGGTCGTAAAGGTTCCCCAGGTCGGGCATCGTGAGCGGCCGATGGCACCCTGCCGCGAGCAAAAGGAATAGCCCTGCGGCCAAGCTTTCGGTGACCGACAAGAAACAGCGGCGGCAACGATCCGGGCGTGCTTGCATCTATTTAGCGTACCGGCGACGGCAACAAAATCGGTATGCTCCGGTTTTCGTGCACGATGTTTTTTATTTTTTTAGGCCTACTCCATGTCCACGCAACTTGCCGCCCAGATGTATACCCTCCGCGATCACTGTGAAGATTCCGCCGGCATCGCAGATTCCTGCAAGAAGCTCAAGGCCATGGGGTATGACGCGATCCAAGCCTCGGCCGGCTTCTTTGGTGAGATCGCGGCCAAGGAGCTCAAGCAAATCCTCGACGACACCGGCATGCAGTGCTGCGCGACCCACCGCGGTTGGGAACAGCTCAAGAACGTGCAGGCCGAGATCGACTTCCATTCGACCATCGGTTGCCAGCTCGCCGCGATCGGCGGCTGGGGTTGGAACGGCGACGAAACGAAGGACGATTGGAAGCAATTTGCCACCGAATTCCAAGCCCTCGCCGAGCCATATACCGCCGCGGGCATCCGCATCGGCTACCACAACCACAGCCATGAGTGGGCTCCCTTCGGCCTCGCCAACTATCCCAACAAAATCGACCCGACGCAGACGCCGATGCACCTCTTGGTTGAGGAACTCAGCGACCCCACGTTCTTCGAGATCGACACTTACTGGGTCGCCCACGGTGGTGGCGATCCCGCGCATTGGCTCCGTCAACTCAAGGGCCGGATCCCCGGCATCCACCTTAAAGACATGACCGTAACGCCCAACCGCGAGCACAAGATGTGCGAGGTCGGCGCGGGCAACCTCAACTGGCCCGCGATCCTCGACGCCGCGAAAGAAGCGGGCGTGCAGTGGTACATCGTCGAGCGCGACGCCGGCGACCTTGATCCGTTTGAATCGCTGCGACTCTCGCTGGAGAACTGCAAAGCCTGGGGCCTCGCGTAAACGAACCGGTTCATTCGTCGACCGTCACGACCAGCCCGTCGTACGCCGGTCGGATGTGATCGGGCAGTCGATCGGCTAACTCCGCGTAACCGATGTCGTGCGCGAGATGTGTTAGCCATGCGCGTTTAGGTGATAGTTCCTCGATCACCTCAACCGCGCGGTCCACCGTCATGTGCGTCGGGTGATGCCGATACCGCAGTGCATCCAGCACCAGGACATCCAAGTCACGCAACACCGGCCAACTTTCCGGCGGGATGGTCGAGCAGTCCGTGCAGTACGCCAGTGACACATCACCGTGATCTATGCGGAATCCCAGGATCGGGAGTCGGCCGTGCATCAGGCGGAGCGGCGTGATGGTGACGCCGTGTAACTCGAGCGTCTCATCGGTTCCGATCGGCATCGCGAGCAGTTGCGGGATGAACGAAGGGTTGACGTTGGTGTGCGGTTCGAAGATGTACTTGAACATCCGGCCGAACGTGTCGATGACCTCTTGTTCGGCATAGAGGTCGATCGGCTGTTTCATCACGGCGTTGAATCGGCGCAGGTCGTCGAGGCCGAAGACGTGGTCGGCGTGGGCGTGGGTGAACAGCACCCCGTCGATCCGCGAGAGTTTTTCGCGTATCGCCTGTTGCCGCAATTCGGGCGCGGTGTCGATGAGTAGCTGTCGATGGCCGATTTGTTTGGGATTGAATCGGGCGTGGAACGATTCGGGTTCGGCGTCTTGCGAAGAGGGCTTGGTTTCGTGCCACGTCGTGGTGTCGCCTTCGGTGAGACCCACCGTATCGTCGGGCCAGCGGATGAGAACGCTCGGCCGGGTGCGTCGGTCGCGCGGGTCGTCGGACGTGCAGACCTCGCAATCGCAGCCGATCATGGGAACGCCGGCGGACGTGCCGCTGCCGAGGAAAGTCAATTCAAAAGGCATGACCGCGAGTGTAGGTCGGCCGATTGCTGCGGCAGCGTGATCACGCTTTTGCGCTCACACGAAGCACCAAGCCGCGCAGTCGAGCCGAAACTACCGCCAGCGTGATCGCCCCGACCAACCCCATCACGAAGGAAGCGGGCACCGCCACGACGGCCGCGGTGGCCAACGGTTCGAGCATCGTGAAGCCCAGCAACGACCCGGCGAACGCGAGGTGCGAAGTCCCAACGCCAACCGCCACCGCGATGCCCAGGGCCGCGACCCATTGCAGCGTGACGCGAAGCCCGGGGGCGGCGTCGAACGCCGACGCATACCGAAGCACCGGCCAGACCAAGGCGATACCCGCGATCCGGAACACCTGCGTCAAGGCGATGAAGCCCAGGATCAGCGCCGGCCCGAGGTCGTCGGGTCGGCTTTCGTCAAACAAATCGAGGATGCTGCCAAGGATCACCATGCCCACAAGCACCATCGACGCCAACGCGCCCCAGCCTGCCCACGCCGCCCAGCGTTTTCGCGTCTCAATCCTAGAGCCCGCTTCGCCAACGGCGGACGGAACCCCGGCGAGTCGCACCAACCCTCGGGCCCACCAGACATATTCCACAATCACGCCGATGCCGATGATCGCAACGGCAAACGGTCCGAGCAGCATTCCGCTCGCTAGCCCGAGAGGGCCCGATACGGCCGTGAACGCCAACGAGATAGCCAAGAGACCCAAGGCAGAATGCAAGGGTTGGAACGTCGTGGAAATTTTCTCCGCTCGAGACCTCGAGACCTCGGCCGAGAAGCCGCACTCGGGGCAGGTTTGTCGATCTTCAGTGCCGCGAAGGTCATAACCGCATTCCCAGCACCCAATCGGGGGAGCGTCGGGGGCAGCGGAACTTAAGCCGGCGGCAGCGTCGTTATTCATGCGCGCGTGGTCGCAATGACGGGGAGCTCGAGGCCGTGCGTTTCGCCGTTGGCGAGGAGTCGGTGGGCGTGGCCGGCGATCATGGCGGCGTTGTCGATGCAGTAGTCCATGGCGGGGAGGTGGCACGCCAGGGCATTCTCGTCGGCGAAGGCTTGGACGCGTTCGCGGAGCAACGTATTCGCGCTGACCCCGCCGCCGAAGATAAGCGACTGCGGCGGTGATTCCCAAGGTGTCAATCCATGGGCGTCCTGCGTTTCGGCCGTGAGATGCAATGCACGTTCGAGTTTTTCGATGACGACATCGACGGCGGCGGCTTGAAACGACGCGGCGAAGTCGGCAATGGTTTGCGCGTCATGGTCGACGTGATCTCGTTGGAAACTCGCCGATTTGCCCCGGCCTACGGGATGCCCGCGAACGGCGTATAGCAGCGCGGTCTTGAGGCCCGAAAACGAGAAGTCCAGCGAATGCTGATCCAACGTGGGACGCGGCAGATTGAAGCGCGAGGCGTCGCCGGTTTTGGAAAGCGTGTCGATGCGTGGCCCCCCGGGGTAGCCGAGCCCCAAGATGACGGCTGCCTTGTCGAAGGCTTCACCGATGGCGTCGTCCATGGTGGAGCCGAGGCGTTCGAGGGTTTGCGCGTCGGTCAGGCGGTAGAGCGAGGTATGGCCGCCGGAGACGACGAGGCCGAGCGCCGGATACGCGAGGTCTGGGCCGTCGCCGAGCGCCGCGGCGCTGAGGTGGGCTTCGACGTGATCGACGCCGATCAAAGGGACGTTCAGCGACCACGCGAGGGCCTTGGCGGCGGCGACACCAACAATGAGCGACCCCACCAACCCGGGGCGGTGGCCCACGGCGATCGCGGTAAGTTCGTGGGTGCCGACGCCGGCCTGCGTCAACGCTTCGGTAACGACGGGCATCAACTTTTCGACGTGGGCACGGCTCGCGATTTCCGGCACAACGCCGGCGTAACGCTCGTGCAGATCGAATTGCGTGGCGACCACGTTGGAATGCACGCTCAGCTGCTCGTCCACGACCGCCGCCGCGGTCTCGTCGCAGGACGTTTCCAGTCCGAGGATCAAGGTCATGGGGTGGGAACCGCCGGCTCGGTTTCGGCTTCAAGCGTCTCGTCGATCTGCTCAGCGGGCGTGAGGTCCGCGGCGCCGATCCCATTTATGGGTGTGGGCGCGGCCCCGAGTTGGGCGAGTTCTTCGTCGATCGCGCTCACTGCTTCCATCGCGCGTTGGCGGGCTTTTTTGAGCGATTCGATTTCCGCGAGTGCGATGATCGCTTCGGCGTTGGTCTGCCCAACCGTGGGCCAGTCGCCGCGGTCGAGCTGCCCGGTCAGTGCTTCGTACGCCGCGGCGAGCTGTAAGTCTTGATAGGTCTCCCGAAGCACGTCGGCATTGATGGCTTCCACGGCCTCGGTGCCGTCCCGCTCCCGGACAACGTCGCGCTGCCGGCGGGCTTCGATCATCGCACGGATTTCGTCGATGCTCATCGGCACGTATTGGCCGTCCGTGGGATCGACGCCCCACGGCTTGTCCATCTGGATCGTCCTGGTGTTCTCGAATTCTTCGGTGAGTGGCTCGCCGTTGTCATCGAGCTTCGGGTTGCCGTCGTCGTCGAGTACTGGGCGGGTGTCGGTGAATGGCTTCTGGACTTCGATTAGGCCATCGTCGCCATTGATTGGGCGGCGGTGAATATTCCGTCCCGAAGGCAGGTAGTAGTACGCGTTCGTGAGCTTGAGCGCGCCGAGCTCACGCCGTTCGAACTGCTTGAGTTGCTGGACGCTGCCCTTGCCGAATGTGCGGGTGCCGACAAACACAGCGCGATCATTTTCCGAGAGTGCACCGGCAACGATTTCCGACGCCGACGCGGAGTTTTCGTTGGCCATCACGACGACGGGCACGTCCAATGGCACGACCAGATCGTCGGTGCTGGTGTACACCTGATCCTGCACCGAGCGGCCACGGACGGACACAATGGTTTGGCCACCGGGCAGGAACATGTCGCTGATTTCCTCGGCGGCGTCGAGCAGTCCGCCGGGGTTGAACCGCAGGTCGAAAATCAGGCCCCGCATCCCGTCGTCGACAAGATCGCTCAAGACTTTTCGAATTTCGCGAGACGAATCCTGATTGAATTGGGTCAGTCGGACGTAGCCAATCTTGTTTTCTGGGTCGAGCCAGTAGGTGTACTGCTGGTCCGCGTCGCGGGAGAAGCCACGGACGGTGTGGACTTGGATGGTCGCGCGGGTGATGGTGATCTCGCGCTCTTCACCGTCGAGGTGTCGGACGCGGATGGTGACCTCGGTGCC
>JBCCDN010000120.1:0-9483 GCA_039030755.1 Planctomycetota bacterium | reverse complement strand
GTGGCGTGGGCGGCGAGGGCCAGGGGGAGTTGCTCGGGCGGGATGCCGTGCCCGTCGTCGGCGACGCGGATGAGTTGGGCGCCGCCGTGTTCGATGTCGATGCGGATGCGGGAAGCGCCGGCATCGAGCGCGTTATCGAGGAGTTCCTTCACGACGGAGTTGGGCCGATCAATCACTTCGCCGGCGGCGATCTGGTTCACCAGCAGCGGCGCGAGCTTGGCGATCCGCGGCGCGGCGTTCGCGGATTCCGGAGCGAGATGGTCGTTGGTTGCGGACAAGCGGGTATCGTACGCGGCCTGTTTGAATTCCCCAGACCGTGAGCAGGCCAGCGAGGTTTATGATGATTCGGTGCGGCGATACGTTGGTTTTTCAAGGCGATTCGATCACGGATGCGGGCCGGGACCGCACGGCGGTTACGGCGAATGATCCCGCTGGCCTGGGCAGTGGCTACGCCCGGGACGCCGCGGCGATGCTTTTGGCGGAACACGGGCCTGAAGCGGTCAAAATTTATAATCGTGGCATCGGCGGCGACCGGATCCATGAGCTGGCGGCGCGGTGGGATGTGGATTGTCTGGCGTTGAAGCCCACGGTGCTGAGCGTGATGATCGGCGTGAATGATGTGTGGCACGGCCTGTCCGATGCGTCGCGCGGCGTTTCGGCGAAGATGTTCTCGGCCGAATTACGGCGGCTGCTGATCGATGCTCGGACCAAGCTTCCCGGCTTGCGATTGATCGTGTTGGCCGAGCCTTTTGTGTTGGCCTGCGGCGCGGGCGCGGCGTTGCCGTTTGAACCGGAGTTGTCGGGTCGGCGGGCTCTGGTTCGGGAGATCGCGGAAGACTTGAAGCAGGATGTTGCGGTCGCTTTCGTGGCGTATCAAGACGTGTTCAACGCCGCGCTAGATCGGGGAATTGCTCCTGAGCATCTGGCCGAAGACGGCGTCCATCCGACAATGGCCGGTCACATGCTCATGGCTCAGGCGTGGCTCGAAGCGGTGCGTGGGGCGGGCTGACGTGGCGCAAACGCTCACCGAGATCAAGGCGATCCTCGCGGCGCATGGGCTGCATCCCAAGCACAAGTTCGGTCAGAACTTTTTGCACGACGGCAACCACATGGGTCGGATTATGGACGCGGCGGCGCTGTCGGCGGGTGATGTGGTGCTCGAGGTCGGGCCGGGCACGGGGGCGTTGACGGAACGGTTGCTCGAAGCGGATGTGAGCGTCGTGGCGGTGGAAATCGACGGTGACCTGGAACCGATTCTGCGTGAGCGGATTTTGGGGCTGGGCGATCACGCGGCGGCACGGTTCGCGTTGGTGATCGACGACGTTATGGCGGGGAAGCACGGTTTGAACGGCGAGGTTCAGGAGGCCTTATCGGGGCAAACGGGCGTTTCGGAGCGTGGTTTCAAGTTGATCGCGAACCTGCCGTACAACGTCGCATCGCCGCTGCTGATCAACCTTGCGAAGCTCGCCTCTGGAAGCTCCACCGGCGCGATGATCCACGCGGTGGTGATGCTTCAAAAAGAAGTCGCGCAACGCATCGTCGCGCCGCCGGGTGGTAAGGACTACGGGCCGCTGGGCATTCTCCTGCAAGCCCTCTACGACACCCGATTGGTCGGCACGCTGTCGCCGCACTGCTTTTGGCCGGCTCCGAAAGTCGCGTCGGCGGTGGTGGCGATGGTCCGACGGGCATCTCCCTTGACGCCGAACTTCGAGGGATTCACCGACCTGACGCACCGGCTATTCGCCGCACGCCGCAAACAATTGGGCTCAATTCTGGGGCAGCACGTAAAACTCCCAAAGGGCATCGAACCGCGTCAACGGCCCGAAACGCTGTCCGTGGAACAAATCGCCGAGCTTCTGGCGTTGAACCCGGAGTCGTTTCAGCGACGGCCTTGATTGTGCTTTCATGCGGTTCTAACGTTGCTTCGACAAGTCAAATGCCTTTTGCACGCAGGAATGCCCTATGCGAACGCTGATTGCGGTCCCGGTTTACAACGAAGAAACCTACGTGGAGAAGGTGATCTCCGAAATCGCCCGGTATGCGGATTGCGGGGGCAGCGACGTGCTGGTGATTGACGACGGTTCGACGGACGCGACCCCATGCCTGCTCGCGAAGCTGCCGGTGGACGTGATCCGGCACAAGACGAATCTGGGGTACGGCCGGGCGATCCGCGATGCGTTCCGCTGGGCGCAGAGCTACGGCTACGACTGGCTGATCACGATGGATTGCGACGAGCAGCACGAGCCCGCGAGCCTGCCGGACTTCAAACGGGCCATCGCGGCGGACGATGCGGACATCATTTCAGGGAGCCGGTATCTGCCCGACTCCGAACAGGTTCGCGACCTGCCGCCGCCGGACCGACGGAAGATCAACGCGACGGTGACCGACTGGGTGAACGAACGTTTGGCCGACCGGCTGGGCGGGCCGATCACCGATTCGTTCTGCGGGTTCAAGGCCTACCGCGTATCGGCACTGGACGCGCTTCCATTGGACGTGGATGGTTACGCGATCCCGCTGCAGTTCTGGGTGCAAGCGGCCGCGGCGGGACTGCGGGTCAAAGAGCTTCCGATCCGCCTGATCTACGTCGATCTGAATCGAACGTTCGGCGGTCCGCTGAACGATCCCAGCGATCGATTGCGGCACTACCGCGAAGTCTTCGAGCAAGAGCTGGCCAAACACCCGGAACTTTGCATTTCGGAAGGCCCAGCGGGGGAAGCCTCGCTTTGCGATGCCTCGCTGTGTTGCGGGAAGGGCTGACCGGGTTGGTGAAGCTGGCCACGATCTCGGCCGCGGACTCCGGCTTGGGCTCGTTGCGGGTCGAGCCGTCGATCGCCACGTGGACAAACCGTGAAACGCCGCCGCCGCTTTGGACCGGGCATCAGCCGTGGCTCTGGCACCCGGGCATCCTTGCAAAATACTTCGCGATCGACGCGGCGAACCCAAACGGCAGATCGATCAACTTGGTCGTTGACCACGATGTGCAGGATGCGGTTCGGTTGGACTTGCCGCGGCGTCACGACAACGTTTGGTCCATCAAACACGTGCGCTTAGGGACTATGCAGGCGGAGGTACCTACGGGTTGTCAGCCGGCCATCGATGCAGAGAAGGCGGTTTGGATCCTTCGAAACGAGGTGTCGTCGACGCGGGGTGTGTCTCTGGACCCTTTAAGCGATGCGTGGTCACAACCGCAGGTCCGCATGGCTTCGACCTTGGGCCGGCAAGTCGCAGGCGTGTTGTCGTTTCTGATGCGGCCTTGGCTCGATGGCCATTGGGAAGACCAGATGTCGACCGAACTCTGCGAAGCAGCCTGGTTCGGCGAAGCGCTGCACGCCTTGCTGCACGAGGCACCGGCGATGGCCGCGGCCTATAACCGTGCCGCGGCGGCGGTCCCCGAAGCGGGCGTCGGTTGGCTCGGGCGTAGCCGGGAGTGGGTGGAGCTCCCGCTCTGGCTGTTGGGCTGGGAACGGCCGAGACGGCGCGTGTTTGCTGACGTATCGGACACGACGCCATGGCTCATCGACGAACACGGGCAGCGACTGGATTGGGAAGCCAAGGGCCTGGGGCCGAACGGCGTTTGGCTGGCTCCCAAAGCGTTATGGATGACGGCACTCATTCGCCGACGCGTCGAAGCCTGCGGCGGCTTCGTGCATGGCACCGGCGGCGCGGTCTATGACCGGGCGATGGAGCACTGGTGGAAGGCCTGGCGTAACGAATCGCTCGCGCCTAAGGCGGTGGCCACGACAGACCTGGTCCTCGATCTACCCGGGCCTACCGCGGATCGGGATGAACTCGCCCGGGCGGTTTGGTGGGAACACCACCTGCCGCACAACGTGGATCGTTACCCGGGGGTGGAGGCGGCACACCCGGAACTGGTTGCCGAGAAAGCCGGGCTGTTGGCGGCGATGCTCTCAGACCCTGATCGCAAGCGTCGCCGAGCGGCATTCAATCGCATCCACGCCATCAACGCCACGCTGACGGATGCGCACCACGTGCTGATCGATCAAGCGCAAAAGGCAAGGCGTCGTGCCGAGGCAGGCTTGGCCAACGCGGCGATCCGCCGCAAACGTGACTGGTGCTTCGCGCTTTATCCCCAAGACTCGCTGCGGGCTTTACGAGATGCTGTGCGAGCCGCTCATTGATCGAGAGGAACGCAAGATGAAGTTGCTCCCGTGTAACTCGTACCGAACGGGCTTGGTGTGGTTTTGGGTTCTGCTTGGCTTGGGCTTGGTGCAGCCGCAGCCTTGTGCTGCGGGCACGGATGAGCCTCAGGAAACGTGGTATGTCGTCCTACTCGGCGACCAGCGGGCTGGGCATGTTCATCGACAGACATCGCGTGAGGCCGACCGCATCACCACGGAGACTTCGATGCGTGTGCGTGTGGGCCGTGGCGACGCGGTGATCGCCATCACGTCCGACGCGACGTTTGTCGAAACCCTGGCCGGGGAGCCGGTGCGTGCGGAGTCGTCGCTGGGCATCGGCGGCATGGGCGGCCAACCGATCACGACCACCCTCGATTTCTTAGGTGAATCGCTCCGCATCACGACACGGCAAGGCGACCGCATCAGCCAAATCCAACGGCCCGCCCCGACCGAAGCATGGCTTCCGCCCGACGCCGCGATGCGCGATGTCCAGGAGCAATTAACGCGGGGTGCCGACCGGATCACGGTCCGTACGATCGACCCGGCCATGGGCCACGAGCCGTTCACGATGACAATGACGATACGCGGAAAAGAACGCATCGAACTCTTCGGGCGCGAGGCCGAGTCAGTTGTCTGGGACGCCGTTTCGTCGAACCTCCCGGGCGTGACGATGCGTGAATACGTGGATGCCTCGGGACAAGCGCTCAAATCCACCGTGTCGCTGATGCCGGGGATGGAGATGACCGTGGTGGCGGCGGACCGCGCGTTGGCGCTCAGTGATCTCGAGCCACCGGAGATCATGGCAGCGACCCTGCTCGAGCCTTTGCCGCGCAGCGTGCCGATCCTGGAGCCGCGACGCACCGAACATGCCGAATACATCATGACCGTACCGGCCGACTTCACGCTGCCAGAAACGCCCGCTCAGGCAATACGGGATATGGTCGCCATCGACGACGGAAATTTGTGTCGCCAAGTGCGAATCACCGTGCAAAGCAGGCCTCGCGAAGCCGACGTGGAGCAACTGTTACTTCACGAGCCATTGATTGATCGTCGGTTCAGGGTCGCCCGGCCCTCCGAGCTTGCCGCTTATCGTGAACCCTCGCCGCTCGTCGACTTCAACGCCGAATCGGTGCGATCGCTTCTTCATTCATTCAAACAAGATGAACGGATTTCAGAACGGCTACAGGATGCGGTGTTGGCCGAGCGGTTGCGGCAATTGGTCTTCGAGACGATCGAAGCGAAAGACTTATCGGTGGGCTTTGCGAACGCGACCGAAACCGCGGCGACGCGTCGGGGCGACTGCACGGAGCACGCGGTGCTGCTTGCCGCGCTGCTTCGTTCGTGCGATATCCCGTCACGCGGCGTGGCCGGTCTGGTGTACGTCGACGAATTTCTGGGGCAGCGTGGTGTGTTTGGTTTTCATATGTGGACCCAGGCGTACCTCGATCCCGACGGCCACGAAGGTCCGGCCGAAGCACAGTGGGTTGATCTGGATGCGGCTTTGGACCCCGCCCGGCCGTTCGACGCAACGCATATCGCCTTGGTGTTGGACGACCTGAATGCCGCCTCGCCGTTGAACCAGTTGGTCGCACTCACGCCGGTGATGGGGCGTCTCGAAGTGCGTGTGATTGAGGCGGAGTAGCCCGCAAACGTGGGCGACGGGCGGGTACCATTGCCCGATGGCGACCGATCTTTCCCGGCTCTTGGAACAGGTACGGCTTGGCGATCTAACACCCGAAGACGCCGAATGCACGCTGACGCGATTGCTCCACGATCGGCATACCGGCGCGGCCGAGGCGTTGGCCTTTGCGACCATCGATCACGATCGGGCGGAGCGTTGCGGCAGTCCCGAGGTGATCTACGGCCAAGGCAAAACACCCGACCAAGCCGCAGCAATCGCGAAGTCGATTCTTTCGCGTAGCGGTTGCGTGTTGGCCACTCGGCTATCGGCAGAGGCGGCCACACGTTTGGGTTCGATGGATGGCGTTGTCGTTGCCGGAGGTTCCGAAGGTGAGCGTGTAGCGCTGCTGCTCGGAGAACCGCCTTCGATCCGCCCCGCCGACACGCCGATCCCCATCGTCTGTGCGGGGACCACAGACCTGCCCGTCGCGGACGAGGCGGCGCTGACGTGCCGGGCGATGGGTCAGCCGACGCATCGGATCAACGATGTGGGCGTGGCCGGGCTGCATCGGATTCTCGCGCGGGTCGACGAATTACGAGACGCGGCCGTCGTGATCGTGGTGGCGGGCATGGAAGGCGCGTTGCCCAGTGTGGTGGCCGGACTGATCGATGCGCCGGTGATTGCCGTGCCGACTTCGGTGGGCTACGGCACACACTTCGGAGGGATCGCCGCCCTGCTGGGCATGCTGAACTCGTGTGGTTCGGGCGTGACGGTCGTGAACATCGACAACGGCTTTGGGGCAGGATTCGCGGCGAGCAAGATCAACCGTAGGTCGCGGCATGAGCGTTGAACCCACAATCATTCACGACGTGCCGGCAAGGCCGACACGACCGGACGATAGCCACAAAGGAACTTTCGGCACCGTGATCGTGATCGGGGGTTGCGCCACCATGCCCGGCGCTCCGGCCTTGTCTGCCAGGGCGGCACTGCGCAGCGGCGCGGGGCTGGTCAAAATCGCCAGCGACCAAACTACGCTTGCCACCGCGTTATGCATCACACCCAGCGCCACGGGCATCTGCCAGACCGGTTCCACCGCCCATGATTGGGAAGCGATCCAAAACGCGGACCCCCAGCAACGCGCGGTGCTGGCCGTTGGCCCTGGCTGGGGCACCCAAGCAAGTCATGCGGCGTTGCTGAAAGCATTGCTGGACGGACCTAGGCCCATCGTCCTGGATGCGGATGGGTTGAATGTGCTCGCCGCGCTGTGTTGCAAAGACTGGTTTGACGCGCGGCGTTTGGCCGAGCGCAACGCGGCGCTGGTCTTGACGCCACATCCCGGGGAGTTCCTTCGCCTCGCCGACAGTGCGCCTCAAGACGCACCCGTTCACGCAAGCCCGACCAATCCTAGTGAACGCCCTGCCGCTGCTGCGGCCTTAGCTCAGCTGTTCGGGGCGACGGTGGTCCTGAAAGGCCAACAAACGGTGGTCAGCCCGCGCGAAGGCGGGCGTGTCTACCGAAACGCAACCGGCAATCCCGCACTCGCGACGGCCGGGACCGGAGACGTCTTGACCGGTGTCCTTGCGTCGCTGATGGCCCAAGGCATGCCGGCATTTGAGGCCGCGTGTCTCGCCACGTTCCTCCACGGGGCCGCCGCCGACCAATGGGCGAAAACGCACGGCCAAGCCGGACTGCTCGCCTCTGATCTATGCGACGCATTACCAAAAGTTCTAACGTTTCCCCCAACGTAATCGTTCACCATGCAAGAGGCCCACGCGTTTCCATTTTGCGTGTATGGTTTCGATTCCAAAAAGCTCATCATGAGTCATTCTGTGGATGGTTTGTCATGAAATATTTATTCGCCGCCGTTCTGTTGGTGCTGGTCGCCGCGAGCTTGGGTGTTCGCCTCTCGCAGCCGGACCTGAGTTCGGACATCCCGGTGATCTACTGGGTGACGGATAAGAACCCCGCGCGTCAGTTGCAGGTTCAACGCTTCCACGAGTGGCTGCTCGCGGAGGGCCATGTCGACGAACAAGGTAAGCCCGTCGTCGAGCTGCGGCTGGACATGGGCAATAATGAAGACTCGAAAAAAGTTATCCAAAGCATCTCGGGCGTCGGCAGCGACCTCATGGATACCAGCGGTCAATCGATGCGGCTGCTCGCGGCGATGGGCGTCCTGACGGACCTCACCGAACACGCCGCCGCCCACGGCTACGGGCCCGACGCGACCTACGCCGCGGTCGTGCCCGATCTCCAGGTTGACGGACGGCAATACCGATTCCCCGCGAATGTGGCGGTGCAGATGCTCTGGGTCAATCCGGAGTTGTTTCAACGATACGGCTTGGAACCGCCCCAGTCCCCCTGGACCTGGGATGAATTCGAGCAACTTGGGCTGGCATTCAAAGAAGCCGCCAACCCGCCGGGCACGCTGCCCACGCAACGAAAGTTCATCGCCCCGACTGTTTTTCCGCAATTGATGAACCTGAGCCACGGGGTCGATCCGTTAAACGAGACGCTCAGCGCTTCGGCGTTCGATGATCCGCGTTACGCCGAGGCGCTGGAGACCCGCAAGCGTTGGATTTACGACTTGAACATCCTGCCTACGCCCGACGACATCGCCGCCGCCGCGACCGAGCAGGGCTACGGCGGCGCCGCGATGCAACTGTTCGGACGCGAGCAATACGCGATGCTGCCCGGCGGACGGTGGCTTCTGATTCAGTTGCGCCGCTTCGGACATCTGCAAACCCTCGACGTGGTGGAGCCGCCGTACCAAAGTTTCCGCGCGACGACCATTGGAACCCGTGCAGTGGTCCTTTACAAGGGCAGCAAACACCCAGAGTTGGCCAAGCTGTTTTTGGAATTCCTGGCTGGGGAAGCCTACAACCAGACGGTCGTGGAAGACGGTGACGCGTTGCCCCCCAACCCCGCGTTCACCAAAAGCGAGGCCTTCCGCAATCCGCCGAACTACCCCCGAGAATGGGGCCTGCACCAAGCGTTCACCGACGCGGCCGAAACGATCGCGGTGCCTTCGGCTTACAGCCCGTACATCTTGCCTTCCGAAGTGAACCGCGAACGCGCCCGCTTCGAAGACGCGTTTAGGAATGGTCGTTTCACCGCCGAAGAAGCCGCACGGCTATCGGCCGAGAACATCAACCGGCGCATCCTCGATGAAGTGCGACGCAAGCCCGAACTGCAGGCCGACTACGCCCGCGACGTTGCTCGCCAACGCGTGATTGATCGGCTCAAAGCCGAGGGCCAACCGCTGCCGTCCGCCTGGATCAAAAATCCCGTGCACTTGGCGTATTTCGGTCGTCAAAACCTGCTCACCGATCAAACCCCGCCCGAGCCCGAGCCGACCGACTTGCCGTTCGACACGGAGGACGCTTCGTGAGCGACGCGGCTTCCGCCAACCCGACGGTCGCGGCCATCACGCACACAAAGACCGCCGCCCAGCGTCAGCGCCGCGCGCTCCTGCTGGGCATGGCCTTTTTGTTGCCCAACATCGTGGGCGTCGCGGTGTTCACGATCTTTCCGGTCGTGTTCTCGCTGGTCATGGCGTTTTCAAACTGGGACCTCACGCAGCACAACATGTTCAAGGACGGCGTGCCCAAGCTCACCGGCCTAGACAACTTCATCAACCTCGTCACGGGCGATGAGTTTTTTCGATACTTCGGCAACACGCTGTTTTTCATGATGGGCATCCCGTTCTCGGTGGCGGCGTCGCTG
>JBCCDN010000119.1:0-9545 GCA_039030755.1 Planctomycetota bacterium | reverse complement strand
CGGGCCGCCTCGGCTGGGCCGGGCCCGCCCGCGTTCTTTGGCAAGTGAAGCAGGAGGTGGAAGCACCGCATGTTGATGCGGTGCAAGGCCGGCAGTCGGGCCCGCCCGCACCAAAGACGCATCACGCGTAGCCCGGCAAGAACTCGGCCTCGGCCGCGAACAGTTCGGCCGTCATCTCTTCAATCTGTTGCGGCGTGCAGGTCGCCGCGGTCAGCGGATCGTGCATCAACGCCCAGGCCGCGGCCTGCTTGCTCTTCTCGATCGCCGCGGTCGCGCCCAAGTCGTAGCAGGCCATGTTGCTCGCGCAGATGTGGGCCATCTGCGCCGGCAGAGCGCCGTAGCGCGTCGGCTGGATGCCGTTGCCATCGACCAGACAAGAAACCTCGACGCAGCCGTCCCCGGGAAGGTTGGTGATGAGCTTGCCCGCTTCACCGGGACCGTGTTTGCCCGGGTGGATGGTGTGGTTCATGACGTTGCCGTGGATGCGGAACGGACTGTCTTTTTCGATCGCTTCGATGATCCACGAGGCATATTCCCACGAACGCTCGAGGCTTTCGTTTTCTTCGCCGCTGACCAGTTTCTGTCGCCGGATGTCGGCGTCTTTCCGCCAGGTCGGCCAGTTGGTCGCGTAAAAACGGCTTCCGCCGTGATAACCGCGGCGAAGCAGCTTCTGACCTTGGGCGTTGTGCCGGTAGTAAGGCAGGTATTCGCTGAGGTGCCCGGAGCTTTCGGTGATGAACGCGCCGAAACGCACGCACATGTCCTTACGGATCAGTTCGTCTTCTTGGTACGGCTGATCCGCCGCGCTTTCTTCGTACTTCATATTCACCGCATCGAACACCGCCTTGCCCGCTTCGGCTTCGGCGACCCCGGCCGCGATGTCTTTGCGAAACTTGTCGTAGAGGACTTTGGTGTAAAGATCTTGCCCCTCGTGCTCCAGCTTCGTGAACCACGCGAGGTGATTGATGCCCGCGCACTCCCAGCGCATCTGCTCGTAAGGGACGTCGGCGAAATCGGCGAGCAGGTGGCTAGTCCCCTGCACGCTGTGGCAGAGCCCAACCACGGGCACTTCGGGGACCGCACGGCCCGCGGCGAGACACATCATGCTCATCGGGTTCGTGTAATTCAGCATGACCGCACCGGGACACAGCTCGCGCATGTCACGGAGAATGTCAAGGAACACCGGGATCGTGCGGAGGCCCTTGAATAAGCCGCCGGGCCCGATGGTGTCGCCGATGCACTGATCGATGCCGTACTTCAGAGGGATATCGTTGTCATGCTGGACGCATTCGATGCCCGAGACTTCCACGCAGCACACCGCGTACGTCGAGCCGGCCAGCACTTCGCGGCGATCGGTGGAGGATTGGACCGTCCATTTGCTTTGGTTGCCGGTCTGCTCGATGAGGCGCTCGATGAGCTGGTGCATGAGACCGAGGCGCTCGGCATCGATGTCCACGAGCCGAAACGTGCCGCCCATTGATCCCGGAACCTGCAGCACGTCACGGCAGAGCGTCGGGCAGAACATCGAGCCGGCCCCGAGAAACGTGATGTGGATGGGTCGGTGGAATTGGCCGCGGAGGCCTTCTTGAGAGTCGGCCGACTTCGTATGGGCGGCGTGACCGGTAACGGCAGGGGATTCAACTTCGGCGGTGACGGTCATCTCAGAGTCTCGCGGGGGATGGTCAAGATACGCAAACGATTGACGAATTATGCATTGAAAATCCTATCTGTGGTACGCCATCCTGTGAAATCTGATGTACATTTTGTGATATGAATCCTGATTCGATCACAAGTCATCAGGCTGTTTCGAGCCGGCCCGTGCTTTGGCGCGGGGTCGCGGGCTTGTGGAACGAACGTCATCCGGCCGGTAGTCGGTACCTATGGAGCAACGCCGACCGCTCTCCGCACGACACGTGGGTCATCCAGCGGACGCGCCGTGGGAGGATTGAATTTTTCCAAGAAAAGAGGACCTTTGCGGTATCGGCAGGCGATGTCCTTTATTTTCGGTACGGAGAGAACTCGTCTTACGGAGATCGTCACCGGCTGGCGAAGGCTTATGGGTGTGACTGGATTGCAGTTCAAGGTGCGGGCCTGGATGAACACATGGCGTGGCTACGTCAACAGCACGGTTCGGTGATATCTGGCGGGAGCGATCCAACATTCCGTGATGCCTTATCTAAAGCAATCGCGACCCTCGACGCTCGCCGGCAATCGACCCCGGTTTCTAGAGCTGCCGTGGTGACGCGGCTGATTCATGGGCTAGCGGACTTAGCGGAGAACCACGTGGCGGCCGGACTCACCCCGACACAACGGTTGGCCGATCGCATCGCCGCCGAACCGCTGGCCCCATGGTCATTCAAGCAGATCGCGGTTGAGCATGGCGTCAGCCGTGAACATCTGTGTCGCACCTTCCGTGAACGGCACGGCACGCCACCGCATGCTTTTCTCACCCGCGCGCGTCGTCGCCGGGCCCTGTGGATGCTTCGCCATACCGAATTGCCGCTCAGTCGTGTCGCGGAACTCTGCGGATTTGAGCGAACCTACACGCTTGCACGGCACGTCCGCGACGAGACCGGAAAGAGTCCCGCAGCTTTTCGAGCCGTTCACCAACGCACGACCCGGCCCAGGGCCGTAAACACCAAGACGGCTTCGACGCGTTCTTTGGGTATGCCCAACCAAGTCGCCGCGGCTTTTCGGTAGAGCTCCAGTTGTTTTTGATGGTGCTGGCGTCGTATTTCGAGCCATGCACGGATCGCCTTGGGAGTGTCCGCTGGTGTCGCGGGGACATCGGTTTTGAAGTCTTGAATTTCAGCGCGTTGGACGCGACCCTCGTCGTCCGACCACCACACCAGCCGATCGATGGTTCCTCGAACGACATTGCCCAAGGTGTCAAGATGCCGAATGGGTAACTCGCTTCGAACATGGCTGGCCCCGCGTCGGGCCAAGAGTTCTCGGATCGGTTCGTATGCCAAGGCACGGGTGACGTAAGCGGCCACATCTGGCTGTAGGGTTTCGCCAACATCGGGTTTGGGTTCATCGATGAATTCGATCGATTGCATGGCTGCGTGGACTTGCGTCCCCCAATGCATCGCGGCGTTCTGGTCGGGTAGAGGGACCTCGAGAATCTGTTCGATGCACGGGGTGTCGCTTGACTCGTTGTCTAGGAATCGATCGGAGACCGACGGCGATACGGGGTTGGTCGCCGCGCGTTGTTGCTTGTGATTTCTTCGTGCTGGCCATGACCGGAGGTCGAAATCGGTAGGCTTTGTCGATGCTTCGGGATGTGCTCTGGCTCGAAAAAATTTCGCATCAGCGCCTCCGTTGTCTTCATATCGATATTGCCGCGTGTTCGGTTGATCGAGGTCACCGCCATCGGAGAGGAATGCTTGCAAGACCACCGCAAGCATCGACTCGCCGCGGCGCGGATCGCCTTTGGTGGTTGGGGGCATGAGGACGTGGGTTGCGTACTTCGCGCGGGTCAGCGCAACGTAGAGCGTGCAGAGTTGCTCGTAGGCGTGACGCGACTCGGCTTGTGCGTGCAATTCATGCAGGAGCGGGATACGGTCGCGGAGCTCACGCTTGCCCGCCCGATAGACGGCGGTGATCGGACCGGTGTCGCCATCTCGTTGTTCAAGCAAGACGGGTCGGAATGAACGATCGCCGTGCAAGTCGGGAAGAACGACCGCGTCGAACTCCAAACCTTTGGCCCGGTGGACGGTCATGACGCGGATCCGATCGGTCGAGGGATCCTCGACGCGGGCGGATTCGATGAAGCGAACGAAGCCGGCGGGGCGGAGAGCTGCGGCCGGTTGGTACTGTTCGGCAAGCAGACCTAATTGTCTCAGCCTTCGCAGCGCCTCGGGGTCGCAACTCGGCGCGAGCTTGGTGATCCAATGTGCGATGAGCGAGGCGTAGCCATCACTCGCGATTTGTTGACGGATCAGGGAACTGATGCGTTGCGCGCTTTGGGAGCGGTGCGTATCGATGCCCAACACCTCTCCGAGTGGACTGTTGGTGAGGTGGAAGGCGGCAACTTGGTGGCCGGGGTGGTCCGCCAGGGTCATGGCGGCCAACACGGCGTTGACTGCGGGATGGTCCGTGAGCGCGGCACCGGTTTCGCCGCTGGCGCTGACACCCAGGTGTCGGCAGGCTTGAAGCAAAGCGTTGGCTTGGGCGTTGGTACGGACGAGCACGCCCAGGGTCGCGTCGGGCCAACGCAGCGCGAGTTTGCGGAGATGCTCCGCAACGGCGGATTCGTGCGTGGATGAGGAAGCGGCCTCGGAACCTTTGTCAGAATTTTCACTTTGCGTCGTGAGGATTTCGAACTCCCCGGGCATCTCGGGGTTGGCGGCGTCATGCGGTCGGAACTCGTTGGCAAAACGGATTTTTGCATCGGAGTGTTTCGGCCAAGCGCTGGTTGATTCCAGCCCGTTGAAAATCGCATTGACGGCGTACAGAACGCCGGGGCTCGATCGGTAGCTTTGATCCAGGACGCGTTGATCGAGCCCGCGATCCTGAAGACGATCTTTAAGCGAGTCGAATAGTTCCACACGCCCGCCGCGCCATCCGTAGATGGATTGCTTGGCATCACCGACGACAAATAGAGAGCGGTCGTCGGAGGCGTCGCTGGTCATTTCGTCGATGATGGGCGAGAGTACGGCGAACTGATCCACGGACGTATCTTGAAATTCGTCGATCAGTAAGTGTTGGACGCGGCCGTCGAGGCGATACGCCAGTTCGTCACGCCAGAGCTCGATATCTGAATCGTTGGTATCGGACGCATGGATACGTAGATGTCGTGCGAGTCGGTCGGTGAGGTCGGCAAACAGTAGAACGCGCTGGTTCAAGCAGCCTGCTTCGAAGTGTCCCGCGAAGCGACGCAGCAGCTGGAACGTCGCTTGGTGCTGGAGATTGAGCTCATGAATCGCAGATGGGATTCCGAGCTCGGCGACCGGACGAACCGCGTCGATCCACACCTCGGGATAGGCGACGCGGTCGTATGTACCGTTGGCATCGATGAGGTTGATGGCCCAGGTTTTGTGAGCGAGCTGCGGCCAGGCACGAGTCAACAGGATGCGCTTGAGTTCGTCGTACGCTTTGAGCCAGTTTTTCTTTGGACTTCCCGGAGCTTTGCCGCCTTGGTTGAGTGGAATGGCGGCCGCAAGTTCTGCGAGATGATCGATCGCGCGTTGTGCGATATCGCGTTGAGCTTCCCGGCTCGGGAGTTGTGTGTGATCGAGATCGGGCCAACAAGATGCATGACGAGCTTGGCGGAAAACAGCGTATAGCCCGTCGGCGTCACCACGAAAGATGCGGTCGAGCGAGTCGGTGACCGAGCGTTTGGTTGTGTCGTGGTGGAGTTGGCGCAGCAGTGCAAGCAGAGACTGAAAATCATCGTCGGCGGCCTCGCCGAGCATGGCGTGGGTCGCCGTTTCGCGAAGTTCGGCGGCGAGGGCGCTGCCGTCATCGGTAAGCGTGGGCTCCACGGGTAGCTGTAATTCCAGGGCAAAGGCCGCGCAGAGGCGGGCAAAAAAGCCATCGATGGTGCTGATGGCCGCGCGATCGAGGCGTGCGACCAAGCGTTCGAGCATCTCGCCGGCGATGGATGCATCCAGAGGCGCTACCGCGCGGTGGAGAAGCGCGTCGCCGCGGATGGCGTGGTCGAGTTGATCGCGCTGAGTTTGATCGAGCACGGCCCCGGCCAATCGGGTCAAGACGCGCTCAAAGACTTCGCCAGCGGCTTTGCGTGTGAACGTGGTGGCCAGGATGCTCGCGGGATCGACGCCGGCCCGGAGCAGCGTGAGGTAGCGCGTGGTTAGGGCGAAGGTTTTACCGGTTCCGGCCGAGGCACGGACGAGCCGGATGTGGGGCGTCGGTTCACGCATGGTCGGCCCCGACGATGGGCTGGTCATCGCTCCAGCTCTGGAGGTCTTCTTCCCGTCCCGACCAGTCGTCCGCGCAAAGCTGCGAGAAGGCATCGGCATAAGTCGGCGGATCGTGTGCGGGACGGAAGTCCCGTCGAAGAATTCTGGTGAGCACGGCGTCACGCTGCGTGGCAGCCTCGCTCCAAAAAGTGGTATCGGCTTGCAGCGGAGACCAAGCGGTTTCGTCGGTTTTTCTCGGTAGCACCGCATAGCCCAGATGGATCGGTGTTGTCTCCATGCCCGCGAAGATTTGGTCCCGCATGATTAAGTCGCGGTAGAGCGGGAGTTGCAGGTCGAGCCATCGGCGTTGACCGGCCCGGTCGCGGACGTGCTGTGTGAGCGGCTTGGCGGGCGTGTCGCCGGTCTTGAAATCGATCACACGCAGGCCCAGCTCGGGATGTATGTCGATCCGGTCGATCCGTCCTTCGATACGAAAGCTTCCGCCGGGAACCTGGAATTCCGCGTTGGTGGTGTGCTCGACGTGTGCGATGGTCCATCCTTCACGGAACCAGTTGGCCTGAAGCGAGGCCAGCGCTTCGAGCCTTTCTTCGGCGAAGGCGAGTTGAACACGGACCGACGACCGGGGCTCGCGACCGAACGCGCGAACAGCGCGGCGCTGCAAGTGGCTGATGAGTTGATCCCGGATGGCAAGTTGATCCTCGAAGTCCTCCGCGTTGATCGCGGTTTTGCCGAAGTCGGCGATGGCATCGTGCAGTAGCGAACCAAAGGTTGGCGGGTCTAACTCGGTGGCGTTGTCATGCGATGTCCGCAGACACAAGATGTGCTTGAGGTAAAAACGATACGGACAGCTGAGATAAGTCCGAAACGCCGTCACGCTGAGTTTTTTGGGGAGCGTTGCGTTTGAAGCGGGACGCGGGATCACGAATCGATTGATGCGGCCGGGTTGTAGCCATGAACCATGAATCGGTTCTTCGGCGGGCGGCAACTCGCCGGGCAGCGCCTGGTCGTAGAAACGCAAGAGTCGTGAGGCGGTGTGCGTGGGTTGGGAGCCGCGGACCCAGAGCCGGCTGGGCTTGAGCGGCTCATCGTCATCGCCCCGTCGCGCAGCGATCATTTTGAAGCCGACACGCGGGCGTCGCATGGCTTCGAGCAGGTAGGCATCACGCGCGAATCGTTGGGCGTTGTTGGGCACACCGAGTTGGGTCCGTAGCGAATCGGTGAGCAGGCCATCGGTCGTTTCGGTAATCGAGCCCGGTAGGTAGCCGTCATTGGCCGAGGCCACCACCAGGATCGGCGCGTCGTCGAGCGCCGCGTCGAGCAGACCCATGGCTTCGATATCGCCGGCGGTTGGCGGATCACTGATGCGTTTCCCGGCCAGGCGAGCGAGCGTCCACTGAATCGCGGAGGAAGCGTCGACAGAAGGATCGCCCGTGGCTAGAGCAGAGAGCTCCGCCTGCTCGTTGAGGCAGCAGGCGATGGCCTCGAGGCACTGGACGGTGCCGGCGTCTTGCGGCGCTTCGGCCGAGAGCGGATGGTCCCGGTAAACCCGGCGTAACGCCTCGCGAATCGGCTCGGACCAGGCCGAGAATGGACGAACCCGAACGTCGCCGACCGGGAGTAATCCAAGGACGCACCGGTACAACTGAGCGATCGCCTCTCCGCGTGTGGGATGGGGGACTGCTTCGGCCTGGGGGGATGAGCCACGTGTTGACGTTGGCGTCGGCTCAACCAACCATTCGCTGAGTAGTTCGGAACGAAGCGTCAACGTCGCCCACTCATCGATCAGGGTGGGCCACGACATCCCGGCAAACGTCGAGCCAATAACCTCAGCAACAAACAACTCGATGTGTGGGTGCCTGGCGACTTCCGCCAATGCATCCAGGCGTCCGGTCCTGAGCAGCCGGGCGAAGCTTTGGAGCAACGTGGCCGGTGCGGCGTCGGTCAGCGGTCGGCCGGCGGCGGTCCGGGCCGAACCACCCGCGCTACGGATCCCACGCACGATCGAAGGTCCACGCTGTTCGTCCGCTAGCGCGACGGTTATCTTTTTCTCTTCAATCAATTCACCATGGACACGTTGCCAATCGTCGGCCTCGTCCGCAATGGCGTGGGCCACGGCTTCTGGTTCTTCGCTGCGACGGGAAACCACTTGCAACGCGTCGGCAGGTATCTCCAGCGGCTCCGCGCCCCATGCGGCTTCGATCAGACCACCCCGCGAATCGAAGCGGTCGGCTTGCGTGGCATCGGCGAAGATCAACGACGTCACGTCGGCACATCGCTCGAGCACCTTTGCTTGCAACGGGGTTTGATCGACGAACGCCGCGAGAATCACGGGCTGCGACCATGTCGGATTGCGGGGAGAAGATAAGGCTTCGCGACGAGCGGTCTCACGGTCGATCCGATGCCATTGCGTAAGCGTCGCTTCGTAAGCCTGGTCCAGCGCAGCGAGCACCGACCACCGTTCCTGGCTACCCGCGGCGACCGAGGCGGCGTCGGCAAACGTGGCTAAGCCGGTGGCGAGTTGTTCGCGGGTGAGGGCGACACGCTGAGCGATCGAACCCCAACCGGGCCAGTCTTGCGGATCGGGCGGTGCCGGGATGAGCGAAGCCAATCGAGACTGCCCTGCCTCGCGGTTGGCGGCGGCACCGTCGTCCGCTCCGGCAAAATCGCGAAGTACCGTCACCCAGGCCATCGTGGCTTCGAGCGGGCGGGCAACGCGCGGCGCTTCGGCTGAACGCGTGCTCGCCACCCACGCATCCACAAAGGACCCGGGCGTGACGATGTGCGGGGGGACAAAGGCTGGCAATCGCTCGAGCAGCAGCGTTTCAAGCCGGCGTCCCGCGCGAGCCGTGGGAACCACGACCCAAGCGTCGCCGTGGTCCCGACCGAAACGCTCGATTAGATAGTCGGCGACGCGGGGTAGCGCAGGCTGATCCCAGTTGAGAAAGACACGTTGCGCGGGCAAACGATGACTCGGCTGTGTGGCCGCCTGCATTTGAAGATGCTAGCGAACGCGATCTCTTCGAAGCCAGGACGGTACGGTCTGCCGTTCTCAGGGGCGCTATACTTCCAGCATGAGCAGCATCGATGAACGGATTACTCAGTGGGAAAAAATGACGCGTGAGGCGCCCGACGATATGGCGTTCTTTTCGCTGGGCTCGGCGTATCGCGAGGCGGAACGATTTGCCGAAGCGGCGAAGGCGTTCGAGCAGGCCATTGAGCACAACGCGGGTATGTCGCGGGCGTACCAGTATCTTGGCGAAGCACACCTCAAGCTCGGAAACAAAGAATTGGCCGGGCCGACGCTGACCAAGGGATATGCGGTGTCGGCCGAGCGGGGCGACGTTATGCCGCAGCGATCGATTGAAGCGATGCTCGGCAAGTTAGGCCTGCCGTTGCCGGAGGTGGAAGACGCGGAAGCCAAGCGGGCGGCGGTCGAGTCGGAATCCTCGGGTCGGATGGTCTTGGACAAGCGAGCGGGCGTGCCTCAGCCGAAGCTGGACGGGCCACCAATGCGTGGGCCGGTGGGGCGGTACATCTTCGCGCACTTTGGGCAGATCACCTGGAGCCAATGGATCGGGCAGGGCACGAAGGTGATCAACGAGCTACGGCTTGATTTCTCCAAGCCCGAGCATCAAGATTTATACGAAGAGCAGATGCTGG
>JBCCDN010000118.1:0-9579 GCA_039030755.1 Planctomycetota bacterium | reverse complement strand
GGTCGGGGTTGGCACCCGCGGGCAGGAAGGCCTGGCCCCTGCGGGCGTTGGATCGATTTGCAATCCGGTTACCCGGATTTTCAACCGGCCTTAGGCACGGATTCACCTCTTGGGCGTCGATGCGTTTCTTAGTCGCCGGTGTCGATCCGATCCGTCCCGAGCGGAAGCCTCGGGGGTTGGGCACGGCTTTGGGGGATGCCTATTTTTTATCGCCCGGTGCAGAAGCCTTGCGTTGGCGGCACCGCGCCGTGCGGGAAGCGGTTGCGAACTGGGCCGTATCGGCAAGGTGTGGCATCAACGACCCTGTACTCAACGTTTTGGATGTCGGCGGGGGCGACGGGACACAGGTGCGATCGGCGTTGCCCGGAACTTGGGCGGGCAGGTACACCCTGATCGAGTCGGATACTCAAGCGATTGCGGCGGCGCGGAAGGCGATTGCAAACGAAGGCTCAACGCGTGCATCTTCGTTGCCATTCGAGGCGTTGCCACCTCCAAACGATGGGACCGCCCTGCCTGCCGCGACGCTTGCCGTGGTGTCGGGGGTCCTCGAGTTGATGAGCGACGAAGACGCCGTCGATTTGTTGGCGGGCATCCATAGCTCGCTCCGAGATGGGCGCTCATTGGGTCGCGTGCCGGTTGGTTTGATTGGCACGGCCATGATGTCGCATCCGCATACCGCTTTGGTTCGGCGTTGTATCGCCCACGATCGCGGCTTGGGGCGGACGGTCAGCGGACCTCACTTCCGCACGCCCGGGGCCATGAACGTGCTGTACCAGGAGGCTGGATTTCAATCGCATTCGCTTTGGCGTTGCGATCCGACGGCTCGAGTATGGGTGAGTTGGACGGCGCTGTGATTGCTGGCCTCGCCATAGTTTCCAGATCAAATCGCATCCGGGCTTCCACCGCGCTTGCCCAGAGCCGTTTCGATCGCATGGCATCTGATCGGCAATTTCACGTTCCTTGCCATTTGCCTTGAATTCCAGAAACGCTCGTCCGAAAGGTATTGGGGGCATCGAGCAGCTTTGAATGAGTTGACTCTATTTGTAGCAATTGCTACATTTTGATCACTGTCGAAAAGTGCTACCAACTAACAGAAAGACTGCATGATGACACTTGCATATGTAAACCGAAACCAAGGGCGTATTTGGGTCTGGTTCTTAGCGTTGATCGGCTTGCTGGGGATCGGGGCGATTGTGACAGTCGGGCTTATGTCTTCCGGGGCGCGTCCGGAAGCAGAGGCGGGGCCTTCGTCGTCGCCCGATGGTTCGGGATATCACATCGTCGGCACGGTGGGGATGGTGACCGATGTGGTCGCTCAAGTCGCGGGAGACCGGGCAACGGTTGAGGGGCTCATTGGTTCGGGCATCGATCCGCATTCGTACAAGCCGACACGCAGCGACCTCAGTCGGCTGATGGCGGCGGATGTGATTTTCTACAACGGGTTGATGCTCGAGGGGAAGATGGCCGATGCGTTGATCCGGGCGGCGACGTCGGGAAAAAAAGTGTTTCCGGTGACCGAACTGCTGGATGAGCAGTTCCTTTTGGAGCCCGACGAATTTGAAGGGCAGTACGACCCACACGTATGGATGGATCCGTCGGCGTGGGCCAAAGCGGTCGCGGTGGTCCGTGATCAGCTGAGCGCATATGACCCAGCCGGTACAGAGGTCTACGCGGCGAACGCGGCGGCGACGATTGCAAAAATCGAGGTCTTGGAAGATTACGCCGAGCGTGTGCTGTCCAGTGTGCCCGAGTCGCGGCGGGTGTTGGTGACCGCGCACGACGCGTTTAATTATTTCGGCCGTCGATTCGGCTACGAGGTGTTGGGTATCCAAGGGCTTTCGACCGAGTCGGAAGCGGGCGTCCAGGACATCGAGCGTTTGGTCACCCTTTTAGTTGAGCGTCAGGTGGGTGCGGTGTTCGTCGAATCCACCGTCTCGCAGCGAAATATTCGGGCGCTCATCGAGGGCGCCGCGGCGCAGGGCCATAAGGTCGAGGTTGGCGGGGAATTGTTCAGCGACGCGATGGGGGCCGAGGGGACGTACGAAGGCACGTACGTCGGTATGATCGACCATAATGCCAGCACGGTGGCTGAGGCGCTGGGTGGTGAGGTGCCCGACGGCGGGATGCAAGGGAAGCTGGGCGATGATCAATGATCTGACAGAGGTCAAACGGCCCGGGTCCCCCGTCACGCAAGACACGCTCCTGAAGTCTGGAGTGTCGCCGACGGTACAAGGCGTGACGCTGTCTGAGCGTCCGGAACACTCCTCGGAAAGCCCACTTTCGATTCACGCGATGACGGTGGCGTACCACCGCAAGCCGGTGCTCTGGGACATCGATTACGACGCGCCGGTGGGCAAACTCGTTGCCATCGTCGGCCCCAACGGCGCGGGCAAGAGCACGCTGATTAAGGCGTGTCTGGGGCTGGTGCCTCGGGCCTCGGGGGTGGTGGAATTCTGGGGCCAGCCGTATGAAAAACAGCGTGCCCGAGTGGGTTATGTGCCGCAGCGCGAGAGCGTCGATTGGGATTTCCCGGTGTCGGCGTTGGATGTGGTGTGTATGGGTCGATACCGCAAAATCGGCTGGTGTTTACCGGTGACGCGTAAGCACCAACGCGCCGCGTTGGAGTGCATGGAGCGGGTGGGTATGGCGGACTACGCCAAGCGGCAGATCCGTCAGCTTTCGGGGGGGGCAGCAGCAGCGTGTGTTCCTCGCACGAGCGCTAGCGCAGGAAGCGGAGCTTTATTTCATGGACGAGCCGTTTGCGGGGGTGGACGCGGCGACCGAGAAAGCCATTGTTGAGGTTCTGCGTTCGCTTCGCGAGCAGGGGAAAACGGTGCTCGTGGTGCATCACGATGTCCAGACGGTTCCGGAATATTTCGATGAGGTGCTACTGCTGAACATGCGGGTGATCGCGGCCGGCCCGGTGGCGACGACGTTCCACAACGAGAATCTCCGTAAGACCTACGGCGGTAAGTTGACGCTGCTGGCCGAGGCGGCGGAAGCGCTCGAACGCTCGGCGCAAGGAGAGCGGCCGCGATGAAGGGCGAGACCGACGCCGCGTCCATTACGAACGTGCAGGATGCTTGGCCGACGTTCGAACAGACGCTCGACGTGCTGCTTTTTCGTGGCGGATACAACACGACAGTCGTGATCCTGAGCACGACGTTGCTGGGCGTGGCGGCGGGGATCGTGGGGGTGTTTGCATTGCTGCGAAAGCGCTCGTTGGTTGCCGATGCGCTGAGCCACGCGACGTTGCCGGGCATCGGCTTGGCGTTCATCGCTGCAACGCTCTTGGGTTTTGAAGGCCGGAGTTTGCCGGTGCTCATATTGGGGGCGACGCTGACTGGCGTGCTGGGTGTCCTGAGTATCCAGTGGTTGCTACGTCACACGCGGCTGCACGAAGACGCGTCGATCGGTCTGGTCCTGAGCGTGTTTTTCGGGGCGGGAACCGTGATTCTCAGCGTGATTCAGACGATGCAGACCGGTAACACGGCGGGCCTTTCGCACTTCATCTATGGGCAGACCGCGGCGATGAACGCGGCGGACGCCAAGCTCATGGCCGGGATCGCGGCGGCCGCGGTGCTGGCATCCGCACTTCTGCTCAAAGAGTTTTCGATGGTGTGTTTCAACGATGCGTTCGCAAAGGTGGACGGTTGGCCGGTCAGCTTAATCGACTTGTTGATGATGACCTTGGTGGTGGTGGTGACGGTCGCAGGGTTGCAGGCGGTGGGTCTGATTCTCGTGGTGGCGATGTTGATTATCCCGGCGGTGTCGGCACGCTTTTGGACCGATCGCCTGTGGGTGTTGGTCGTACTCGCCGCGGTGATCGGAGGGCTTTCGGGGTATCTGGGCTCTTCGGTGTCGGCACTGCTGCCGCGCAAGCCGGCAGGCGCGGTGATCGTGCTGGTGAGCGGCGTGTTGTTTGTGTTGAGTACGCTCGCCGCTCCGAAACGTGGCGTGGTCGCGGCGACACTGCGGCGATTACGATTACGTTTGAGCATCGCGGCCGATCACTTGTTGGAGGCGGCGTATTTACGAGGCGAGGGGCGGGCGTTCGAGGAGTTTGGGGTGAACGAAGAAGCTTTGGCGTTGCTTAAGCGGCGGCGGGCATGGGGGCCTTTCTTGACAGTGGCGGTTGCGACTTATTTGCGTAAGCGAGGCTTGGGCCGGCTGACCGCGATGTCGTTTGTTCCGTCGCTCGCCGGCGTCGAGCGCGGGCGGGAGGTCTGCCGTAATCACCGGCTCTGGGAGCAGTACCTGATCTCGTACGCCGACATCGCGCCGAGTCATCTGGACTGGACGGTCGACCGAGTTGAGCACGTGCTCAGCGAAGAATTGGTCGCGGAGCTCGAGCAGACGCTGGGCGATCGCGCGATCGTGTCGCCGGCCGCGTTGCGGCGACCCGTTGGAGCGGGCTCATGACGCTTGCACAACTCTTTGATCCCGCACTCGATCTCTTCCCGCTGGCCGCCGCGTTACTGGCGGTGGTGACTTGCGGCTTGCTTGGGAATTTTCTGTTGCTGCGTCGTGTGAGCTTGATGGGTGATGCGATTAGCCACTCGGTTTTGCCCGGGCTGGTCGTGGCGTTTCTGGTGACGTCTTCGCGGAACCCGCTGTTGATGTTTGCGGGGGCGGCGGTGGCGGGCGTGCTGACGGTGGTGCTAATCGAGTGGGTGAAAAAATGGAGCCGGGTCGAGCCGGGCGCGGCGATGGGTGTCGTCTTCAGCGTCATGTTTGCGTTGGGCGTCTTACTGATCGAGCAAGCGGCGGCCCGGCACGTGGACCTGGATGCGGACTGTGTTCTCTACGGTCAACTCGAAACGCTCGCATGGTTCGAGGCTCCGTCGACGTTGGCGGGCGTCTGGTCGTGGGCAACCATTGAAGCGGTCCCGCGGCAGGTTTGGTTGTTGCTATTTACCTGTGTGTTTGCGTTTGTGGTTGTGGCACTTCTGTTTAAGGAACTGCGGATTGCGGCGTTCGATCCCGAGCTTGCGACCGCGCAGGGCATCCACGCCGGCGTGATGCATTATGTGCTGATGGTATTCGTAGCGGCCGCCACGGTGGCGTCGTTCGAGGCGGTGGGCTCGATCCTGGTGATCGCGATGCTCATCGCACCGGCGGCCACGGCCCGGCTGCTGACCGATCGACTTTGGTCACAAATCGCGGTTAGCCTCGCCGTAGCCGTGGCGAGCGTCTTGTTGGGTTATTTCGGAGCCACCGCGATACCCGCCCTGTTCGAAGCGCCCAGCGTGAGCGCAGCCGGAAGCATCACGGTTGTGGCGGGTGTTTTGGTCATCGTGGCCGCCGTCGGCTCGCCGTCGCATGGGGTGCTGGTTCGAAGCTGGCGTCGCGAATTGCTTCGTCGAAAAGCCGCCATCGACGACTTATTGACTTCGCTCCTACGCTTCGATGAGTCCGGGCTAAGCGCGGCCGGCTTTGACGAGTTGGTTCAGGCCGGCTTGCGTCACCCCGTACGCATCACACGCTGGGCCTCAGCGCGCGGCCTGGTTCAAGACCGCCATGAGCCGATCGCGCTCACCCCTGCAGGTCGCCGTCGCGCGTTAATCGTGCTTAGGAACCATCGGCTCTGGGAGAGCTATCTGGTTGAGGACGCGGGCCTGGCCACCGACCACGTCCACGACTCCGCCCACCGTTTTGAACACCTGTCGATGGACCCGCCGGGAGATGCCCAGGTCGATCCTCACGGTCAACCGATCCCTCGACTTTGACCACGTTCTATGGTCTTCACCCCGTGTTTGGTCCGGTTGAAGTGCGGTCAGACAGAGGGCATGGACCGAGCAGCTCGGGTTGGGCTGAAGGTGGAAGCGCAGCCGGAACTGGAATCCGTCTGTGGCTTTCTCATAGAGATGAGACTATGTGGCCGAGAAAATCCTCACTCAGAGCCGCAACAAAGGTACGGAATATAAAAACGCCGCCGGGTGTAGCCGGCGGCGTCAGATGCAAACTGTTCGATTGCGTTGATTCGCAACCGGATTTGAAGCTCCCCGAGCTGGACTCGAACCAGCGACCTAGCGATTAACAGTCGCGCGCTCTACCAACTGAGCTATCGGGGAATTGAATCACGAAATATACCACGCCCCAGGGTGTAGGCAAGTCGGCGGCGTCAAACCGACCTCAGTCCTGCAAGGCCTGCCACAATTCCTGTTCGAATTGCCCGAAGCGTTCATGGCGGGAGGCGAGGTCGCGTTGGAGCCGTGTGAGCGTCGCGTCGTCGGCGTCGATGGTGGTGCCGGCGGTTTCTAAAGCGCGGGCGGCAGACTCGAGGTCTTGAGCCCCGCGGGCGTATTGCCGGGCAAGGCTATAGAGCGCGAGGTTGCGGTCCTGCTCGGCGGTGGGTTTGTTGAGCAAGCGCCATGGCGCCGCACGGATCTCGACCATCGCCCCCGCGGCGTCGTCGGAAGCTCGCGACAGGTTGGCGAGCGTCCGGTCCAGCTTCGGCCGCGACTCCGACACGGTCTGTCGCAACTCCGCCAACGTCGCCCGTGCCTCGGCAGTCGCGGGCCGCACGTCGTCGAGCACGACGCCGATCTTGTCTAAGGATTCTCGCGCTTCCGCCAGCATCGCTTTTGCGTCGGCCATCGCACCACGTGTGTCGTCAAGCGTCGCGTCGACGCGGTCCATGGTTTGAGGCAGGCGTTCACGCGCGGTGTCCAAGGTCTGCCGCAAACTCGCGATCGTGCCTCGCAAGTCACCCTTGGTCTCGCCGAGCAGGCTGCTGAACTCTTCGGCTACATCGCCGCCGTGTTCGGTGAAGCGACTGACCGAGGCTAGAACCGGATCGACTTGGCCACGAGCCGAGGAAATCAAATCTTCCGCGCTCGCCGCAGCCGAGTCGATCCGCGCGAGCGCATCGCGCGCCGCGGGAATGACCTGCTGCGCTTCTTCGAGGAGTTGCCCCACGCCCAGTACGGAACCGTTGAGCGTCCCCCCCGCCGCGATCGGGGTACCGCCGCCCATATCGTCGATGTCAAGCCAAGCGTCTCCGGTAAGCGACGCGGCGGCACGGATCGTCGCGTCGTCTCGTAGCGTGAACTCGGCGGGCAAGTGAATATCTACATGCACCACCGCCCCACCCTCGGTGGCTATCGCCCGCACGTCTTCAACCCGCCCGGTCGGCACGCCGAGCACTCGGACCTGTGCATCGGGCCGAAGGTTCGCGATGTTTTCGCCGGACTCGAACTCGACGACGTAGGGTGTCACGTCCTTGAGCAGCGAGCCGGTGCCGGAGATGGCCACGACCATCCCCACCGCCAACGAGATCATCAGGACAATAAAGATTCCGGCTTTGAGGGCGGAGCGATCGTTCATGGCGAGCACGTCACAGAGAAAAAAGTCATACGTCTCAAACCGCGTGCTGGGTGCCCAGCAGGTCGGCGGTGTAAGCGGCGCTATCGCGGCGGTCGGTCAGGGGTCCGTCCGCCCGGCCGTTCACAAATTGGTAGACGAGTGGGTCGTCGCTCTGTCGCATTTCGTCGGGCGTGCCGGCGGCCACAAACTGACCCTGGTCCAGTAGGACCAAGCGGTGTGCAACGCGGAATGCCGACACCATTTCGTGCGTGATGACCACGGTGGTCACGCCGAGCGTGTCGTTAAGCCCGATCATGAGCTGGTCGACCTCAGTGACCGACACAGGGTCCAGTCCCGCAGACGGCTCGTCGTAAAACAAAATTTTCGGGTCCATCGCCAACGCGCGGGCAAGTCCTGCACGTTTCTTCATCCCGCCGGAGATCTGCCCGGGCAGCTTGTGCGTGTGCTCACGCAAACCCACGAGTTCGAGCTTCATCTTCACAATGGTGTCGATGGTGTCATCATCGAGATCGGTGTGTTGGCGCAGGGGCAGCGCGACATTTTCGCCGAGCGTCATGGATTGAAATAACGCCCCGGATTGAAACAGCACACCGATGGTCTTGCGGTAGTCGTCCAGTTGACGATCGGTCATGCCGCAGATGTCTTGACCGTCGATGCGGACATGACCGGAGGTGCTGCGCGTCTCGCCGGCGAGCAGGTTCAGCAACGTTGATTTACCCGCCCCCGAGCCGCCGAGAATCACCAGCCGTTCGCCGCGCTTCACATGAAGTGTCAGTTCGTTGAGTACGGTCTGCTCGCCGAAGCGAACGATGACGCGGTCGCACTCGATGATGTTCTGGTTGCTGGGCGGCATCGGGTTGTTCACAACTCCAACATGTAGAACACAAAGGTGAACAGCAGGTCCACGCACACCAGCGCGACGATGCTGAATACCACCGTGTTGGTCGTCGCTGAGCCCACGCCCGAAGCCCCGCCGCGGACGTTTATCCCGAGGTAGCACGGCAGCGCTCCAATGATCGCGCCGAACACGCCGGCCTTGAACAAACCCGTCAACAGGTCCAACTCGCTTGCCGACGCGAAGGTCTGCTCGACATAACGCGACGGCGACATCCCCAGTGCGAGGTAAGCCGTGCTCGATCCGCCGACCACACCCATCGCGTTGCTGAACGTCGCGAGGCACACGGTCATGATCGTCGTCGCCAGCACGCGCGGAAGCACCAAAAACCGGATCGGCGAGATCGCGTGTGACCGCAGCGCCTTCAGCTCTTCGCTCACCGCCATCGTGCCCAGCTCCGCCGCGATCGACGCGCCCGCGAAACCCACCAGCACAATCGCGCCGATCAGCGGACCCAGTTCCCGGAACATCGCGATCCCGATGATGGTCGGCAACTGGTCCACCGCGCCGTAGTCCTGGAGAATCGGACCGATCTGCAATGCCAGGATCGCACCGATGCAGAATGTCACCAGCCCCACCACCCCAATCGACTTGACCCCCACGCGGTACATCTGAAACCACAGGTTGTCCCACGCCATCCGCCGGCCACGCGAAGCTGTGACCAGCGTTGGCGTCAACCCGGCCACGTCACGCAATAGCAGCCCGATCGCGCCAATGAGCCCGACCGTACGAAGGCCAGCGTCGCCGAGTTTGGTGAGCGGAGCGCGTAACAGCATCTGTTTATTAGTTTCGGCAGATACCGCCCGGATTGTCCATTTCTATGCGTCTCAGCCCACCCCCAATACGCGGAAGCTTCTCAGCCCCACCATCACCCGATCATCCCAGTGCCGCCGCCTCGGTCTCGGCAATCTTGAACACCGCATCGAGCTTCATGATCCGAATCAACCCTTGGACTTCGCTGCCTAGATCGGTCAGGGTCACCGTCCCGTCCAAGCGGGTCATTTGCTTACGTGTTTCAATGAGAACGCCGAGCGCTCCGGAGTCGATGTATTTGATGTCGGCGAAGTTCAGGATCAGCCGCTTGGGTTTTTGTGCGCCGATCAGTTGCGTCAGAGCCGTCCGCAGTTCCGGGGCATTCACGATCGTTAAATCGCCCGCCAACTGACAGACGAGGGCGTTGCCTTCAGAACGGGCGTCGGGGATGAGGGGCGTGCCGGTGTCGAGGCTCATGGCGGGGCTTTAGGGAGAAGGCTCGGAACGGTGGGCAGAGCGCAGAAGCTCGCGGTCAGGGTGGGGAACTTTAAGTGCCTGCACGGACACTACGGGCGACGGGATCTGACGTTGAATCAGCCAGT
>JBCCDN010000117.1:0-9622 GCA_039030755.1 Planctomycetota bacterium | reverse complement strand
CTTTACCGAGGTTCGCGCTCCGGTCTCCCGTCGGCAGATCTGCCCACGCGGTACCGAGGTTGTTCTGCGTCCTCGCCCATTCCACGGGGTGGGCCGTGCGGGTGGTCACCTCCAAGGCCGCCTCGTAAGCGTCGATCGCCTTGCCGAGGTTTTCGCTGCGGTCTCCGGTCGGCAGGGTCTGCCACGCGTTGCCGAGGTTGTTCTGTGTCCTCGCCCAGTCCGCGGGGTGGGCTGTGCGGGTGGTCACCTCCAAGGCCGCCTCGTAGGCGTCGATTGCCTTGCCGAGGTTTCCACTGCGGTCTCCGGTCGGCAGGGTCTGCCACGCGTTGCCGAGGTTGTTCTGCGTGATTGCCCAATCGAGCGAGCCGGCTTCGACGCGCTGGAGGGTGGCTGTGCTCAAGTCGATGGCCCTTTGTCGGTGGGCCGCGATATCGCCCAGCCGCGCGAACGTATGTGCCGCGATGACATTTTGATTCGCCTCAAAGTCCTCGGGCCGGAGCCGTAGCGCCGTTTCGTAGGGCTCGATCGCCCGGTCGTACTCCTTGGCGAAGTACCACCGGTCGCCCCGGGCGGTGTAGTACCGGAACGGCTCGGCGGTGATGGCCGCTTCGTCGATTTCGTCGAGCAGCCGGTCGGCCTCATCAAATTCGCGGGACAGCGCGGCGGCGGTGGCGCGTTGCAACACGTCGCCGCGCTGCTTGATCGCCTCGAGCGTGGCCCGGTCTTCCTCGGAAATCTCCGGGGCTTGATCGGGGTTGGCCTGCAACTGTTGCTGCTGCCGTCGCGCGATGGCTTTGAGCTGCGCGTCGAACGCCGCGAGCGCGTCTTGCGTTTGGGCGTCGCGTTGTTCGGACTCCGCCTGCGCCGTGGCGACCGCGTCCTGTGTAGCTCGCTCGCCGCCATGCAGGGTCGACCACGCGATGACGCCACCGATCGCCAGGACGGCTACCGCCGCGAGGACGTACACGACTTTGCGGTCCGCGCCGCGGACCTCGCCGCGGGTTTGTTGCCCCTCGGCTGCGACCGCCCGACCCAACGCGTCGAAGCGTTTGTTCAGGAGCGGCCGCAGTTGGCGTAGCTCGTTGAGGACGCCGGACATCACTTGCCGCTCGCGGGGCTTGAGTCGGCGTTCGTGCCGATCAACGGCGCCGGGGAGTTGGCTGTGGACGCCACGCAGGGCGTCGAGCAGTTCGTGCTGGGCGGCTTGGGTTTTGCGCGGCGCTTCGAGGAGTTCTTCGACGCCGGCGGCGAGCTTGCTGAGGGTGTAGAGCTGGAGCGAGGCGTAGCCCAGGCCGTCGGCCTCGGTGTCGCCGGTGAAGTCCTGCTTGGCCTTCGCGCGGAGCATACCGGGGAGGCGTTGGTGCAGCCGATTGGCGAAGTCGTCGCGTGCGCTTTCGCTGAGGGTGGCGGCGGTGGCTTGGGCGAGGCCATCGAGGAAGTCCCGCCAGGTGGGGACGTCCAGGGCGTTGAGATGATCGAACTCCAGTCCGGGGGTCAAGAGCAGATCGGCGGAGCCGGCCTCGTTGAGCGGATCGAGCGAAGTGTCGGCGGCGGCGGCCTCGCTCATCCAGAACTCTTCCGCGCCGGCTGCGAGTTGAGCGGCGGTGGTGCGGAGGAGTTCGTCTTGGTTGTTGTCGTTGTGGAGCAGCAGCGTATCGCGAATCGCCAGCCCGACCAGCCGGCGGAGGTCGTGGTTGCGGATCAGAGATTCGGGGCTCGGTTCGTCGCCTGCCACCACGCCCGGCTCGAGCAGCGACGACAAGAGGTTGCCCAGCACCCCGCTCGCCACGCCGGCCATCGCCGCCCCCATGGGGCCGCACACCGCCCCGCTAACGGCAACGCCGGTCGCCCCCGCACCGAGCGCCAGCATTTTCTGCACCGGAAAAGCCATGGATTCTTTATCTCTGACCAGGCGTGAAAGCTTGACTGGAGCCACTGCCGTCGTTCAACGCGTGCTGTCGGTGAGAAGACCGCCCACGGCGATCAACCCGGGGGTGATGCAGAGACGCGGCGTGACGAAAACGTTCATAGCTATAAAGGTATCCGCAGCCGATCCCCCGCATCAAGCGTTTCACGAACCTAAGGGGCAACCGCACCGATCGGGGATGTCACTCGTTACCGAACTCGGAAGGATGTTTCCGTTCGATTTTCAAGCTTGGGTCGCAGCAGGTCGGTGCTCCCGCCGACGCCTCCGCAGAGCCGTCGCGGCGACCGCGACTGTGGCCAGCGCTGGCTCGGGGACACTGAACCCGGTGAAGTCTGGGGAGACTGAGGAACCCTAGTTATTCAGAACCGCATTGAGGTCGGCTTGGGCGACGCGGCCGTCGCCGTTGAGGTCGCCGGTGACCCAGGAGACGTTAGCCGACGAATCGAGCAGGTTGTTCTGTCCCCAGTTGGTGAGCACAGCGTTGAGATCGCCCTGTTCGACTTGGCCGCTTAAGTTGGCGTCACCGCTTAGGGCACGTTGGACAATCACGGCGGCATCGGTGTAGGTCACGGCCAACGACGTATCGCTGACATCGGTGCCGGCGATGAATCCCGACAACAACACGCCGTCCACCTGGTCGAACACGCCGCCCATCGTGCCGTCCAAGCCGTCGGCCGCGTCGGTCAGCAGCACCGTGTGTTCGAAGTAGAGCGGGGGAGCGTATTCCTCGAACGCGGACACGAGTTGCAACTCGATTGTGCCGCCATCGATCGTCGCGTCGTGGGCGGTGACCAGGTCGTGTCGGCCGACGCTTTGATCGTTGGCGGGGGATCGGCCGAACAGATCGACGTCGAAGAACGAGCCGGCTTCGAACCGCACCTGCGCGTCGCCCTCGAAGTCCAGCCGGCTTGCGGAGAAGGCGGTGCCCGCGCCGAGTTGCCCACGGAAACGGATGTTCGCATCGACCTCGCTGACGCCGGTGCCGACGAAGTCACCGTCCACGTCGACCGGGTCGCCCACCAGGCGCGCGGGCGTCGTCGCATCGAACGGCCCTGCGAACGTGCCCAAACCCAACACGCCGTCCAGTTCCCACCGGCCGTCGCGCGGGTCTTCGATATCCAGCACGCCGGCTTCCTGCACGCTGAACGCCCCGTCGAAGGCCTGATCGGCGTCCGCATCGAGCAGGCCGCGCACGTTGAGCCGGGCGCTTGGTTCGACGGTGACGTCGGCCGGCCCGTTGATGGCGTGATCGTCTTCGGGGCCATCGAGATCGAGGTTGTTGTTGAACGTCGTGCTGCCGCCGATGATCAGCAGCTGCCCGGCACCGGAGCCGTACGCCAATTCGGCCGAGGACGACCACGCGTTTGAGCCCCCCAGCCGAAGCGTCGCGCGGCGGAGCAGCGACATCCGGCCGTCGAACGTGCCGCCCGCCAGCTCGATGTCGCCCTGCAAATCCAGAAACTCATTGCTGCCGACCGAAACGCTCCCGCCGTCGTCCGTGCCGTCGAAGTCGGTCTCGGCCATCGCGACGCTCCCGCCGCCGAAGAAATTGATCCGCGGCGACTGGGTCATCACGATGTCGGCCGCCGCGCCGAAGTCCGCGCGTTCGTCGAAGGTCACCGTAGCGTCGGGGCCGATCCGCAGGACGCCGTCGGTCTGGTTCCACACCGCGTCGATGTTCGCCCGGCCGGTGACGCCCACCGCGGGTGTGTTGAGCAGCGTCGAGCTGACGTTGATGCGGTCGCTGTTGAGCCGCGCGAGGTTGTCGCCCGGCTGGCCGCTGAAAGCCAGCGAACCGTCCAGCTGCCACGTGCCTTCGATGCGGACCTCACCGCCCGGACCGATGACCATCTCGCCGCTGAACGCATCGCTCAGCAGCGTCGCGTCGGGGTCATCGATATCGGGATTGAAGATCGAAAGCCGAGCACCGTCCGACGGGCTGACCGCCGGGTCGTTGGCGAAGACCTTGCCGTCGCCCGAAGGCCCGTCGAGGTCGATCGTCACGTCGTCGCGCAACTGGATCGACAGCCGGCCAGCCACCTCGGTGTTGCCCAGACCCGGACTCGTCGCGCGGATCGTGCCGTTGTTGATCAGGCCCACGCCCGACACCTTCTCGTGACCGACCCGCAGGAACGACTGGAACATATTGATGGCATCGGCCGGGGCGCCCCACAGCTCGCCGCCTTCGTCGATGGTCAGCAGGTCGTCCACGTCGGTGCGGTGCGCCGCGATCAGGCGGCCGGGTCCGGTGAGCCCGCCGCGGATGCGCACGTCGTCCGCGTCGATCGCCAAGAAATCCTGCCCGGCACCCGGCACGTCCGCCCGCACCGTCGCGCCGCTGCCGATGTCCAGCAACCCCGACTGCGCCGGCGTGTCGTCGTCCACGGTCAGCGTCCCGCCGTCGGTCGCCAGGAACGAAAACGTGTTGCCCAGCAGCGTCACCGCGTCGGCCTCGGCGTCAAAAAGATTCAGCGACACGACGTTGAGCCCGGGCGGCGCAAGCCCGATCGTCGCCGTGTCCCCGAACCCTGGTACCGCGTTACCCGTCCAGTTCAACGGGTCTTGCCAGACCTGCGACGAGCTGCCGTCCCAGTTGCGATTCACCGCCCACACGTCCGCGGCCACCCCGCCGATCACCGCCGCCACGCCCAGGCTGTACATGCCACGAATGCTCCGCGAATGACCGTTCATACGACCTCCCTTGTGCGTGCTGGTTGTTCTCGTCCTCACCGAGCCAAGTCAGATCAACGTCTCGCGGCGACCGCAATCAATGAAGCAATCTTACCAGCCTCGGGTCCGCGCCCGGGCTCAGACCCGCCCGAAGCATCACGCAAGAACCTGTCTTAACAAATGATTTTCTAGGGCCGCCGCGATGGCGTCAACCTTTTGATGAGAAGTTCATGGCGACCCCGAACACATCCGGCCGAACCTCGGGCCATCGCGATGCCAAGTCCGGTTCGGGGACGGTGAAGCACTCGAGGTTGGGCGCGGCCGAGCCGCCCAGCTGTTCAGCACAACATTCGGTTCGACTGAAACGGCCCGGCGGTTGCGGTTGAAGTCAACGGTGATTGACGCGACCAGCCGCCCCCAGTCTTGCAAGACTCTTTCGGGTCCGTCCATATCGAACGGCAAGTTCAGTGTGGCAACACCGGCGATTGCGAACGGTTGGATCGGTTCAGGGCGATCGGGATTCGTCGGGTTAAGCGGGGGCGTTGAGTTCGGCGGTGTCGCGGTGCTCTTTGATGCGTTGGAGGAAGTGCGGGCCGTAGCGTTGGAGTTTGGTTTGGCCGACGCCGGAGATGGCGAGAAATTCCGTATCGGTGGTGGGTTGGTGGGCGGCCATCTGACGCAACGCGGTGTCGCCGAACACGACGTAAGGCGGAACGCCTTGCTCGGCGGCGAGTTCTTTACGCAAGGCACGGAGGTTTTCAAACAAGTCGTGATCGATCTGCTCGTCGGTGACGCCACCGGTTTTGTTGAAGCCGCCGGCTCCGGACTTGGCAAACGCCCGGGCTTTCGTCGCTCGGCTCACCGCCATTTCGACCTTGACTTCACCCCGCAAGAGCGGCTTACTCTGAGGCGTGAGTGTGACGGTGCGGTATTCGTCGGAGGTCTGCGTGAGGAAGTCTTGTTGGATTAGGTGTTCCGCGACTGCGCGCCAGTGCCCGGTGGGTTGGTCTTTGCCGATGCCGTGGACAGTGAGCTGATCATGAGCACGGGACTTGACTTTTTCCGAGGCCGAGCCGCGGAGGACATCGATGACGTGCGAGAGGCCGAAGCGTTGGCCGGTGCGGGCGACGGCGGAGAGCAGCTTGCGGGCGTCGTTGGTGATGTCGCTGAGCTTGGGCGGGTTGAGGCAGTTGTCGCAGTGGTTGCACTTGCCGTCGCGGTCAGAACCGAGGGTTTCGCCGAAGTGTTCGAGGACGAGCTGCGTGCGGCAGCCGGTGGTGTGGCAGAATCGCACCATTTCGTCGAGCTGCTGCATCGCGTGCTGGCGTTCGTCTTCATCGGGCTTTTGATTGATGAAGTACTCGACCTTGCTGCGGTCGCCGCCGGAATAGAACAGGACGCAGCGTGCGGGGAGTCCGTCGCGGCCGGCGCGGCCGGTCTCCTGGTAGTAGCTTTCGAGATTCTTGGGCAGGTCGGCATGGACGACGAAGCGGACGTCGGGCTTGTCGACGCCCATGCCAAAGGCGATGGTCGCAACCACGACGCGGGCGTCGCCGTAAATGAAGTCGTGCTGGTTTTTCGCGCGGACTTCGGGTGAAAGTCCTGCGTGATAGGGGAGCGCGGCGACGCCGTTCTGCCTGAGCTTGTCGGCCAATTGCTCGCACTTGGCTCGCGACTGGCAATAGATGATGCCTTCGTCGTCGGGGTTACTGCGGAGGTCGGCGAGGACCTGCTCAACGACCTGCTGCTTGGGGCGGACGGCATACACGAGGTTCTCGCGCTCGAAGCCGCCGCGGTGGATGGCCGGCTCGCGCATCTGAAGCTGGCGGACGATGTCTTCGGCGACGCGTGGCGTGGCGGTGGCGGTGAGCGCCATGACGGGCACGTCCTTAAACCGCCCGTCCGACATCGAGCGTAGGTCGCCGAGCATGCGGTATTCGGGACGGAAGTCGTGCCCCCACTCGCTGATGCAGTGGGCCTCATCGATCGCAAAGCGGGCCACGGGGACTTGCGCGAGCCAGCGCTGGCCCTGCGGCGTCATCAGGCGTTCGGGCGCGAGGTAGATCAGGTCGAGTTCGCCGGCGATCGCGGCCTGTTCGTGTTGGTACGCCTCGTCGAGATCAAGCGTGGAGTTGATAAAGGCGGCGCGGACGCCGTTGGCACGGAGCGCTTCGACCTGGTTCTGCATGAGCGCAATGAGCGGCGAGATCACCACCGTCACGCCCCGGCCGGCCCCGGCGAGGATGACGCCGGGCAGTTGATAGCAAAGCGACTTCCCGCCGCCGGTGGGCAGGATGACAAAAACATCGCGAGCATCCAACGCGTCGCCGATGATCTGAGCTTGGATGGGGCGGAACGCGGCGTGACCAAATCGGTCTTTGAGCGTGTCGCGGAGAAGAGCTTCGTCGTGCACGACGAAAGCTTATCCGAGCGGGTTTGCTGCGGTTCGTGGGGGTGGGGTAGGCTTTACGCGGAGTGCGTCGTGAGTTGCCGGCGGCCCCATCCCCACCACCTTCCGAAACGACGAGTCGCGCCCATGCGTCTGACCGACATCCTTCAACCCGACTGCATCCGCGTGCCGCTCACGCCGACCGACAAGCAAGGCGCCATCTTTGAGCTCGCCGATCTGCTGGTCGAAAAAACCGGCGTAGAAGACAGCGACGAACTCAAAAACGCGATCTGGAAACGCGAGACGACGCGGACCACCGGCATCGGTGGCGGCATTGCCGTGCCCCACGGCAAGACCGACGGTGTCGATCGCCTGCGTATGGCGATCGGGCGTACGGCCGAGCCGATCGACTTCGGCAGCATCGATCGCAAGCCCGTGGAACTCATCATTCTGCTCGCCTCGCCGATCGACCAGACCGGGCCGCACATCACCGCCCTGTCGAAGATCAGCCAGATGCTCATCGATGTCGTCGTGCGTGAGCAGATGAAAAAATGCGTGACGGGCGATGAGATGTACGCGCTGATCGAAGAGCTCGAGAGCCGTGCGGCGGTCTAGGTGGCTGTACGTGCCGGCTTAGGAAACCGAGCAAATTGGAAAAACAAGCTATGAATCGGGGCTTTTGCCTTCCCTTCGCATTTTTTCTTGGGCACGGCGTTTACTTTGCGGCGTCTTAATAATCGAATCGTATCGGTCGGAAGGTCGGGCGATGGGAGCATCGGACTCGTTGGTAGCGCGGGAAGCGTTGACCGATGCGGGCTGGGCGTCAATGAGTTTTTGGGCGGGCATCGGGGCGATGTGTTTGATCGTGCTGCTCGCGATGCCGTTCGAGCTTTGGCCGTCTGCTGAAACGCGGGTGGAGGACCGCAATAGCCTTGAAAGACGCGCTAATCGAGCTGGGCATATCCGATGCCATTGCGACTCGCTCGCAGCAACATTCCACAAGGCGTGACGTCCAACAAACGACCCGTGCCTCGCTTTGTTTCCGACCGCAACTTTGCTTATGCTCCAAGCCTTGGAGAGGTTCGTGTTGAGTTTCCGATGGTGGGAGCATCGACGCGTTCCGCTAAATCCCCACACGGACGACCCCGGCCCAGCGCTCCGCTTGCCGTTGCCCACCAGCCTGCCATGAGCCAGAACGCCCTCCCACCCGGCGACCCGCCGCGGACGAATCCTGAGAAGTTCATTTTTCCCCGTTGGGCCAATTACGTGTTGCCCCTCCTGGTCTTGGGCGCGATCGGCGGCGGTATGTACGCGCCCACCGTCGTGTACCTCGGTCTCAACCCCGACAACCTCAATCTCAACTACCGGCCCGAGCAACCCATCCCGTACAGCCACGCCACGCACGTCGGTCAACTCGGCATGGACTGCACCTATTGCCACACCACCGTCAAGCACGCCGCCTTCGCCGCGATCCCGCCCAGCCAGACCTGCGTCGCCTGCCACGGCAACGAACCCGGCGCCGCGTTCGGCGTGAAGACCAATTCGGCCAAGCTCGCGCCGCTGTACGAATCCATCGCCACCGGCGACCCGATCGAATGGATCAAGGTCCACGACATCGCCGACTACGCCTATTTCAATCACGCGGCCCACACGACCAAAGGAATCGGCTGCGTCACCTGTCACGGCCGCGTGGATCAGATGGGCGAGGAAGGCGTTTACCAGGTGCAAAACCTCAGCATGAGCTGGTGCATCGAGTGTCACCGCGAACCCGAGAAATATCTCCGACCCGCGAGCGAAGTGACCAACATGGTTTGGTCCCCGTTGGATGAGCCGGATGTGCAGGCCGCGATCGCCGCCGGCGAGATCGACGAAGGCGACGAGCAAGCGGCTCAGCTTCTTATCGGCGAAAAGGTCAAGGCCGATATGCAGATCCACAACAAGTACTACATGCAGGCCTGTTCGACCTGCCACCGTTAATCGATTTTGATTTTGGATGACCGGCTTTTTTTGATTTTAGAAGCCACGTCCGACTGAACCCCAAGCGACCCACCAACGTGTCCACTCAACATCCGCAATCAAAAATCGATCATCTCTCCGGCTCGGCTTACTGGCGATCGCTCAACGAATATGCCGGCTCCTCCGAGGCCCGGGCGGCTCTGGCCAAAGAGTTCCCCAGCTACGACCCCGACGAACTGCTCGCGCTGGGTCGCCGCAAGTTCATGCAGCTTGCCGGCGCATCCATGGCCCTCGCGGGGTTGACGCTTTCCGGCTGCCGACGTTGGCCCAAGGAACAAATCCTCCCGTACAACGCCAGGCCCGACGGCACCATGCCTGGCGTGCCCGAGATGTACGCCTCGCTCGTGCAGCGAGGCGGTTATGCCCGCGGCACGTTCGTCACCAGCTTCGATGGCCGGCCGATCAAGGTTGACGGCAATCCGCTGGACCCGACCGTTGGAGATCCCGAGACCGCCCGCGTCCTCGCCGAGGCCGCCGCGTCGGGCGATGTTCACGCCCTGAACAAGTTCAACGCTCACGTCGGCGTTGCCGATGCCAGTGCCCAGGCGATGACGCTGGAGATGTACGACCCCGACCGGGCCCGCGCCGTCATGACCATCCCGGCCGTGTCCCGCGAAGGT
>JBCCDN010000116.1:0-9641 GCA_039030755.1 Planctomycetota bacterium | reverse complement strand
CGACAGCGTCGATCCCAACCCCTACCTCGAATAAGGCAAACCCTGTCGGGACGCCATCACTGCGGCTCGCGTTCGCGGCTTCGTTTACAAGCCCGAGGCAAGACGACCCGCCACGTCCACCACTGGCCCCATCGATCCACGCTCGCAAGCTCAAGCAAACGCGCGTGGTGTCGTGAGCGGTACTCGGGAGGCCCTGAGTCCGGGAGTAGCCACGGCCGCCACCGGTGTTGTACCCGGGACCGACAATTCCGTGGGGCAGGCCGCAGCATCCACCAACGATGCGATTGTTCCTATGGCCCAGCCCATGCACGACGCGATCGAGGACGTTGGGAATCAAGTGCTCGAGATTCTAAAACATGCGGAGCAGATTCGAAACGGAACCCGATCACGGCCTTGGGAGCAAGCCCAACCCGGGATCGGACGAGGCCGTGCACCCGAAGTGTCTACTCCGTGGCGTCCCCCAGCGGCTGCTCCGCGTAGTAGCCGTCCCGCCAATTTTCGTGGCTCGTCTCAGACCTTACCTCCCGTGTCACAGCCTGCACCTGTAGTTACCCCAGTCCCCGATCAGCCATTGACCGAACGTGTCACTACTCCCAATCGTTCCGAGGAATTTGCGCGTCGAGTAAACCAACTCAATATGGAGTGGCATCGTCGGGGGGACTTTTCGGCGGCATCGACACGAGCCCATCAACAGCGTCTGTTGGAACTGGGGATCGAATACGGGATGGTTGAAGAGTAGGGAGATCCCAGTTTGATTGCCTGACTGTTTCTGTTTAGCCCGGAGCCACGCCTCATCCGCGGGCTGTGACATGAGACGTTGCCGCGGTCCGTACGCCGCTCGCTCATCAAGCCATCGAAGTCGTCGGCGACAGCGCGGACGTCGGGGTAGACGCGGCAATTCTCTGCGAAGCGCGGTTCGGCGTTGCCGACCAACAAGACGCGGCGCACCACCGATGAGATTAAGCAACAGGAGCCCCACTGCAGGTCGGCGGCGTGGAAAATTCTTGTTGGGCGCTACGTCCGGTGTCGCTCGAAAACGCTTGGCTTGCCGACCCGGCTCCGTTATTTTGATTCTGATTCTTTGATACCGCCGGAGAGAGCACCTTGTCGATGTCCATCACCCGATCTGTTGGTTTGACGCTTTTGTGGATCGGTTTGGCCGGGCCCGCGTCGGCCGTGCTGGTCTCGCCGCGGCTGGACTATCGGCACGAGGCGACCGCCGTCCTCCCCCCGCCGAACTCCAGCACACCTGCGACGCAGGACCGCGATTTGTTCGAGGACACCGCGTTCGGCTTCGGCGTGACCGAGTTGACCGCCGTCGGACAGCTCGGCATCAGCGAGGCCGAGGTGTCGGTCGACGCCACGATCAACCCGACGCAGGTCCTGCTGGACGGCAACGTCTCCTTCAGCACCAACAACGGCGAGTCGGCCTCGGCCAGCACCCGGAACACGGTCCGGTTCACCCTCGATCAGCCGGCCCAAGTCTCCTATACCGGGAACCTCGCGGTCGGGGCGGGGCGATTCGCGTTTGCCGTGTTCGGGTTCAACGGGCCGGAGGGGAGCCTCGATAGCGTCGTGCTCAGTGACGACGACAACAGCACGCTGGGCGGCACGTACCAACTCGAGCCGGGCCAGTACTCGTTCGTGTTGAACGCGAATCAAAACACCCAGCGCAGCGGCAACACCTACATCGTTCGCGAGGGCACGGCGTCGTTCGATTTGAATGCGATCTTCGTCGCGCTGGCCGGCCTGGCGGGCGACTTTAACGACAGTGGCGCGGTGGAGCAGGGCGACTTGAATCTCGTGTTGAACAACTGGGGTGGCAACCGCACGTTCGAAGACGGGACGACGGCCTTTACGACCAACAACGTCGATCAAGAAGAACTCAACGCCGTGCTGAACAACTGGGGTTCGTCGTCGGCACCGAGCTTCGCGGGGTTTGATGTTCCCGAGCCGGCGATGTTGGGGCTGTGGGGTGCGGGAATGATGTGTTTGACGGGTCGCCGGCGTTGAGGCTGGGGAGATTGGTTGGTATCGGGTTTGAAGTGAGTCACGAAACCCCTAGACCCGGTGGGTGCGGGACGGGAGACCGGGGAGATGTTGGTGGTTGTCAATCTCTTAAGAGCAGTGGAGCGTGATGCTTGGGGTTTGGATTGTTGGCGTGAGCGCGGCGAATGACGATGCGGATGGTTCCGGGGCTGCCGGAATTCCGGGGCTTGCAAGGCTGGTTGGACTTCCGGGGTCGGGGGCTGGGTCACGCCGTCGCGGCGTCGTAGCGTTTGGCGACTTCGAGCCAATTGATGACGTCCCAGAAGGCGGTGACGTAGGCCTTGCGTTGGTTCTGATACTTCAAGTAGTAGGCGTGTTCCCAGACATCGCAGACGAGGATGGGGACGAAGCCCCAGGTGGTGAGTTTTTGCTGGTTCTCGCCTTGGATGATGAGCAGTTGCTTGGACATCAAGTCGACGCCAAGGATGCCCCAGCCCGAGCCTTCGACGCCGGACGCGGCGGCGATGAAGTGGGCTTTGAGTTGGTCCATCCCGCCGAAGCAGGTGAGGACGGACTGGGCGAAGTCGCCGGAGGGTTGACCGCGCTGTCCTTCGGGGGCCATGTTGTTCCAGAAGAGCGTGTGGAGCGCGTGGCCGCCGCCGTTGAACGAGACGCTGCGTGACAACGATCGGACCGCGGCGTAGTCGCCGGCGTCGCGGGCGTTGGCGAGTTTGGCGAGCGCGGTGTTCAGGCCGTTGACGTAACCCTGGTGGTGTTTGCTGTGATGGATCTCCATCGTCTTTGCGTCGATGGCGGGTTCCAGCGCGTCGTAGGCGTAGGGGAGATCGGGCAGGACATATAGGCCGGCGTCCACGTCGTAGCCGGACTCGAAACCGATGGGGCCGTGGTGGTGGGCGTGACCCGCGGGGTCTTGCTCGCCTTCATGCGTGTGGCCATCCTCGCCGTCGTGTGCGGTGGCGGTGAGTGCGGCGAGAGACGTGAGGGCGCCGAGGCTGGTGGTCCCGAGGAGTTGGCGACGATTCATGGGGTGGTCCTGGGTCGAGTGATCAGGGTCTGGGAATGTTCGATGCTAGGCAACGCGACCGGCGGTCGCTGACCGCTGGCTATGAGGAATTCAATCCTCAACCACATCCTGATTCACTTGCCAAAGAACGCGGGCGGGCCCGGCCAAACCGAGGTGGCCCGCGACGCGTCCCGCGCCGCTTCGCCCTCGGCCTCGTGCATCGACCACCGGGGGTTCTCGGAAACGCGCTCCCTCGAGTCGGTGTCCGGGATCTGGAAGCCCACGCCGTCACGGCGTGGGCTTGCCCCGGCAACTCGATGGCTACGCCAGCCCGCTCACCCTCGGCATCTCGCCGCACGATCGGCCTCTGATCCGCCGTCCGTATTGGATCATTCGCGCGTGGCTTTTTTGTTCTGCATCGCTGCGCACGCCGACGACCAGTATTAGTCTGCGGAAGTGGGTTGGGCTTCAGGGGTGGCTTGGGGGGCGAAAGTCCCGTCGAGGATGGCCCGTAGCGCGTCTTCATCGACCGCGTCCTGGGTGATGACCACGGCGACAGGGTCGATCAGGTAGGCCTGCGCAACGCGTATCAAATCGTCGGCGGTGACCGCGTTCACCGCCTCGGCGAAGGCGGAACCGTCGGCATCGGCGACGCCGTAAAGATGGTCCAGCGCCAAACCTTGAGCGAGGCTCGCATTGGTCTGCCGACCGCGGAACTCGTCGGCCAAGACGCGGGCCTTGGCGGCGGCGAGGGTCGTGTCGTCGGCGGGCTGCGTGCGGGCGCGTTCCATCACGGCCATCGTGCGGGTCAGTGCTTCTTCGGCCGAGTCGGCGCTGGTGTTGAAGAGCGCGACGAAGTAGCCGGGGATCTTGCCCGAGACGTTGGCCGCGCCGACGGCGTAAGCGAGACCGGGCCCTTCCCCTCGGAGTTGTTGTTCGAGCCAACCGGAGGGGAACGCACTGACCACGCGGGACAGCACGGTAAGCGCGGGATAGTCGGGGTGGTTGCGTTCGACGCCGGGGCCAAAACCCACCTGCACGGCGGTGACCGGTTTGCCGGTGTCGTGGATATGCAGGCCGGGCGTGGGCGGCGTGGCGACGGGGGCTTGGAACGCATCACGGCCGGCAGGCATGTTGCCGAACATGGACTCCGCGACCGCGAACACGGCCGACGGTTCCAAGTCGCCGACCACGACGAGCACGGTGTCGCGCGCGGCGAGGCGGTCAAAGTACACAGATCGCAGGTCGCTCGCGGTGACGGCTTCGACCACGTCGCGCTGTCCGAGCGTGGTGGACGACCACGGGTGGCCGCCGAAATAGGCCTCACGAAAGCGGCGACGCAGTTCGCCGGACCAGCGATCGTCCTGCCGATCGATCGCGGCGAGCAGTCGGGGTTGCAGGCGTTGCCACTCGTCTTCGGGGAAGTCGGGACGGAGCACGACGTCGGCCATGATCGCCATCACGGCCGGCCAGTCTTCTTCAAGGGCCGAGGCGGTGAGGTAATTGGTGTTGTTCGCGGCGGCGGTGCTGAGCGTGGCGCCGAGGTCTTCGAGCATGGCGGCGAGTTGTTGGGCGGTCAGTCCGGCGGCGCCGCGGTCGAGCATGGACATCGCGGCGTTGCCCAGGCCTTCGCGGCCGGGCGTGTCGGCGAGCAGACCGCCGAGCGTGTACATCTGCATGGACACAGCCGGGACCACGGTGCTGCGCTGAGCGATAACGGTGAGCCCGTTGTCAAGCGTCTGCACTTGCGGCGTGTCGGTTTCGATCACGCTGGCCGAGTCGTTGGCCGTCGCCAGCGCGGCTTCGAGGCGTTCGATGACGCGGGTGTTGTCGAGGTCGAACGGGCGAGAGGGAGCAAGGTCGGAGGTCGCGAAGCCTTGTTCGGGGCGGTCCATCGCGCTGACGGCGTTCTGCTCGTCGGCGGGCTTGAGCTTGACGGTGGAGTAGCCGTCTTCGGGCACCACGGCGTTCATGGCGGCCGTGAGGTCGGCGGCAGTGATGTTCTGGATCGCGTCGGCGTATCGGCGCAAGTAGTCCGGATCCCCGGTGCTGATGATGTCCGAAGCGATACGTCCGGCGACGGCTTCGGCGCTTTGGCCGGTCTTGAGGACGCCGGCAAGCACTTTGCGTTTGGCGCGGGCGAGCTCTTCGTCGGTCACCGGTTCGGTGCGGAGCTTGTCGAGTTCGGTCAGCGCCGCGTCCCGGGCGGCCTCGATGGTGACGCCTTGGGCGGGCTGGAAGTCGATGCCGAAGAAGCCATCGCCCCAGCTTGCGCTGAAGTTGTACGCGTCCACGCTGGTGACGAGCTTTTGTTGCTCCCGCAGGGATTGCACGAGCCGGCTGGATTCGCCTTGGCCGAGGATTGAAGCGGCGAGGTCGAGCGCGAAGTCGTGCTCGCTGCCCAAGGTCACGCCGCGCCAAAACACACGGGTACGCGGCGTCTGAATATCCGCATACGCGACCTCTTCCACGGCCGGCGCGGTCTCCGGCTCGATCGGGAATGTCAGTTCGGGCAGCTCGCCGGTGGGGACATCCTGCCAGAGCTGCGTCAATTGCTTGATCACCCGCTGCGGCTCGATGTCGCCGGCCACAACCAGGACCATGTTGTTCGGCACGTACATCCGGCGGTAAAAGCTTTCGAGTTCGTCGCGGGTGATCGTGAGGAAGTCGTCGAGGTAGCCAATGGTCGGGTGGGCTCCGGGGTGGTCGGGCGTGCCGGCGAAGCGGGCCTTCTGCGTGGCTTTCCAAAAGATGCGGTTCGGGTCGCCCCGGCCCATTGAGAACTCGCGCTGAATCACGTCACGCTCTCGCTGGTATTCGCTGTCGAGCACGGCGTTGTTCTGGATCCAGTCAGACAAAAGATCGATCGCGGTTTCGCTGTGTTCGCGGGTGGTGTTGATGTAGTAACGCACCGTATCGAGCGACGTCGCGGCGTTGGTCTGGGCACCCATGCTCGCGAGCAAGGCGTTGGACTCGGCCTCGGGTCGCGTGGTCGTGGTGCCGCCGGAGAGCAGGTGTTCGAGAAAGTGCGATAGACCGGCCCCGATGTGTTCCTGTTCGTACAGCGAGCCGGTCTTGACCCAGAGGTGGACCGAGACGACCGGCGCGACGGGCACACGCTGAGCGACGAGGATCATGCGGTTGGGCAGGACGCGGACGACGCGGTCGTCGCGCTCCTGAAGGGTGACGAAAGGCGCGGCGTCGGGCATGGCTTCGGGCGTTTCCTGAACGTCTTGCGGGGCAGGGGTTTCGAGGGCGGTGGGTGGCGGCGGCGGCGGCGTGTTCACGGCTGGGGATGGAGCCGATGTGACGTCCGGCGCGGACGGGGTAGTCGGTGCGTCGGGCGTGGCGGCGAACAGCGGCGCGACGGCGACGCTGCACAGACCGACACACGAAGCGAGCACGTAACGACGCAACATTGAATTCCACATGGGTCACTCCTACGGGAGGGCGAAGGCACAAGCATACGACGCGCCGCCTACGCTTGTTTATGTCGATATCCCGCCGAGTCGTCGCCGCCCTCCTCGTCGCTGCCGCCCCACTCGCGCTGGCGGGCGAAACCGACCCCGCCCAAATCGAGCCCACCATGACCAAATCCGCCGAACCCACGCAAGAGCCTTATGTCGCGGAAGCCTCGCTGCCCGAAGGCTTCCCGATGCCCGGGCCCGCCGAGGTGGTGACGCTCAAGCCGTATCCGGCCTATCGCGTCGCCGTTGCCCATGGGAGTGCGGCGTTTTGGAAACTCTTCGGTCACATCCAGCGGCAGAACATCCCGATGACCGCGCCCGTCACGATGAGTCACACCGCCCAAGGCGACGCCCCGCTCGACGGCGATGCCGGCTCCATCACCGACCCCTTACTCGACCGCGACGGCATGACGATGGGCTTCCTTTATCCCGCGACCAGCGTCGGTGAACTCGGCGACGACCATCAAGATGCTTCGGTCGCCGTCCAGGATGTGCCGCCCATGACCGTGCTGTCTTACGGCTTCTTCGGCCCGCCCCGCGGCGACCGCCTGGACCAAGCTCGGCAATCCATCGATGCGGCCCGCCAAGCCGACCACCCCGACCTCGTCTTCGCCGGCTCGTGGCGATTGCTCGGCTACAACGGACCGTCCGTCCCCGCCGACCGCCGGTACTACGAGGTGCAACGCCCCGTCGAGCCAAAACCCATCGAAACCGACCAAGACCCCGCCCCTGCCCCGACCCCTGAAAACTAACCTGCGCTCCGGTATCCCCAAGCTGCGGGGCTCATGACACGACCGCGATGGTTCGATATGCTTTGCGATTCGTCGCCACCGTAGCTCAGTTGGTAGAGCAGTTCTTTCGTAAAGAACAGGTCGCTGGTTCGAGTCCAGTCGGTGGCTTGCTCTCGGAGATGCCCTCGGAAGCGAGTGATTGCTATACTCCTCGACTTCACAAATCGGGCTCGTAGCTCAGTTGGTTAGAGCGCACCCCTGATAAGGGTGAGGTCGTAGGTTCGAATCCTACCGGGCCCATTTCAGACAACTCAAGTCGATAGCGTAGTTTGCACGCTTTCCCTCGCCGCTCGGAGCGTCGGCAAATCCTCGGAAGTTGTGTGGCACTATGCCGCTTAATTTTCCTTGAAGTCGTCTAGATGCCCCGTCCCCTTCCAGTCCCGAAGCCGTATCGGAAAGCCGACCAGGTCGCAGTTAACTTTCGCGACCCCCGTACCGACTACAGAAGAGTTTTTCTATCTCGGCGATCCGAAAGATGCCAAGAGCCGTCGCCGCGATGCGTAAGTCATCGCGGACCGGGAAGCGAATGATCGAGCCATCGAACCGCCCGCTGGTTCGATGCGCCGAATGATCCAGCGGCCGGCCACAGTCAGCATCACTTCGATCGTCTTGGACTGTTGGCGGGCCGTGAAGCCGCGGTACACGTCGAGCGACAAGGTCACGTCGGCTGGCTACACGATCCGCACCGCCCTGCGTCGTCGCCGCCAGCACGTCGGCGACCACGCTGCCGCAGATTTCGGGCCGCGGGCGCTTCGCTCGTATCGCGTATCCGACACGGAATCCGTAGAGGCAGGGGTTGCCGTTGTGTAGGTGCGGATCATGCGCCCTAGATCTTCGAACTCGTTATCGAGTACACATTCAAGCGTGTCGATCTGGGGTAAAGCGGCCTTCGGTGTCGTAATTGGTGGGAGTCAGGCCGCCATTGACACCGCGACCAAAGTCATTGACTTCGATGCTTCGACCCAGAGCGTCGTACTTGTAGTTGACGATCCGAGCCAAGCGGGTGGACGTCTGGCCCAGGACTATAATAGGCTCTGGTGTCCAGCCGCCCGCAATCGTCGTAGACGAAGGTGGTGACTTGACCTTCGAAGTTAATCGTCTCTTTGAGCAGGCCGTAGTTATCACCCGCTGCTGCGTCGTTGAGTCGTCGTAGGTCATCGACTCGGACATGCCCTCGGGCAGCGTCCGGCCAATCTGGCGGTTCATGGGGTCGTAAGCGAACGTCGTCACCCAGTCGCTCGAACCACCCGTCGTACTAATTACGAGGGTATCCGTGATACTGGTCTGGTTGCCGTAGGCGTCATAAAGAGGGCATTAACAATATGCACAGATCTACGAATCGCTAAGCATCTGCGGGTTAATGACCAACAGATCGCCATCCGGGCAATCACCTAACCAACCTACGGGCATTAATCCGGACCTATAGGCATTGAACAGGCACATGAAAAAACCTCCGCCAAAACCATTAACCAGTACGTACCTTGCGATCAAGTGATGATCTGCAACAATCCAATCCTGAATATCATCTGACAGAGAAAATTCAGTAGATGCTACGCCTTTCTCTGCGGCAGCTTGCTGTTCTCCAAAATAATTATTAAGCCTCCTCATATCTTCCGCATACTTTTTTTGGAACAAAATCGAGTCTACGGGAGACTCCTCATTGTCTCGAAGATCGGCATAACACAACGTTATGGAATCAGACTGGTCTTCAGGGCGTCCATCGAGGCGTTGATACCATCCGGACGCTGGAACCGATTGAACAACGGAAAATGCGCAACCAATATCGGACTCGGCAATCACTTTTTCAAAAACCCGGCCTTCAACAATACGGTCAAGAACACCGTTAACCTCTTGCCAGTAGGGGCTTGCTGTATTCATTTATCTGAATCTCCTGCCGAGAACATGCCCACCCAGCACGTGCTCAGGCCTTCGAACCAATCGCGCTCAACCCGAAACCGATCGATCGAAACTCGAAAACGACAGACAATAAAGCAAAACCCCGTGAAAAAAACGCGAAACCAATGGCTCACCGGCTCTCCACCCCTCAACGGCAAACCAAAACCAATCATTGGCAACCTACCAATAAGACGCACCAAACCAAAATGAAGTGACGGCAAGCCGAAACCGATGCGCAAGCACGTTCCATCGAAGGGATTTGAAAACCAAATGCAGGTCTCGCGAATCGAAACCCCAGCGCACCGACATCGTGTCACCTCATTTTGTCGCCGTAATCCCGGAGGAAGCTCATGTTCCACCGCGCCAAATGCCGTCTTCCTCGTACAAGCGGTCTGACGGACCCAACCTGATCACGTACACTTCGGCCATATCGGCGTGCGAGAAAGGTTGGCAGTGGGAACACGCTTTAAAGTT
>JBCCDN010000115.1:0-9716 GCA_039030755.1 Planctomycetota bacterium | reverse complement strand
GGTGCGGAACCTGGTGCTGTCGCTGAAGATTTTCGAGCTGTTCGACGGCCCCGCGGAAGAGGGCGAGCAGGATGCAGAGACGGATTCGCGGACCGGTGAAACGGCCACGTTCGATCGCGCCGGTTTCTGGGCGCACTGCTTGGGCGTGGCGGTGGCGGCCGAACGTATCGCTGCGGCGAGCAAGGATCCGCAGCTCAAGCCCGACGAAGCTTTCGTCTGCGGACTGCTGCACGACCTGGGCAAGCTCGCGCTGGCGTGGGTCTTGCCGAAGGCGTACGACAAGGTCGCAGCGCTTGCGGATGCACAGCAGTCGAATCTCGCGGAACACGAACGCACGCTCATCGGCGTCGACCACCACACCGCAGGGAAGCGGTTGGCCGAGCAGTGGAAGCTGCCGCACCGTTTACAGGACGTGATGTGGCTGCACGGTTCGCCGTTCGACACGCTGCCCAAGCTGCCGCACCGCCGGATGATCGGGCTGGTGCAGCTTGCGGATTTGTGCGTACGTCAGCGACATTTGGGGTACTCCGGTAACTACGCGGTGCAGGGGGATACCGATGCGATGGCCGAGAAGATCGGCGTGGAGCCCGGCGTGGTGCGGGAGTCGTTGACCGGTCTGTTTGAAGACGTCGAAAAGCGGGCGGCGGCGATGGGCCTGGGCGATCAGGTGTCGGTGGATTTGTATTTGCGGAGCGTGCAGCGGGCGAACGAAGCGCTCGGCCGATCGAACGAAGCGTTGGAGCGTCGGGCGAAGTCGGCCTCCGCGCAAGCGCGGGTGCTCGGAAGCATCGCGTCGTTCCACGCGACGGCCCGGCCGGGTCGGAGCGGGCAAGATGTGCTCGATGCCGTGGCCGAGTCGGCGGCGTCGCTATTGGGCGAAGGGTTCTACGCGATCATCCAACCGACGCGCCAAGGCGCTTCGGCGTTCGATCGGCTGGGCGACATGAACGCAAGCAGCGCGAACGACGAAGAGCTGCTCTCTCAAGCGGAAAGCCTCGACGACGAACTCAGCGAAACCCCCGGGAGCCACGCGGATGAAACGCCGGGCACGCCGCTCACCGATCCGGAAGCGATCGAACAAGCCGCGGGCGGCGGCGACGCGTGGCTGATCTGTCAGTACGACGTGCTGGGCCAGCCGCGTCGGGCGCAGTACATCGATCGTCCCGCCGGCGCACCCGATATCCGCGAGCTTGATCCGCGGCAGGGCGCGGACATGACGCTGATGGGCGTCCTGCCGTGGATCGCGGATTACCTGATGGATGCGGACGATTTGCGAAAAGTCTCGCTCATGCCGCTGCCTTCGGGTTGGGGCACCTCCGCGCTGTTGCTGCATGACCGCGGTGAATTGCCCGCTTCCGAAGCGCTCGCGCCGGTGCTCGCGACCTGGGGCACGGCCATCGCCGCCGCCAACCAGCACGACGGCGCCAAGTTCCTCGGCGAACAACTCGCCGACGCCAACACGCAGCTCGCCGAAGCGCAGACTTTGCTCACGCGTAGCGAAGCGATGTCACGGTTGGGCGAGATGGCCGCCGGCGCCGCCCACGAGATGAACAACCCGCTCACGGTGATTTCCGGACGTTCACAAATGCTCACGATGGCCCTCAACGCGGGCACGAAAGAACACCAAGCCGCCTCGGCCGTCTTCCGCGAGGCGCACCGCTTGTCGGACCTGATCACCGCCCTGCGGATGTTCGCCGACCCGCCGACCGCCAAACGCGCCGAGACCGATATCCCCGCGTTGCTCAACCGCGTCGTACAAAAAATCAGCGAGGCCGCCCGCAAGCGCCGCGACGGCCTGCAGTTCAGCATCCAGAGTTCCGAGCAGTTGCCGCCGTGTGCGATCGACGCCGAGCAGATCGACCGGGCCGTGACCGAGCTGATGATGAACGCGGTGCAGGCCGAGCCCAAGCACGGCGTGGTCGTGAAAGCCCGTGTGGATCACGCCCAGACGCCCCACGCGACGCTGGTGCTTCAGATCATCGACGACGGCACGGGCATGGACGAGCACACCCTCGCCCACGCGACCGACCCGTTCTTTTCTGCCAAGCCCGCCGGACGCCAAGTAGGCATGGGATTATCGCGCGTCGCGCAACTCGCCGAGGCGCATAACGGCAGAATCGACCTGCGCAGCACACCCGGCCGGGGGACCACCGCAACTTTGACGCTCCCGCTTCATTGACCCCGGGGATCGCCCGATGCAGCCCTTACACGGGTTGCCTTCGGACGCTCCGAACCGCCGCTCGTGTCTTGGGGAGATTGACCCAAACCGGCTCAACCGGTGGAGAACGACGTGACCGAACCGACGCATCAACCCCAGTCCGACGCCTCAAGCAAGCCCGCCGGTACGCCCGGTCAGTCGGGCCGCAAACGCAAGGCCCGCAACCGCTGCCGCCACGTGCTGCTGCTCCAGCCCACCGGCCAGCCGCGCACCGCGCAGCTCGCCGCCGCGCTCGAAGCCTGCGGCGATGCGCACCACCCCGTCCGCGTCGTCGCCGTGCCCGACGCCGACCAGGCCCGCCACTATCTCGCCGACCACCGCGTCGATTTGGCCATCGTGCCACCCACGCTGCCCGAATCCGAGGAACACTCGGGCATCGATTTCACGGCTGAGCTCACCTCCGCTAAGAAGCCCACCGCCACGATTGTCCTTGCCGACCAGCCCAACTTTGAAGTTGCCACCGAAGCCATGCGCGCCGGCGCCTGTGACTTCCTCGTCCACGGCGACCAGACGGATCAGCCCGACGCGCTCAAGACCGAGCACCTCAAGCCCGCCATCGACCGTGCGATCAAACGCCGACTCCGCGACGTGGCGATCAACCGCCGCATCAAGCGTTTGCGTCGTCTCTGCCGCCAGCTCAATGAAGCACGCATCGACGTGTCGCATCAGGTGGATGTGCTCTGCTCGGATCTGGTGACCGCGTACCAGGAACTCGCGCAGCAATTCCAGAACACCGTGCAAACCAGCGAGTTCAAGGGCATCGTCTCCGACGAGCTCGACCTCGAGACGCTGCTGCGGAAAACGCTCGAGTACCTGGTAAGCAAGGCCGGCGCGACCAACGCCGCGATCTTCCTGCCCGCGACGTTGGATGAATATTCACTCGGCGGATACGTCAACTACGACTGCACCGCCGACTCGGCCGACATGCTCCTCGAGCACCTCGCCGACGTGATCGCGCCCAAGCTCGCCGAGCAGGACGAGTACGTCCACTTTCAGACCAACGCGCAACTGCACGACTGGTTTGACGCCGACGCCGCGTACCTCGACGACTCGGAAGTGATCGGCATTCCCTGCCACGCCGGCGCCGACGACGACCGCGAATGCTTGGCCGTGGTCGTGCTGTTCCGCGACCGCGACACGCCTTTCGACGAAGCCGCGCTCGACGCCTGCTCCAGCCTCGGCGAAGCCCTGGGAACCGCGCTCGAAAAAGTCATCCGCGTCCACCATCGCGTGTCGTTGACGCAGGACGAGAGCGACTACGCCGGCGACTCGGGCGGCAGTTGGGACGATTCCGCCTCGTTCGACGATCACTACGGCGAAGCCGACGACCCCTCGGGCGACGACGCCTGGGACGACGACGAGAACGGCACGCTGCCTTTCTAACCGCCGCGACACGCTCGAAAGGACCGGTACACTCCCCGGTCCTATGAACGACAGCGCCTCACCCACCCAAAAACCTTGGGAACACGCCAAGAGCTCCGGTTCCGAGGCCGACCCGCTGGCCGCCCGCTTTGTCGCATCGCTCGATGTCGACAAACGGCTCTACAGCCACGACATACGCGGCAGCCTCGCGCACGCCGCGATGCTCGAGCAGGTCGGGCTCATCACCGCGGACGACCATACGCAGATCAAGGCCGGGCTCGAAGCGATTGAGCGCGAGATCGCCGAGCAGGGCGACGCTTGGCCTGGATGGAAGGTCGAGCTCGAGGACGTGCACATGTGCGTCGAAGCGGCGCTGATCGACAAGGCCGGCGACGCGGGTCGCAAGCTGCACACCGGCCGGTCGCGCAACGATCAGGTCGCCACCGACTTGGTCATGTGGGTCCGCGAAGCCGCGACCGAGTTGCACGGCCTGCTCACCGAACTCTGCCGGGCTTACGTCGCCATGGCCAAACGCAACGCCGATGTGGTCATGCCCGCTTACACGCACTTGCAACGCGCCCAGCCGATCGTCGCCGGTGCGGAATGCCTGGCGTGGTGCACGATGTTCGACTCGGACCGGTGGTACCTCAATCAGTGCGTGCTGCACCTGTTCGCGTCGCCGCTGGGCTCGGGGGCGATCGCGGGGTCGTCGTTGCCGCTGGACCCGATGATCACGGCCAAGTCGCTGGGCTTCGAGCAGCCGCCGTGGAACTCGATCGCTTTCACCGCCACGCGTGACTCGGCGCTGGACTTCGTCTACGGCTGCACCACCGTCGCGATGCACCTCTCGCGGTGGGCCGAGCAGTGGATCATCTACGCGTCCGAAGAGTTCGGCTTCATCCAACTCGACGACGCGTACACCACCGGCAGCTCGATGATGCCGCAGAAGCGCAACCCCGACATGCTCGAATTGCTGCGAGGCAAATCGTCCACGCCGTACGGCTCGCTGATGGCCCTGCTGACCATGTGCAAAGGCCTGACCGTCGGTTACAACCGCGACCTTCAGGAAGACAAGCGGCACGTCTTCGCGGCGTATGACTGCGTCAAGGATTGTCTCATGATGGCGACGCGGATCGTGAGCACCACCGACTTCCGACCCGAGCGCATCAACGAACGCTTACAACGCGGGTACCTCGACGCAACGTCGCTGGCGGAATATCTCGTGACCCAGGGCGTGCCGTTCCGCACGAGCCACCAGATCGTCGGTCGGCTGGTCCGCAAGGCCGACGAGCTCGAGCGGTTTGAACTCCGCAAACTCACGCTCGAGGAGATGCGCGAAGCCTGCGACACCATCGAGCAAGACGTCTACGACTGGCTCGGCCCCGAGAATGTCGTGCATCGCTACAAGACCACCGGCAACGCGGGGGCCACGGGGTTTGCTGAGCAGATCACGCAGTGGCAGGAACGCCTCGCCGCGAAGTAACCACGCCGAACCATGCTGATTCTCACCGTCATTCAAGGCCCGGACAAGGACCGCCGCTTCGAGCTTCCGGACCATGAGCCGCAGCAGATCGGTCGGAGTTCCGAGTCGTTGCCGCTGACCGACCGGACGATTTCGCGTCGCCACGCGGAGCTCACACCCGACGAAGGTAAGTGGATCATTCGGGATCTGCACAGCAGCAACGGCACGTTTGTCAACGGCGTGCGCGTCACCGAGTCGCGCACCCTCAAGCCCGGCGATCAGATCCGTGCCGGCGGCACGTTGGTCGTCTTTGGCGAAGACCCGAATCAAGCCCGGGTGCTCAAGACCCAAAAACTTCGACCGGTGTCACGCGGTGAAATGGAGGTTGCGCTCGAGCACACGATCCCCAGCAACGACGACTCGGTGATCATGAGTTCGCCCGAGCCCGGGCAGGCGGCGCAGTTTCAACTCAACGTGATCTACGACTTGGTGAATCTGGTGGGCACGATCCGTGAGAAGGAAGAGTTGGTCGAGCGGGTGATGGAAGTGGTGTTTGATCACTTCGATGCGGACCGCGGGTTCGTGTTGCTGAATGAAGAGCCGGGCATGGAGCCGGTGCCGGTGGTGGTTCGGCGGAAGCACGACGCGGTGACCGGGCGGATCAATCCCAAGGCCGGGCAGGCGATCCCGTATAGCCGGACGATCGTGCAGTACGTGATGCGCAAGGGCGTGGGCGTGCTGACGAGCAACGCGATGAGCGACCAGCGGTTCGCTTCGGGCGATTCGGTGCAGGGTTTCAAAATCCATTCCGCGATGTGCGTGCCCATCCGATACAAGGACCGTTTCTACGGCGTTTTGCACTTGGATTCGCAGGTCGCCAATTACACGTACACCGAAGATCAACTCGCATTGCTGACCGCGATCGGCGTACAGACGGGGCTGGCGATCGCGAACATGCGGTTGATCGAAGCACGCTTGAGCAGCGAACGGCTCGCAGCGGTGGGGCAAACGGTCGCGTCGCTGTCGCACTCGATCAAGAACATCTTGCAGGGCATGCGCGGCGGGGCGGACGTGGTCGAACTTGGGCTTCGCAAAGGCAACGCGCCGGTGGTGAAATCCGGCTGGGACATCGTGTCGCGCAACCTCGAACGCATCTACGAGCTGACCATGAACATGCTCGCGTTCTCCAAGCAGCGCCGACCCGAACTGGAGATGACCAACCTCAACCCGCTGCTCGATGAGGTGGTGGGTCTGATGTCCGCGCAGTACGACAAGAAGAAGGTTGCGTTGATTTCTGACTTGGAGGCGAACATGCCGCCGCTGCCGCTGGATGGCGGCGGGATCCATCAGGCGGTGCTGAATCTGGTGAGCAACGCGCTCGATGCGTCGGAGTCGGACCGGGGCGCGGTCACGCTGAACACCGGGTTCGACGACGAAACCGACGAAGTGGTCATCACCGTGCGGGACAACGGCGAGGGCATGAGTGAGGCGACGCGGCAGCGGCTGTTCGAGCCGTTCCATTCGACCAAGGGTTTAAAGGGCACGGGCCTGGGGCTGGTCGTGACGAAGAAAATTGTCGATGAGCACGGCGGGCGGATCGATGTGGAATCCGAGCCGGGGCGGGGCACGACGTTCGAGATTCGGCTGCCGATCGCGCTGGGTCCGATTTCGAACCCGGCCGATACGCAGGGGCCGGCGGGCGCTTGAAATTCTTTAGGTTCATCAAGAAGTCTTCTCTTGGCGGCGCGGGGTCGAGATTCACGAAACGCTTCGGGATTCCCCGGCGTAGCAATAACATCAACTACGGAGGCGTTGTCCACCCATGTCGTTCGACCGCTCGCTGAGCCCGATCCGCCCCGAAGCCTGGACGCCCGCCGCGGCCCGGCATCTTGCGATGCGGGCGGGTTTTGGCGGTACCCCGGCGCAACTTGTGGCGGTTCATGATTACGGTCTCGAGGCCGCTGTCGAAGGGTTTCTCCGGCCTGCGCCGCCGGTGTCGCCGCCGGATTCGATCTCGTCCGACGTCGTGTCCCCGCTGGACCGCGAGGATCAGATGGCGCTGCGGCGGGCCCGCGGTGAAGACGCCCAGCAACTCCGGCAGCAGATCCAGCGCCGGCGATTGACGCAACGCCGCGATGATCGCCAGATGTTCCGCGACCTCCAGCACTGGTGGGTCGGGCGTCTGCTCGATCCGCCCGCGTCGCTGCACGAACGCATGGTCTTGCTCTGGCATAACCACTTCGCCACCGGCCACCGGAGTGTGCGTGACACGTTTTTGATGTGGCGTCAGCACGCGATGTTCCGCGAGCAGGCTTTCGATTTCGCATCGCTGGCTCAGGGCATCGTTCGCGATCCGGCGATGCTCAAGTACCTCAACAACGACCGCAACCGCCGCGCCGCGCCCAACGAAAACCTGGCGCGTGAACTGCTCGAACTGTTCATGCTCGGGGCCGGCAACTACCGAGAGTCTGACATTAAAGAAGGCGCCCGCGCGCTCACGGGCTACTCCGTGGACGACGACGATTTTCAGTTCCGCAAGTTTTTCCACGACGCACAGAAGAAAACCATTCTCGGCCGAACCGGCGACTTCGACGGCGACGATTTTGTCGATCTGTTGCTGAGGCAGGACGCCTGTGCCCGTTTTGTCGCGCACAAGCTTTACGACCACTTTGTGTTCGATGTCGGCGACGACTGGGCCAAGGTGTCGCGTGATCGGCAAGCGGTCATCCGAGCGCTGGGCAAGCGCGTGAAGCGGCACGCGTACGACCTGGCGCCGGTGCTGCGCGAGCTGTTTACCAGTCGGCATTTTTACGACGCCGCGAACGTCGGCCGAAAGATCAAGAGCCCCTCTCAGTTTCTTGCCGGCACCGCCCGAAGCGTCAACACCCCGCCGCGCCGCACCGCGACGCTCAATAACGCGATGGAGCAAATGGGCATGAGCCTGTTCGATCCGCCGAGTGTGAACGGCTGGGACGGCGGGCGGGCGTGGATCAATACGTCCACGCTGTTCGTTCGGCAGAACCTCACGACGTACCTGATCACCGGCAAGCAGCCCGGCGAGCGCTTTGATGTCCGCGACGCGGAGGTCGACGGCCCGCACGATCCGCGTCAGCTGCTCTCGGGTCTCGATGCGTCGTCGCACGACGACCCTCAAGCCGTGGTGGATTTTTTGGTGGATACGCTGTTGGGTTCCCATGTGGTTTCGGAGAGGCGCGAGGCGTTGGTGGCCTTTGCCCGGGAACGCCACCGCGGGCCGAGCGATCCGCACGCGTTGCTCGGTGTGTTGTGCACGATCACGGCCATGCCCGAGTACCAACTCTGCTGATTGGCTGACCACGGGAACCTCCGCGATTTGGAAGGATCGACTCTGATGTGTCTCGACTATCACCCGCTTTCCAGTCATGACCGCGGCGCCGACGACGGCTTTGGCTTTACGCGGCGGAGCTTGCTCGGTGCCGGCCTGTCCATGGTGTCCGCCGCCGCAACGGTGCCGGGGTTCATCAGCCGCGCGGGCGTGGCGATGGCGGACACCACGATGCGCGTCAGCAGTAAAGCCGGCGTGCCCGAAGACCGCGTGCTGGTGGTCGTCCAACTCTCCGGCGGCAACGACGGCCTCAACACGATCGTGCCTTATGCGCAGTCGACCTACCACCGCGCCCGCGGCGATTTGGCCGTGGGCGACCGCGAAGTGCTCGGCATCCCGGGCGGTTTTCCCGGAGCGGACACGGGCGTTGGTCTGCACCCGATGCTGCGTCAAGTCGGCGACTTGATGAACGCGGGGAAGGCGGCCGTGGTGCAAGGCGTGGGGTATCCGAACCCGAACCGTTCGCACTTCGTGTCGATGGATATTTGGCACACCGCGTCGCCGGAGAAGCAGGGCAACACCGGCCGGGGCTGGATCGGCCGGGCGTTCGATGCCGCGGGTCAGGACACGGGCGGGATGGCGTGCGTCTCGCTAGGCAACGAAGCGCCGCTCGCGACGCTGGGCGAGCACAGCCGGGCAGTGTCGTTCACCGATGCCGAGACGTTCCGGTGGAGCGGGGCGGACCTGCACCCGGCCGTCGCGCAAGCCTACGACGCGGCGCTCGACACGCCGCTGACGCAGGACACACAGACCCCCTTGGACGACGACCCGCTTGCATTTGTTCAGCGCACGGCGTTGGACGCCCGCGCCGCTTCCGAGAAGGTTCGCCAAGCCGTTTCGGGCCGGGCGGAAGTGAGCTTCCCGGGATCGGGGTTGGGCCAGCAACTCGAGATGGTCAGCAAGATGATTCGGGCCGGCCTGCCGACGCGGGTCTACTACGTCAACCACGGCGGCTTCGACACGCACGCCGGCCAACGCTATGCGCATCCGAACCTATTGCGGCAATTCTCCGAAGCGGTCGCATCCTTCCAGGAAGCGCTCGAGCAGAGCGGCGACGCGTCGCGGGTCGTCACCATGGCGTTCAGCGAGTTTGGAAGGCGCGTGCAGGCCAACGGTTCGGGCGGCACCGACCACGGCGTCGCGGGGCCGGTGTTTTTATTCGGTGATCCCGTGAAGCCCGGTCTCTGGGGTGAGCATCCGTCGCTAACGGATCTGCTCGACGGCGATCTCAAGCACGGCTCTCCAACGGGCAATTGCAACGGAAGTTTCCTCTACACTTGGAGCCGCAGTGGGGCATCGCGATGTCTACG
>JBCCDN010000114.1:0-9805 GCA_039030755.1 Planctomycetota bacterium | reverse complement strand
TGCTCTGGTCAGTCGTGGAGGCGACGCTGTTCCGGATGACGTGGCCGACGTGGTACCGCTACCGAGCATGGTGGTTGCGACGTTTCGGCGCAGACATCCATCCGACCACACGCATCCGACGCACATGCCGTTTTGTTTGCCCTTGGAACCTGTCGATGGGTGCGAACACGGCAACGGGCGACGACGTGTGGTTCTATTGCCTGGGCTCGGTGACGATCGGGCGACGCGTCACGGTGAGCCAGTTCGTCAAACTCTGCGCCGGCAGTCACGACCACCGCGACCCAGTGGGCCTGCCGCTGCTGCGCCCGCCGATCCGGATCGACGACGACGCGTGGGTCGCCGCCGATGCGTTCGTGGGGCCGGGCGTGACGATCGGCGAAGGCGCGGTGCTGGGCGCACGCGGCGCAACGTTTAAAAACCTCGAACCTTGGACGCTTTACGGCGGCAACCCGGCCAAGGCGCTGGGCCCGCGTGATCGTCAAACCACCGACAACGTCAGCGGCGACTCATGAGAATCACCCACGCCATCTCGGGCCTGGACCCACGCGACGGCGGGCCGCCGGTCGCGCTGGAAGGTCTCGCGCTGGCGCAGCGGGCCTTGGGCATCGACGTGCGGGTGGTGTCGTCGTTCCGGGGCGGCGATACGTTCGACCGCGTCGAGCGGTTGCGGGAGGCCGGCATCGACGTGAGAACCATCGGCCCGACCAAGACGCCTTTGCAACTCAAGGCGGGGATGACCCAGGCGGTACGCGACGCGATCGCCGGGTCGGACCTGATCCACATCCACAATCTTTGGGAACAACTGCAACACGTCACCGCCGCCGCGGCGCGGAGGCAGCGCATCCCGTATCTACTCCGGCCTTGCGGGATGCTGGACCCGTGGTCGCTGAGTCAGAGCGCCGGGCGCAAGCAGTGGATGCTTCGGCTGAGGACGCGGAGTGATTTGAATGGTGCGGCAGCATTGCACTTCACCTCGGAAGCGGAAGCCAACGGCGCAACGAAACTTGGACTGACCGCGCGGACGCTCGTGGTTCCCAATGGGCTGACGACGTCGCCTTATGAGGTTGAACCCGCAGAGGGTTCGGGCCAACTGGATACGTTGGTGCCCGAATTTGCCAACCGACCGAAGGTCGTGTTCCTCTCGCGGCTGCACCCTAAGAAAGGGGGCGACCTACTCATCGAGGCGTTGGCACGATTGCGAAGCGATCAGGACGCGGGAGCGGGCCCGGCGCTGGTCTTCGTGGGTCCCGACGAGGCGGAGACGCAGCCGAAGTGGGAAGCACTGATCCGGGATCGCGGGCTCACCGACGATGTGCGATTTGTGGGTCTGCTGACGGGCGAGCACAAGGTCGCAGCCCTGCGGGAGGCGGATGTATTCTGCCTGCCCAGCCATCAAGAGAACTTCGGGATCGCCGTGGTCGAAGCACTGGCGGCGGGCACCGCGGTGGTCATTTCAGATCAAGTGAATATCCACGAAGAGATCACGGCCGCGCGTTTAGGCACCGCGGTACCGCTGGACCCGAGCGCGATCGCCGCGGCGCTGCGCACTTGGCTTGCCGATACGGCCGGCCGGCAGCGCGTGGCGGAACAAGCGCTGGGTTGGGTGCAGACAACGTACGGCTGGGACGGCATCGCGCAGCGTTGGTGCGAAGAGCTGTATCCCGAGTTAATCGCCGCGGCGGCGGGCGGCGCGGCCGGTTAACGTCTCGATTCGACTCGAACCCTAAAGCAACTCGAACCATGCGCATTCTCATCTGCTGGTCCAACCTTTCGGGTTACATCGCCGCGTGTTGGCGAGCATTGTCGCAGACACCCGGCGTTGACCTACGCATCGTCGCCTACGACCCGCGGGCCAACACGAATGCGCCCTTCGACCGCGACTTGGTGGACGGCCTCGACGTGACTTGGATCAACGGCACGGATCACGCAAGCAGCGCCGCGACGCTTGGCGGCTTGATACCCGGTGACTTCGACGTGGCGGTCGTGCCGGGCTGGATGAATCCGTCGTACGTTCAACTCGCACAGCGTTTTCGTCAGTCGGGCCTGCCGACGTGCATGACGATCGACCACCCGTGGCAGGGGACGCTGCGGCAGCGCGTGTCGTGCCTCAAGAATCGTGGCTACGTGTCGGGCATGGCTGGGGTGTTCGTTGGCGGAGAACGGGCCCGGCAATATGCGTATCGCCTCGGTGCGCGGCGCGACCGCGTGTTCACCGGGTTGTACGGCTACGACGGCGACGCGTTCGATCCCATCGGCGACGCTCGGCTTGCGAGCGATGCGCCGCCCCCACGCCGATTTCTGTACATCGGACGGTATGTGCCGGTGAAAGGTCTCGACACGCTGACGGCGGCCTACGCGGAGTATCGACAGCGGATCGATGATCCCTGGGAACTGCACTGCTGCGGCAGCGGGCCGCTCAAGCAGGCTCTGGCTGGCGTCGCGGGGCTGACGGACCACGGGTTCACGCAGCCGGGCGATTTGCGGCAACACCTGCAAGACGCCGGGGCGTTGGTGCTACCCAGCCGGTTTGAGCCGTGGGGCGTGGTGGTGGCCGAGGCGATGGCGGCGGGGCTGCCGGTGATCACCACCGACGCGTGCGGCGCGGCGGTGGAGTTGCTGACGCCGTGGCACAACGGGCTGGTCGTGCCGGCCGGGGATGTTCAGGCGCTGAGCGGCGCGCTCACCGATGTATCCACGATGGAGTCGACCGAGAGCCGCGATATGTCGCGTCACGCCGTGGCTTCGGCGCGTTCCCACGCCCACCGCGTCTGGAGCAGGCGGTGGTTCCACGCGTTGCAAACCATCAAAGACGCATGAGTAACCTCCCGGTATTCACGAACCCGCTCAACCGGAACCGCGTTGAGGTATGTTCTGGAGTTTCATTGGACCCGGGCATGCTCCGGTCCACCCTTACAGACGAGTGCTCCTGCGACTGACCCAATCCGGCCCGTGAACATGTTCCAACCGGCTTCACACTCACGATCTCACGTCCGGCCGTCTCCTGGCATCACGGCGATCCCCGCCTGCTTACGTCGAAACGCGGCATGATTTACTCCATCGCCATCGTCGTCTTGGGCACCTTGGGCCTAGGCATCGCCGGACAGTTCTTCGGGCAGATGCGGGTGTGGTTGAGCGCGTTGGGGCTGGCGATCGTGCTGGCGTTGACCACCGACTTAGCAATCATCCACCAAGCAAAGAACGCCCGGATCGGGCTGACCGTGGTCGTGTTCTTGATCGCGGTGAATCTGGCCTGGCAGGCCCGGCCGGACTTCAACGCGATGATCCTCGCGACGCTGGCCTTCCTGTTTACGTTCTTCATCTCGAGCTTCTGGGCGGAATACCCAGAAAGTGCGATGCTCTACAAGGGCTTGTTCTCGATGATGGCTTTGGCGGGGCTGCTGTGGGGATGGTCGCTGAACAATTCGGACGACCTGCTGCTCGCGCTGCGGACCTACTTCCTGGTGTTCTTCGTGCAACTGGTGATGCTCTGGGGCATGCAGGTGCTCGACGGCGGATTGGGCGCGGTGATCGGGCGGATGGGGCCGATGGGCTTTAACCCCAACGGTGTGGGCGACGTGGCCGTGTTGGCGGTGACGCCGGCCGTGGCGCTGCTGCTGTACGAGGAGTTCCGCTGGAAGCTGATCGCCCAGGCAGCCCTCGTGCTGGGCGCGGTGGCGCTGCTATTAAGCGGCTCGCGAGCGGCGGTGGGCTCGGCCGTCATCATGTCTCTGATCATCCTGGGCACGCGTTCTAAACAGGTTCTGCTGCCTGTGATCTCGGGCACGGTGGGCATCTTCATTTTCTTCTGGCTGTTTCCACGTTTTACGCAGCAGCACTCGGTCGAACGCCTGGGCAATCTCGACCTGCTGGGCCGGATGGAATTCTGGAAAGCCGGCATGGTCGGTTTCTACGAAGCCCCGCTGTTTGGGATCGGCTGGAACTCGTCGATGCTGTTCGGGCGGATGAGTACCAAAAACCTCCACTCGATCTACGTCACGATCCTGTCGGAAGTGGGCATCGTCGGCAGCTTGGTATTTCTGGCGATGACCGGGATGATCGCGCTCACGGCGTTCCGAGTGTTTTTCGGCAAAGCCTCCCACACGACGTCCAATCTGGTCGCGCATCGATTCATGCTTGCGGCGATTGCGTTTTTCTACGCCAAGGGTGTTTTCGAAAGCGGCCCGCTGACCGGCAGCTCGTTGTTCCCGTTTGTGGCCTTTTTTGGAATCGGGGCGTTGAGTAGCCGGGCGTTGCGTTTCACGCCGACGCGCTAAGCGGTCTACCGCCTTTTTCGCCCTGGCCATGCACACCCCGCCGCACGACAAATCGACATCGCCCGCGCCGCACAACGCCGACCCGCCGCCTACGCCATTGGCGAGCCCCGCCCCGCCCAGCGCAAAGAGCCTGCGCAGTTCGACGATGCGCAGCATGGGCATCCTTCTGGGAAGCACCGTCCTGACGCGTGGCGTCGCGATCGTCTCGCAAATCGCGCTGTCTTGGCTGCTGAGCGAAAACGATTTCGGCATCATCGGCCTCGTGCTGTCGATCAAGGTGATTGCGGAGATCGCCAAAGACGCCGGCGTCCGCGACGTGATGATTCAGTGCGGCGACCGCTGGCAGCGGTACTACACCCCGGCCTTTTGGTTGTCGGGCACGGCCGGGCTGATTTCGCTGGTGTTGCTACTGGTCGCCGGGGCGGTCGCGGGCTGGCAACTGGACGAACGCACGGTCGGGTTCATGCTGGCCATCGTCGCGCTCGAGGCGATGTTCAACGCGTTCTCCGTCGTGCCGGCCGCGGCGCTACAACGGCAAATGCGGTTCGGGACGCTGGCGTCGGGCGATATTGTTTACAACTCGGGCACATTCCTTCTGGTCGTGCTTTGCGCGGTGCTGGGCTTCGGGGCGTACAGCTTCGTGATCCCGCTGCCGTTCACCGCGTTCGCTCGATTGATGATCTACTGGTCGCTAGCCCGCACCGGGCGACCCGGTCCGCCGTCGGTCAAGCACTGGGGAGTCATCTTCGGGCAGAGCTGGTACCTCATCGCGTCCACCGGCATCTACCGGCTCTACGCCTACGGCGACTATTTCATTCTCACGCTCTTCGCGACCCGCAAAGAAGTCGGCCATTACTACATGGCCTACACCGTTGCGATCCAGTTTGTGTCGCTGCTGTCGGCCAATCTCGCATCGGTGCTTCTGCCCGCGTTCGCCAGCATCAAAGAGTCTCCGCAGCGCGTGCGCGACGGGCTGACTCAAGCGATCCGCGGGTGTCTCAGCGTCGGGCTGCCCCTGCTGGCGTTGCAGGCGATCTGCGCCCCGGCGGCGGTCAAGGCGGTCTTGGCCCCGAAGTGGGAACCGTCGATCCCGATCATTCAGATCCTCAGCCTCGCGCTGGGCCTGCGGATCACGTCGGGGATTATCCACGCGTACTTCAAGTCGGCCGGGGCATTCAGTGCGTATTTCGTGCTGGTGTGCATCAGCACCAGCGGCGGCCTGCTCTTTGTGTGGGGCGCGGCTTCGAGCGGCGGCGGGCCGGTCGGTGTGGCGCTGGCGATTCTGGCGTGGGGCTTGTTGTTCGACCCGTTCACGCTGATGTGGGGCTACCGCAAGGCCGGGTTACCGATCCACGGTTTGTTGACGGCTTACGCCCTGCCGATCGCGAACACCACGCTCGCGCTCTTCCCGGTGTGGGCGTTGGACCACTGGGTGCTCGAACCGCAGGCCTTGCACGCTTGGCTACGGTTGCCGCTGCTGGGGCTGACCGGCCTGGGCATGCTCTGGTTGACCACACCGCGCCTCGACCCATACGCCTGGAAGATGGGCCACGAGTTGGTGCTATCCAAGCTGCGACGCCGGCGTGCGAAAGCTAGTTAATCCGATCGCCGAATCAGGCCGAACTGGTATTCTCGCGAAGCCGGATTTTTGAAACTTTTGGAGTGTCAACGCATCGATCCATCGACCCGAGAACGACGCCGCAGAGGACGGCAAGCCCAGTGGGCGGTGGCGATGCTAGGCGGGCGGGAGCATTACGCGGTCGCGCGGGCGCTGCTTCAAAGCGACCAGCTCTGGCGGATGTACACCGACGCGTGGCGGCCGGCGATCATCGGCGGGCTGATGGGAAGCTTCAACAAGACACGTCGGCTGGCGATGCGACACCACCCCGATGTGCCCCGTCGGTACGTACGCGCGCGGACGTGGCAAGCGGTCGCGCGGCGGATGCGCTGGAACCTCGACACGCAGACCAACCGTTACGACAAGTTCCTCGAAGAAGGTGATCGCTTCGCCTCGTTCGTTTCTCGCGACATGCTCCGCCACTTGGCCCGGCCCGGAGTCGATCCCAGCCAGCTCGGGTACTTCGGCTACACCACTGGAGCACGACACACGCTCGAAGCCTTACGCGGCAGCGGCGTGCTCACCGTGATCGATCAAATCGACCCCTCCAAACTCGAAGAAGACCTCGTGGATCAAGAGCGCGCGGCTTACCCCGGGTGGGAACCCGCCGCCGCGCCCGTCCCCGATCGCTACTGGGACCACTCGCGCCAAGAGTGGGAACTCGCCGACGTCGTGCTGGTCAATAGCCTCTGGTCGGCTCAGGCGCTGACCCAACAAGGCGTCCCCGCAGAGAAAATCATCGAGGTCCCGCTGGTCTACAACCCGCCACCTCGGCAGCGGCCCCAGCCCGTGGGGCAACGCGACCGGCTGCGTGTGCTGTTCTTAGGCCAGGTCAACCTCAGAAAAGGCGCGCACTACTTGATGCAGGCCGCCCAGCGTCTGCCCGGCATCGACTTCCAGGTGGTGGGCCCGGTCCTGATCGATCCCGCCCGCGTCAAAGAAGCTTCGCCGAACATGACGTTCGCCGGCCCGACGCCGCGCGGCCGGGTGACCGAAGCCTACTTCGACGCCGACGTGTTCGTCTTGCCCACGTTGTCGGACGGTTTCGCGCTGACGCAACTCGAAGCGATGGCCCACGCCCTGCCCGTTGTGGCGACGCCCAACTGCGGGCGTGTCGTCGAGGACGGCGTGAACGGACGCATCGTCGCGGCCGGCGATGCCGAGTCGTTAGCCGCAGCATTGGACGCGCTGGACGCCGACCGCGCCGGCCTCCGGGCCATGAGCCAAGCCGCCTTGGAAACCTCCGGTCGATTCGGCATCGACGGCTGGAACGACTGGTTCTTCGACGCGTTGGAAAACCCTGGCTCGGCCGACCTATCCCAACTCGAATCCCCTACCCCCTCCAACGCGCCATGAGTACGACCTCCCAAGAACCCGCCGCCTTGTCCTCCGCTGAGCGCGGCAAGATCGTGATCCGTGCCGACCTCGGGCGCGCGGGCCTGGCGAACCGCTTGTTCTGCTGGGGCCGAGCCCAGGCCGCCGCCGAGCGCTACGGCCTCCCCATGCTCGCCCCGCAATGGGTCAAGATGAAGATCGGCCCGATCCTCCGTGGCGAACGTGACAAACGCTTTTATCTCGGGCTCTTTCGTCCCGAAGGCTACGTGACCGGCCCTAAAGCATGGTGGATCCAGCGTCGGTACGATGTCATCCGCGAATTGGACTTCGCCGCACGATTACAACGCGCGGGTGATCCGACGATCGTGAACTTTTTCGACATGGTCGATTTCTTTCGGCCGATCTACACCGACGCCGAGGTGCTACGACGCCGGCTGTGGGATATCACCGCGCCGTGGGTGAAAGAGGCGGTGGACGCCCACCGAACGCACGTCGGCCCGGTTGCCCTCCACGTCCGACGCGGAGACATGCCCGAAGTTGCGCCCGGCCAGGTCGTCAATCAAAAAACGCTCTGCCAATTGCCCACCGGCTGGTTCGTCAACGTCGTCAAGAGCCTTCAACGTGCGCACGGTCGAGACACCCCCGTTTCGGTGTTCTCCGACGGAACGGACGAACAACTCGAGCCGATTCTCGCTTTGCCCAATGTGCGCCGGGTCGAAGGCGGGTCGGCTTTGGCGGACATCTGGCTGATGGCCCACGCGAAGGTGATTGCGACCTCGGGTCCGAGCACTTTTGGGCAGTGGGCCGTGTACCTGGGCGGCAGCGGTGCCGTGTGGTACCCGGGCTTTCGCCACCCGATTTCACAGGAGTGTGACGGCGCGGCGGTGGACGCCGACGCGGAAGGTTTACTCGATGACCACGCGCTGGCGACGCTGGACGCGCACGAACGTGCGCCGTTACCCGCAGGTTGATCCAATCTTGGAAGACAACGCAAATCAACCGGGCACGGCCCGGGAACGGGTTGGGCACTGAACGAGCAGGCCCCACGCCGTCAGGCAACCGCTCGCGATCTCCCGGGGAGTTGACGATGAAGCATTGGAAGCGGCATCTTGGCGGTTGGCTGGCGTGTTGGGCCGGCGGTTTAGGGTTGGCGCCCATGGTGTCCGAAGCAACCACCCACGACGAAGACTTGGTGGTTTATCTCGACCGTGCGGACATGGCGTCACAGCTGCCGCCGTACGAAGTCTCGGGTGTGGTCCCCATGGTGCGGCTTCAATTCCACTACGGCCACCGACCGAAGCGTCAAGGCACCACGTTTCACACCGCCCGGCCAGACTTTGAAATCGCGCGCGATGCGCTTCGGCAATTCGACGCGTTGCCCGACGGAACGCCGGTCGGCTTGTTCCTCCACGGCGTCGGCGACGCGGAGAGCATCATGGGCCCCGAGCTCGAACCGGTCCTGCACCCCGAAGGCCGGTCGCCCGAAGCGCTCGCCCGCGGCGGCTTCGTGGATTTCACGCAGGACCTGGTCCGCCGCGTCATGCAGCGTTTGAATGTTGAAAATATTCAGCCGGATTTCGTGATCTTGGACTACGAGACCGGCTGGCGGAAGGGTGCGTTGGGACGACGCGACGGCGAAGTGAACCCCGTCGCGTATCGGGAAGATGTCGAAAAGCTCTGGCAGCTTGCGCGTGACGTGTTGCCTGCACGCTTGCGAGAAGCCGGGCCCGAGTTGATGCTGCCGTATCCCAGCGTCGAGGCCACGATGGCGTTTCACGCGTGGTCGTTGCGGCGTCGCGGCGACGCGCTGGCCACCGCGGTCTACGAGCCGGTCGACGCAGCCTTTGGACGGAGGGTCGCGGCGAGCAACTACTTGGATCAAGTGCGCGCGTGGACCACAACCGACCTGAATGGTTGGCCGCAACCGGTGGTTGAAGCAATCGCTGCGTCGTGGTCCTCGCCCCAGGCTTACCTAGCCGACATGCGTGGCAAGCGATATCACGGGATGCCGGTGAAATCCGGATTGGCGAAGGTTTGGGCGGACCAGCGTGACGAAATCCGGGCGGCGTTGTCGTGGTCGCCGAACGTAGCGCCTTGGTACAGCCGGCCCGACTACGGGTGTCCCGAAGGCGCGGACGTGGAGGCTTGGCGCTGGGCTTGGGCGGCGGGCCTGCTACACGACCGGACCCACGGCGTATGTCGGATGCTGTTTTTCTCGGCGGGCGGTTGGAGCGAAGACGAACTCGCGTTCGCCGGCCGCGTGTTCACCGCGATTCGAGCGATGCCTGCGGAAGCGACCGCGTATCGGCCGAACATTAAACCCGTCCCGATCGAAGAGGCCGACGCTTGGTTGGCCGGATGGGTCGAGCGCACCAAGCATTTGATCAACAGCCAACCTGCTGAGCCCTAAGACGAGCGGTCAATCGCCCCAGCGCACCGGCACCGGCTCGCCAAGCAGTGGTTGCGTTACCTGCCACCACGCCGCGTCTTCACGCCACCGCTGGCGATACCCGCCCCAGATCACCGCGCCATCGGCGACCTCCCGCAGGGTGTCGAGTTTCACCCGCCAGTAGTCGGC
>JBCCDN010000113.1:0-9807 GCA_039030755.1 Planctomycetota bacterium | reverse complement strand
TGAGGCGAAAATTGAAGAGTTGAAGTCTTCGAAAACGACTGCTGAAGCACTTAGTGGTGCAGAAGTAGATGAGTACGATAAGCTCGTCGGCACTATTCAGCTCAAATCTGATGAAGCGGCTGAGTTGCGCGAAGCTGTTGATCAATTTCAGTTTTCTCAAGCCGAATTCGATATCAAGCAGGAGCTTGTCCAAAATTTGGAGGTAGAAATCAGTGATTTGAACGATCGCTTGTATACCGTGGATTTCGAGATCAGTAAGCTAGAAGATACTCTGTCGCGGCGCCTCTCTTTTGATCTTGATGCCGTGGAGCAACTTTTCCGTGAGGCGGATTCAATCTTTCCCGATGCTATCAAGAAGAGCTACCAGGAATTAATTCGCTTCAATCAAAAGATCAATGAAGATCGTGGCACGCGACTGCGCGAACAATTACAAAGCCTCCAAGAGGAACGCGGAGTTCTTCAGGTTCGCCATCGCAAGCTTGATGAAGAGCGACGCGATAATCTTCAGGCTATTCAAGGTACTGATGCGTTTGAGAAGTTCAAGTATCACCAGAGTCGGCTCGCGAAACTTGAAGTCGATATCGCAAGGTCTCAAGCTCAGGTGGAAATTCTTGATGAGGCGACAGGATTTATCAAAGATATGCGATCGCTGCAGCTTGAGCGCAGTAACTTAATTGATGCGATCGCCGAAATCGTTCGTAACGGCAGTGAGTTGTATTCTGAAATCAAGAAAGAATTCAATCGCATGCTAAATGCGATTATCGAAATCAACGCATTGATTTCGATTGTTGTGAATGGGGAAGGTAATCTTGAATTTGATGCGTCACTGTTGCACCGCGGCGATGGCGAGGATGTTTCGATGGAAGGTCGAGGTACCTCATACATGCAACTGATGTGTTGCATATTTGATCTTACGCTTCTGATGACTCGTCGAAGCTCTGGTTTTTTCCGATTTGTATATCATGATGGTGTGTTTGAAGGTCTTGACAATCGGAAAAAACTAAAGCTCCTCGATGTGATACGTAACGTAACCGGCGAACATGGTTTGCAATACATACTCACAACAATCGACGCAGATATGCCTCGAGACGCAAGCGGCGCTATTGTCCCATTTGATGATGCGAATATTGTGCTAGAGTTGCACGACGAGGGTGATGATGGTCGTTTATTTAAAATGCCCCGCTTCTAGTTTCTGACTGCTTGAGGTAAGCGGGAATTTCAAGCACAGCCAACCCGCTGCGGTATCCAAGCGCATTTGAGGGTCCGCTGTTACGTATCGTTGTTACTCGCGTAAATCCGCGTTTATCTGTGGTTCCAACTTGTTCGGTCTTCCAGGGGCGGGGGTCATAGCCGTGGCTTTTGCTTCAATCCCCGCACCTGCATGGGCAGGCCGAAGAGGTCGATGAAGCCGCGGGCGGCGGTGATGTCGTAGCCGTCCATGGCGAAGCTGGCGAGGTCTTCGTCGTAGAGGCTGGTCTGGGGGGCGTCGGCCTGGATGGCCAGGGCGGTGCCTTTGTAGAGTTTGACGGTGGCGGAGCCGGTGACGACGCGGTTGGCTTCGTCCATGAAGGACTGGAGGGCTTCGCGGAGGGGGTGGAACCACTGGCCGTTGTAGGTGAGTTCGGCGTAGCGGGTGGCGAGGCGGATTTTTTCGTGGTGGAGGTCGCGTTCGAGGGTGAGTTGTTCGAGGGCTTTGTGGGCTTCGTAGAGGATGGTGCCGCCGGGGGTCTCGTAGACGCCGCGGGACTTCATGCCGACGAGGCGGTTCTCGACGAGGACGGTGGTGCCGACGGCGTGTCATTTCAGCAGCGTCGTCGCGTGTTTGAGCAAAGCGACGCGGTCGAGGTTCTGGCGGTGGCCGACGGTGGCAACGGCTTCGGCGCCGGCGACGCTAGCGAGGAAGCAGGCGACTTCCAGCGGCGCGCCGGCGGCGAGGACGGGGGTGAGGATGGACAGGAAGGTGTCGCCGGCGCCGACGCGGTCGACGACCTTGGCGGCGACGGCGGGGAGGTGGGACCGCCCGTGCGTCTTGGACCAGGTGAGCGCGCCGTGCTTGCCGCGGGTGCAGATGGCGGCGGCGGCGTCGAGCTTTTGGCCGGCGGCTTCGAGGAGGTTGTGCAGGTCGCCGGTCTTGTCGCGGAACTCGAGGCGGAGTTCGTTTTGCGCGACGCAGAGCAGGTCGGCCCGGGGGTATTTGCCGATGAGGTTGAAGCCAAGGTTGCCGGCGTTGGCCTGCACGTTGACCGCGAGGAAGCGGGCGGAGTCGCAGAGCCATTCGATGGCCTCGGCGGACATCAGGCCGTGCCCGAAGTCGACGACGAGGACGGCGTCGGCCTCGGCCACCGCGGGCTTGAGCGCGTCGAGAAACGCTTCGTTGTCTTGGCCTTCCGGGGGGCTGTCGTTGACGTGGTAGACCTCGAACAGCTTGGATTGGAAGTACGTGTCGATGTACCGGCGCTTGACGATGGTCGGCGCGTCGGTGCGAGTGAGGAAGGTCGGGTGGACGTTGGCTTGCAGATGTTCGCGGCAGAAGGCACGTTGCGGGTCGCGGTCGCCGAGTTGGGTCAGCACCTGAACCGAATCACAACAAGCCGCGGCGTTGTTGGCGACCGCCAAAATGCCGCCGGCGAAGCGTTCGCGTTTGCCGGCTTTGACGGCGAGGGTGGGCTCCTTGCTCGATTTGCCGATGGCTTCACAGTGCAGGTATTCGTCGACGATGGTTTCGCCGACGACGAGCAGTTTGATTGGCCGGGCGCGCTCGAAGGCGGCGGTGACGGCGTCGATGCCGTGGCGTTCGTTGAACCCGTCGAGCCAGCGTTGCGTGCTGCTCGGGAGCTGGGGCATGAACCGGTTGAGCAGGTTCGAGCTGGAGAAGACGAGGTCGTCGGTGAAGGTGAGTTGGCCGCCGACGGCTTCGACGGCCTCGCGTTCTTTGGTGATCGCGCCGGAGACGTCGCCGTCTTCGTTGCGGTACTCGCTGCCTTTGACGTAGAGGTTGGGCTTAAGTTTGGTGATGGGTTCGATGGCGGTGGGCCAGCGGTTGACCGACGCCCAGGTCACGCAGCCCAGCGCGGCGACGTGTTCGGCGCGGAGCTCGGCGGGGAAGGCGGGGCGGTTCGGGCCTTTGTTGACGAATTCGTCGGGCGTGATCGTGACGACGAGGATGTCGCCGAGTTGGGCGGCGGCTTCGAGGTAGCGGACGTGCCCGATGTGCAACAGGTCGAAGACGCCGTGGCAGTGCACGACGGTGGGGGCGTCGGGCTCGGCCCGCAGGATGTCGAGCTGACCGGCCAACGCGTCGAGGTCGAGGACTTTGTGAGGCGACGGTTGGGTGGGCGTGGCGGGCAGGGTCGGGCTCCCGTGTGGTCAGCGAACATCATAAGAATCGGTCGGATGTCGGCAACCCGAGCAGAGATGAGGGTTTGCGGACTGGGCGGAGCCCTCTTGACGGCTTCGGTCGGTACGCTGAACGGGTGGATCCTGATTCGGTCAACGCGGAACCCGGCGAGGTGTTGCCCGTCGATGTGCTGATTGTCGGCGGTGGCGTCGCGGGGCTGTGGACGCTGGACGTGCTGCGGCGGGCGGGGTTGTCGTGCGTGCTGTTGGAGCACGACGCGCTGGGCACCGGGCAGACGGTCGGCTCGCAAGGCATCGTGCACGGCGGGCTGAAGTACACGCTCTCGGGCACGCTGACCGGCAGCGCGCAGGCGATCCGCGACATGCCCCTCGTCTGGCGGGAAGCGCTTGAAGGCAAGCCCGGGCGGCCGGATGCCTCGGCGACGCGGATGCGGTCGCAGTTCTGTCACTTGTGGCGGACGGGGCGATGGAGCAGCCGGCTGGGCATGGTCGGCGCGCGGGTGGGTTTGCGGGTGAAGCCCAAGCGGATTGAGCGGGAGGCGTGGCCGGCGGTGTTGCGCGGCGTTGGCGACGTGTTTCGGTTGGAAGAACAGGTGGTTGACCCGGCGAGTTTTGTGTCGGCGTTGGCGGGGTTGCATCCGGAGTGCATGATCAAGACACACGGAGAACCGACGATCGTTCGCGATGCGATGGGCGTGAAAGTGTGGGGCGTCAGCAGTGGCGATCAGGCGTTGCGTTTCGCGCCGCGCTGGGTAGCGTTGACGGCGGGGCTGGGCAACGCGGCGTTGCGTGAGTTGGCGGGCATCACCGAATCGCGGATGCAGCGGCGCGGCGTGCACATGATCCTTGCTCGGGAGGCGGTTCCCGGCAGCGGCGTTTTGCCGGAACTGAACGGGCATTGCGTAGACGGCCAAAAGACGCGGGTGACGATCACGACCGATCGGGATGCCCCCGGAGAAGACGGGCGGAGGGTGTGGCAGATCGGGGGGCAGGTCAGCGAGGACGGCACGGAGATGGACGCGGATACGTTGATCCGGCATGCGATGGTCGAGGTGTCGGCGTCTTTGGGTGGGCGCGACGTGACCACGGGCGTGGCGTGGTCGACGTATCGCCTCGATAAGGCGGAGGTGACGACGGCGGGGGGGCTGCGGCCCGACGATGCGTTTGTGGAGCGCTCGGGTTCCCCGGCGTCCGGGGCTCGAGGGAATGTGCTGACGTGTTGGCCGACGAAACTGGCGCTCGCGCCACGCGTGGCGGAACTCGTGTTGGAGCATGCAAAAACTGGTTACGTGCCCGAGACCTCGAACGCCGAGCGCCTCGCGGAAGCCTTGCGATCGGTGGAACGGCCGAGTGTCGCGCCGCCGCCTTGGGCGCAGCCGCGGGATTGGGTGTCGCTGGCTTCGCACGCCGAGGTGACGCCGTGATCCGTCGACCGCTGGGTAACACGGGCTTGCTGGTGAGCCCGATTGGGCTGGGGACGGTGAAGCTCGGCCGAACGCGGAAGCTGCGCTACGCCGAGTCATTTGAATTACCAAGCGAAGACCAAGCCGCGGCGATGTTGCACGGCGCGCTGGATGCGGGGATCAATCTGATCGATACCGCGCCGGCGTACGGCCTGGCTGAAGGACGGGTTGGGCGGCACCTCGCGGGGCGTCGCGATGAATTCGTGTTGACCACCAAGGCGGGCGAGCACTTCGACGAGACGACCGGTGCGTCACGTTTCGATTTCAGCGCGGAAGGCTTGGCGGCGAGCGTCGAGCGTTCGTTGGAAACCCTGGGCACGGATCGGGTCGATGTGCTGCTGTTGCACTCGGACGGCGACGACTTTGGCGCGATGCACGACGACACGGTCGCCGCGCTTCTTAAGCTCAAGACGCAGGGCAAGGCACGCTGTGTCGGGCTGTCGGGCAAGACGGTGGACGGCGCGCTGGCGGCGCTTGGTTGGGCGGATGTGCTGATGGTCGAATTCCATGCGGACGATGTGTCGCATCGGCCGGTGTTGGAAGCGGCGGCTCAGCGGGGCGTGGGCGTGATGGTGAAAAAGGGGTTGGCGTCGGGTCGTCACGACGCGGCATCGGCGGTGGCGTTTCTGATGGCCGAGTCGGGCATCGATACGGCAGTCGTCGGCACGCGTCGGCTGGAACATCTGATCGAGAATTGGCGGGCGGCGGAACGGTGTCTGGCGTCCAACTCTGTGGGCGGCGGCGATGATGTTTGAGGATTCGCGACGGTTCAGCGTGGCGTGGATGAAGGCCCGTGCGGATCGTTTTCGCTTTGCTTGGTTTGGGTTTTCGATCGCCGCGTTTGCGGCGACTTGCTCGTTGGTGTGGCGGCCGGGGAATGACAGCGCGGAATTGTTGGTGATCGCCCGCCGGCTCAACGACACCGGGCAGTTCCGCACGCTGGGCGGGTATCACGAAGGGGTGATGCCGGGGTACCCGTGGTTGCTTGCGGGGTTGGGACGCGTCGGTGACGCGGCGACGTTGGCGATGGTTCTCAATGTCTTCGCGTTCGCGATGTGGGTTGCGTTGGTGTTTCTTTGGGTGCGTGCGCGGTTCGATCGGGCGACGGCGGTGGTGGTGGCCACGATGTGTGCGTGGTCCGCGCGATCGATGGAGGCGGCGGCGGATGTGCTGCCGGGGATGTTGTTTGCGGTGTTGTTGGCGGCGTTGCTGCTCTGGGAAGCGAAGCCCCGCGGTTGGGCGTTGCGTGTCGTCGGGGTCGGGCTGCTGCTGTCGGCGATGATGACTTTGCGGAGTGTGGGCTTGCTGGTCGCGGCGGCTTGGTTGGTTTCGTTGGCGTGGCGGTGGCTTGCGGATAAACAACGCAGTCAAAACCAGGAAAGCGTGGTGGTGCGAATCGCGGCATTGGTGGCTGGCTTCGGTGTGTTGGCGGGGTGCTTCGCGTTGATCCCGGCGTTTCGGCAAGACGTGGCGGCGGTCTGGAACGACTGGACGACCCACGGTTTGAGCGGCATCGCGGCGACGTCTTGGGAGGCCGTGATCAGTGGGATTCCCGAAGCGATCCTTGGGATCGATCCGACGCCATACGGCGGCGTGGTCTTAACGGCGGCGGCGGGGTTGGGCGTCTTTTTGTTGCTGCGGCGTGACGTCTGGTGCGGGTTGTTGGTGATCGCGCTCGCGTTGCCTTGGTTCTTGTTTTTGACGACGCCGCGTTACGTCGTGCCGGTGCTGCCGCTGCTTTACTTGGGACTTTGGTTGGTGCTGTGTGAGGCGCATCGGCGTTGGTCGTCGCAGCGTGTGTGGATCGCGGGGGCGTTCGCGTTGGTGTTGGTGGGCAACGTGATCGGGGTAGGTCGGTTGGTTTACGAGCAGCGGCAGCCGGCGTTTCTGGAGACGTATCGCGATGGGCGTTACGTCGCTTGTCGGTCGGCGGGTGATTGGTTGAGCCGGCACACGACACGGGGCACCCGGGTGATTTGCACGACACGGGAGAAGGCGGTGCTGAGTTACTGGAGCGGCCGGGCGGTCCTGGACACGCTGAGCACGCCGGCCGTGAATGCGGGGCGATTGCTATCGATTGAACCAGCGGACCCAGCGTTTCGCGGCGCAATGGACACGATGGGGTGGTCGCTGTCCGTGCCTTTGGCGACGTTCGCGGCACCCCAAGACGAACAGACCTGGACGCTACACGAGGTGATCCGGCCTTAGGATGTGATCTTGCGTGTCGCCCTCGTCCACGAATGCATCGTTGGTTATCACGGCTCGGAGCGGGTGCTCGCGGCATTGGCGACGCTGTATCCCGAAGCCCCGATCTTCACGGTGTTGCATGACGAAGCGGTATTGCGGGACACGCCGTTGGAAGGCCGTGAACTTAAACCCACTTTTCTTCATAACCTTCCGGGGGCAACACGTCGCCATCGTTGGCTGTTGCCTTGGATGCCTTATGCGGTGGAGCAGCACGACCTGCGTGGGTTTGATGTCGTGATCAGTTCGCATCACGCGGCGGCGCACGGCGTGTTGACCCGTGCCGATCAGTTGCATCTTGCGTATACCCACAGCCCGGCGCGTTACGTGTGGGACCTGTATCACGAACACATCGCTCCGGAAACATGGTCACCCGTCAAACGCCGAATATTGCATCGCTTCCGGGGGTGGGATCAGCGGGCGGCACAGCGGGTCGATCATTTCTTTGCCAATTCCGATCACGTCGCGCGTCGCATCGCGCGGGCGTATCGCCGGTCGGCCGAGGTTGTGCATCCGCCGGTGGAGGTGGGGCGCTTCGCGGAGACTCCCCGGCCGTTTGAGGAACGCGAGCGCTACGTGACGCTTGGGCGACATGTGCCGTACAAGCGAACGCACGTGGTGGTCGAAGCGTTCGCGGCATCGGGCTTGCCGCTGACCGTGGTCGGCGATGGGCCGGAGCACCCACGGCTGCGGCGTTTGGCGGAAGCGCGTTCGGGGGTGGACATCCGTTTCGTCCGCGACGCCGACGACGCCTCGGTGGTGTCGATGCTACGGTCAGCGAAGGCGCTCGTGTTTGCTGGCGAGGAAGACTTTGGGATCACGCTCGCGGAAGCGCTCGCGGCGGGGACGCCGGTACTCGCGTGGAACCGTGGTGGGGCCCGGGAGATTGTGGAGCAGGGTGGCATGGGGCTGCTTTTTCCCGAATCCACGGCGGACGCGGTAAACCAAGCCGTGGCGGCTCTCGAACGTGATGGGATTTCGGGTTCCCCCGATACACTGGCCGCTTCTGCCGCTGAGCGTTTCTCCAAAGATCGCTTCGTGGGAACCCTGGGTCGCCGCGTTGGCGAATTGTGGAAACACTTCTCCGAGCACGGCCCGACGCCCGTCTGATTTCGCCCCGACCGATCCGAACATGCCACAAGGCTTGCGTGCCATCCCGGCTCCGAATGCTCCCGCTACGCCAGCGGTAGCGGCGACGCCGACGGTACGAGCCGACGTCGCCGACCGTTTTTTGCGGTCGCGTCGCGCGGCGTTCGACCCGGCAGCGATCCCGGATGTGCGGGTGAGCAAGCGGGCCTTCGATTTGGCCGTGGTGCTGTTCAGCAGTCCAATCGTGTTTCCGTTGATGGGCTTGATTGTGCTGCTGATTCGTCTCGATTCGCCGGGGCCCGCGCTGTTTTTTCAGCGGCGTTACGGGCGGGGCGGAAAGAAGTTCACGCTGATTAAATTCCGCACGATGCGGATCGATGCGCGGGAGGCCTTGGCGGATCACTTGGTGGCCAATGCCCAACACGCGTTCGAGTGGGCCGAGCACCGCAAGCTCAAAGATGATCCACGGGTGACGCGGGTGGGGCGTTTCCTGCGACGCACGAGCCTGGACGAACTGCCGCAACTCATCAATGTGCTATGCGGCGAGATGTCGCTGGTGGGGCCTCGGCCGTTACCGGTGTGCGAGCGGATCACCTACGGCCGGGCGTTCAAAACGTACGCCCAAGCGACGCCGGGGCTGACGGGCTTGTGGCAGATTTCGGGCCGCAGCGATTTGCCATATCCCAAACGCATCGCGCTCGACACGCTGTACGTCCGCAACCGTTCGCTGTGGCTGGACCTGTCGATCTTGCGCCGCACGATCGCGGCGGTGGTCTCGGCTCGCGGCGCTTACTAAACGCAAGAAAAGAATCCGCAGGCAAGCCCGCCGGCGACGCGTCGGACTGCGTTGGATTCGGCGTTACTCCGCGGCGTCTTGGTCCAGGTACTCCGGTAACGCTTTCTTCAGCTTTTCGACCTTGGGCAAAGCGTTGTACACGACGTACGGATTGCTCGGGTTGAGCTGCACGTAATCCTGGTGGTATTTCTCGGCGACATGGAATTTCTCCATCGACGGCAGTGGCTCGAGCGTCGTGACGATCGGCTTACCCCAGGTGCCCGCCTCAGTAAGTTGGTCGATATACGCCTGGGTCGCCTGCTTCTGGGCGTCGTTGAGATAGAACACGGCTGAGCGATATTGCTTGCCGACATCCGGGCCTTGGCGGTCCAGTTGCGTTGGGTCGTGCGCGACCGTGAAGAAAATGCGGAGCAGCTCGCCGTAGCTCAAGACCTCTGGGTCATAGGTGATCGCGATCGCCTCGGCGTGCTGCGTCGCACCGGCGCTGACGAGTTGGTAGTTCGCATCCTCGTCGCTTCCGCCGGCATAACCCGAGACCACCGCCGACACGCCCTTGACCTGCTCGTAAACGTGCTCGGTACACCAGAAGCAACCGCCGGCAAACACTGCGGTGGCCTGGCCTTGCTCGTCCAGGACTTCGACGCCTTCGAGATTCACCGCTTCGCCGGGGTGCGGCGCGTTTTGAAGTTTCTCGATCGTCGCGGGGTCGGCGTAGGAACGGCTACAGGCGAACATGTTCATGGTCAGCACCAAGAGGGTGAGCAGCGCGGGAGTCGTGCGAAACGAAAATAAGCGGTCTTGCATTATGGGCCTTGCGAACGGGATGAAGAGGCGAGTAGAACAACCCACGACTGTTTC
>JBCCDN010000112.1:0-9858 GCA_039030755.1 Planctomycetota bacterium | reverse complement strand
CTCGATTGGCTCAAGCGTTACATCGCGGATCATTTTTGAGTTTGAGCCCCGGATCTCAATCCCGGGCCCGGGCACCGCCACCACATGCGGTGCCGCATCCACGTCCAGATTAACATGCCAAAGAACGCGAGCGGACCTTGCCAACCGGGCGCCGGTGGGGAACGCCGTGTCCCGACCCGTCACGCGAGCCTCCCGCTGCGCTTCTGCCCCGGCCCCGCGCATCGCTCACCGGGCTACTTCCCCCGGCATCACGCCACGCGGTCGGCGGCGGGTCCGCCGTCCGAGCTTCATTCTTGGCGTGCCGCCATTTTGTTCGCGCGCCGTTGCGCACGAACCAGCCAACCGATCGCGCCCCCGCCCAACACGATCACGGCCACCACCTCGACCGCCCGGTCCAGAAGCGCCGCCGCGGCCGCCACCCCCGACTCGGCCGGACTCAGCACCGATGAGAGCGCGGCAACCGTCCACTCGCTCAGCCCCAGCCCGTTGGGCGTGAGACCGATCAGACGCACCAGCAGGCTCGCCGCGCTCAGGACCAACGCCTCGGTAAAGCCAATGGGCGAACCCAACGCCGCAAACGCCAGCCACAACCGACCGGTTGCCGACAGCAAATCCGTGGTTCGCAGCGCGATCCAACCCGCCAGCCACAACCACGGGGACCACGTCGATCCCGTGGCCAGATCACGCTTGCCCGCAAAAAAACTCGCGAGCGCAAACCGCAGACCCGGCAACAGCGCCAGCGTCGCCAGCACGCATCCGAACCAGCCCAAACCGTGAGCAGTGTGCCCATCGGGCGTGCTCAACCGCAGGATCAGCCACGGCCCGGCCACCGCGGCGAAGACGCCGGCGGTGACCGCCATCACGATCAGCAGCGCCCAGCCCGAATCTCGCAGCGCGATGCCGTGCCATTTTTTCAGGTACGCCGCCCGGCCAAACAGCCCCGCCCGGATCGCCGGCAGGTAATTCAGCAGCGCGCTGCCCGCCACCAGCCCCACCATCGTGATCGCCGGCACGGGTTTCTCGGCCGGAAGCACGCGATGCACCGACCAAAACAGCAGACCGCTGAGCACCAGATTCGCCAGCACCAAGCCCGTCATCGCCGCCAACGTCGCGGGCGGCACCGCCGCCAGGATCGCCCCGTCCACCTGCTGAGCCGCAAACCACACCGCCGCGCCCAATGCCGCCAGCCCCAAGGGCCAGCCCAGCACACGCAGCCACAGCGGTCGAGACCCAAAACGCATAGCCGAGTCTAATCTGGCCACGCTCCAGCAAACCCGCATCCCCCGAATGATGCTCGCCTGCTTGCGTCCACGGACGATTTGCGTCACAATTATGGATTCGACTCACCGCGATCTATGCGGTGCATTCACCCGTTTTTCCCCGCTCCCTGCAAAGGACCCCGCCCGATGCCCATCCGGATCAAAGCCCGCAGCGGCGAGTCGGCCGAGCAGATGCTCCGCCGCTTCAAGAAACTCTGTGAGAAAGAAGGCTTGACCAAAGAAGTCAAGAAGCGCCAGTACTACGAAAAACCTTCGGAACGCAAGCAACGCGCGATGCGTCGCAGCGCCGCGCCCAAGCGGCCGATCGGCGGCAGCGGCGGTGGCCGTAGCTGACCCTACGCGACCGGATATCCATGCTCTTTTAAAGCCGGCTTGTGAGTCGGCTTTTTTGCTGCGCGCTCGGCGGGGCGATACGCTAATCAATTAGGTTGACGCTTGCCGCGACCAAAGCCGCGGCGGCCGTGATTCACGCTTCTGATTCTCATCGCTTGAGGACAATTCGCCATGCACGCACACTCGTACGGGTCGCTCTTATCGTCGTCGGTCTTGGTGCAGGTTTTGGGGTTACCCCTCGCGTTTTGGTTGGCACCCTTGGGGGGTCTGATGGCGCTCACGTTCGCGGGGATTTTCTATGCCGGCTTTATGAAAACCAGCGAGGGCGATTCGGAAATGGTACGGATCGCCCAGGCCGTGCGCGACGGGGCTTATGCGTATCTCTCCCGACAGGCGCGGGTGGTGTATTTGGTGATCGCGGGGCTGGTGGCCGTGCTACTGATCTTGGCGTTTGGTCTGGGCTTGCAGGAGAAACTCACGCCGCTGGGCGTCGCGGTGGCGGCGTTGCTTTCGGGGCTCTGCGGATTCCTGGGCATGAAGACGGCGACCAACGCGTCGGCCCGCACGGCTCACGCCGCGAAGCAGTCGCTCAACGACGGGTTGAAAGTTGCGTTCCGGGCCGGGGCGGTCATGGGGTTGTGCGTGACGGGCTTTGCGCTGCTGGACGTGTCGCTGTGGTTCGTGGTGCTCACACAGCTCTGGGGGACCGACGAGCTCGCGGCGATCACGACGGTAACGCTGAGCTTCGCGATGGGTGCTTCCTTGCAGGCGCTCTTTGCTCGCGTGGGCGGCGGCATCTACACCAAAGCGGCCGACGTTGGCGCGGACCTGGTCGGTAAGGTCGAAGCGGGCATCCCCGAAGACGACGCGCGGAACCCCGCGACCATCGCGGACAACGTCGGCGATAACGTCGGCGACGTCGCGGGCATGGGGGCCGATCTTTACGAGAGCTACTACGGCTCGATCCTCGCAGCCATGGCGCTCGCGGCAGCGGCGGCGATGCGTTTGGGTTTGGACATGACGGAAAGCGTCGCCCTGGTGGTCGCGCCGCCGGCGCTGGCGGGCCTGGGCATCGTGTGTTCGATCGTGGCGATTTTCAGTGTGCGAACCAAGGAAAACGCGAGCTTCGCGCAGCTGCTCAAGGGCCTGCATTCGGGCGTGTGGTTCAGCTCGGCGCTGATCATCGCGGGATCGGCGGGCCTGCTGTATGCGTTGCTGGGCGACATCGAAGCGCTGCGCTGGACCGGCGTCTGGGGTGCGATCGTCGTTGGCCTAGTCGCGGGCCTGGTCATCGCCTGGGGAACCGAGCATTACACCAGCTACGAACACCGCCCCACGCAACGCATCGCCGAGCAGAGTGAGACCGGCGCGGCCACCGTCATTATCTCGGGGATCGCCGAGGGCATGATCTCCACGTGGATTCCGCTATTAACCACGGTCGTCGCGATCGTCGCCGCGTTCACGTTGGCCGGTGGCAATGAGACGTTCCTCATGGGCGTCTTCGGGGTCGGCCTCGCCGCGGTGGGCATGCTCTCGACCCTGGGGATCACGCTCGCCACCGACGCCTATGGCCCGATCGCCGACAACGCCGGGGGCAATGCCGAGATGACCCACCAACCGCCCGAGGTCCGCGAGCGCACCGACATGCTCGACAGCCTCGGCAATACCACCGCGGCCACCGGCAAAGGTTTTGCGATCGGCTCCGCGGCGCTCACCGCACTTGCGCTCTTGGCGGCTTACGTCATCACCGTCCAGGTTGCGCTCAACCGTCAGGCCGAGAACCCATTCGACACCGTGTTTCCCGACGTGACCTGGAATGGCGACGAACCCTCGCTGTGGTACGCCGGCGACGGTTTGTTCACCATCAACCGCGACGGCGACACCGTCGAGGCCGGCGTGATCGTCGCCGACGAGGAACTCCGCGGTCGGGCCGAGGCCTTCCTCGAACCGCTTACTCCGCAAGCCCGGCTGGTCCGCGCGGAATGGACACCCGATCAGGCGTTCGCGATCGCGCAATTCAGTGACGACCTGGGGCCGCTCGAAATCAAAGTGGTGCCCGCGTCCCTACTCACGCTGCCCAAACTCATGAGCTTCTACGACGTGACACTGATGAACCCCAAGGTGCTTTGCGGCTTGTTCCTGGGCGTGATGCTTGTGTTCGTGTTTTGCGCGATGACAATGAATGCGGTGGGGCGGGCGGCCTACCGGATGATGACCGAGTGCCGTCGGCAGTTCGTGCTGATGAAGCAGGGGTTCAAGGCCGACGGCGTCAGCGACGAAGACCTCGCCGACCCGATGAAGTGGCCGTTTCAAACCGTCGTCGACGGCGACCCGTATCCCGACTACGCCAACTGCGTCGCGATTTCCACCGGTGGGGCACTCCGCGAGATGGTCGCGCCCTCGCTCCTGGCGGTGTTCGTACCGATCGCCATCGGGTTACTTCTAGGCGTCCCCGCCGTCATGGGCCTACTCGCGGGCACGCTGGTCTGTGGCTTTGCCGTCGCCATCTTCATGGCCAACGCCGGCGGCGCCTGGGACAACGCCAAAAAATACGTCGAGTCTGGCCAGCTTGGAGGCAAAGGCAGCGACAACCACAAGGCGACCGTCGTTGGAGACACCGTCGGCGATCCGTTCAAGGACACCTCCGGCCCGTCGCTCAATATCCTGATCAAACTCGTCAGCGTCGTCAGCGTCGTCTTCGCTGCCGTCGTCGTGAAATACAGCCCAGCTATTGGCGCAGCGCTCGGACTCGGCTGAGCGTGCCGATTCCGTTGCGTTTGTCGATTCTCCAAGCATTCCCGGGCATCGCGTACCATGCCTTGTTATGACCGATGTCGGCCCGTTTACCAGCCAGTCCCCACGCCCCCAGAAGCGCGACGCAGACGAAGAAGCCAAGGCCTTCGCGGTCGAATGCGCGCGACTGATGGCCGACTTCAACTGCGAAGACGTCCTGATCTTCGACGTCCGCGGTCTCAGCGAAGTCACCGACTACGTCGTCCTCGCCACCGGCACCTCCGACCGCCAGATGCGAAGCGTCGCCGAAGACCTCGAAGACATCGGAAAAGACCACGATTTCCACCGCTACGGCAAGGAAGACGATGAAGCCGCCACTTGGATCGTCGCCGACTTCGTTGAGGTCGTTGCTCACCTCTTTGAGCCCGCCACCCGCGCGCACTACGACCTCGAAATGATGTGGGGCGATGCCCCTAAGGTGAAGTGGCGTCGCGACGCCGCCGCCACCGAGTGAAGCAGCCCCGAGAAAGCAACGACCGTGAAGTACCTCAGCACCCGTGGCCAAGCCCCCGAACTCGGTTTCGAAGACGCCCTCTTGGAAGGCCTCGCGCGTGACGGCGGGCTTTACATACCCGCATCCTGGCCAAAACTCACCGAAACCCAATGGCAAAACGTCCGGGGCCGGCATTACGCCGACCTCGCCGTTGAGGTGATGTGGCCGTTCGTGTCACAAGCCATCGAGCGCGACGCCTTCGAACGCATCGTGTGCGAGGCTTATTCCAAGTTCCGCCATCAAAGCGTCGCCCCGCTCGTCCAGATCGGCCCTTCGCTTTGGGTCATGGAACTCTTTCACGGCCCGACGCTTGCCTTTAAGGACGTCGCGATGCAGGTCCTCGGCGGACTGTTTGATCATGTCCTCGCGAAACGCGACCAACGCTTGACCATTGTGGGCGCGACCTCCGGCGATACGGGAGGCGCCGCGATCGAAGCCATCGCAGGCCGCGACCGGGCCGACATCTTCATCCTCCACCCCCACGGTCGAACCAGCGACGTCCAACGTAAACAGATGACCACCGTGCACGCCCCCAACGTGCACAACCTCGCCGTCCACGGCACCTTCGACGACTGCCAAGCGCTCGTCAAAGCGATGTTCAACGACGCGAATTTCCGCGACCGGCTGCACCTCTCCGGCGTCAACTCCATCAATTGGGCCCGCGTCCTACCCCAGTCCGTCTATTACGTCGCCGCCGCCGCCCAACTCGGTTCTCTGGCTGGCGGACCTGTCCCGAAATTCTCCGTGCCCACCGGCAACTTCGGCGACATCTACGCCGGCTACATCGCGATGAAGCTCGGCCTACCCATTGACCGGTTGATCGTCGCGTCCAACTCCAACGACATCCTCACCCGCGTCTTCCACACCGGCGACCACACCCTCGGCGACGTCCACGCCACCACCTCGCCCTCCATGGACATCCAGGTCAGCTCCAACTTCGAGCGATTGCTGTACGACGTGCTTGACCAAGACGCGCAAAAGGTCGCCGACTTGATGCACCAGCTCAAAACCGACCGCACGTTCAAGCTCGAACCATCGGTGGTCGCCAAACTCGCAAAACACTTCAGCGCGTATCGGGCTCACGAAGACGATGTCCACGCGACCATGAAATCCACCTACGCCCGCACCGGCTACTTGTTAGATCCTCACACCGCCGTCGGCGTCCACGCCGCTCAGCAAGAGATGCAAGCCTCCGGGGACCGAACCACCCCTATGGTCGTCCTCGCCACCGCGCACCCCGCCAAATTTCCCGATGCCGTCGAAGCCGCCACGGGCGTCCGCCCACCGCTGCCCGACTTCCTCGCCGACCTGTACGAACGGCAGGAACGGTACGACGAAGTGGCCGACGACCTCGCCGCCGTCGAAGCGCTGATCGAATCCAAGGCCAGCGTCGTCGCCAACGCTTAGCGAGCCGATTCTGGTTTGATCGAACGCACCGTTAAGCCGGCAGCGCTTCAAGCTCCGCCATCAACGCCTCGATCAACGGCTCGAGCGTCTTCCGCGTGAAGTCGAGCTTCAACCCGCACGCATCGAACAATTCGGGCAATGGCCGGGTCCCGCCCAGCGTCAAGGCCTCGCGGTACTGCTTCAGCGTCTGGTCGGGGTCCTTCGCAAAATTCTGCCAGAGTTGCAACGCCCCGAGCTGGGCGATGCCGTACTCGACGTAGTAGAACGGGTGATGGAACAGGTGCAGCTGTGCGTGCCAGCGTGACGCCTTCGCGTCTTCGAAGCCGGTGTAGTCGACGGCCGACGAGCCGAACCGTCCGAAGATGTCGAGCCACGCCGCTGTGCGCTGTTCCGCGGTGTGCCCCGGGTTCGTGTAGATCCAGTGCTGGAACGAATCGATCGTCGCGATCCAAGGCAAGACACGCAGTACGCCTTCGAGCTGCTTGCGCTTCGCCCGCGCCGCCGCCAGCGCATCGTCGGGATAAAACACGCCGTAGTGGTCGCACGCCAAGAGCTCCATGCCCATCGACGCCACCTCGCAGAACTCGATCGGCGCGTGATGCAAGAAGGCCAACGGCTCGCTAGCCGACGCCCACTGATAGTGAAACGCGTGTCCGCCTTCGTGCAGCAGCGTGTCCACGTCCCGCTGCACGCCCGCGGCGTTCATAAAGATGAACGGCTCTTTCGAGTCCTGCAGCGACGACTGAAACCCGCCCGCCCGCTTGCCCTTTCGGCTCTTCAGGTCCAGGTTCCGCCCGTCCTTGAGTTTTGCGAACTGCTCGGAGAGCATCGGGTGCACCTTCCCGAAGATTTCGAGCCCGCCTCGCACCAACGCCATCGGATCGTCCGCATCGAACGGACGCAACGGCCCACGCCCCTCCACATCCACCGACCCGTCCCACGGCCGAAGCGTGTCCACGCCCAGCTTCGCCCGCCGCGCTTCGTCCAACGCCCGCACCGCCGGCACGCACACCGCCTCGATCGCCTCGGCAAAGTCCAGACAATCCTCCGGCGAATAATCAAACCGCTCCATGTGCTTCCACGTGTACGCCCGGTAGTCGCCAAGCCCCGCGTTCTCCGCGATCGCCTTCCGCTTCGCGAGCATCTCGTCGAACAACCGATCGATTTCTTCGCGATCCTGTAGACGACGATTGGTGGAGAGTTCCCACGTCTCTTGCCGCACCTCTCTAGAAATCTCCTCCTGGTACCGAGCCAGCTGCTGCAGCGTCTGCTCCTTGCCGTCGTACTCGATCAGCATCGCCCCGTTGAGCTTGTCGTAAGCCGCGTTGAGCTTCGTCACCTCCGTAAACAACGGAATATTCTCCTTCCGAAAAATCTCCACGCCCGTTGCCCACGACTTGCCCATCAACGCATACTTCGCGTCCGACTTTTCGAGCGCATCCCTTCCGGGGGCCTCCAAATACTTCCGGCTCAACTTGTCCCCGTACGGCGAGATCGCCGGCGAGACCTTCTCCACCCAATGCAAAAACGCCCGCTCGATCTCCGCGTCGTCCGTGTGACACGCCTGCGCGATCCGCGTCCGCGCCCCGCGCTCGCCGACCACGGCCGCAAGCTCTGAGTAATCGAGCAGCCAGTCCTCCAGCGCCGCCACGTCGGGAAGTTCGCGTTCCAGCAACCGCTCGTAATGCGGCAACAACTGCTCAAGGTTCGCCGGGTCGAGCGAGGGGTCGATGAAGCGGCGTTCTTTCGTCGGCAGGTCGGCATTAATCATTCGGAGATGATATCCATGAGCAAGACGCCCCGGCCATTAAGCTCACCAGATGAAACTACTCCGCACAACCGTCGGCGCCCACTACGACAACTCCGACGACGGCCTGCCGTACTTCGTCGATTACCTCGGCTTCCAGGTCGTCCACGACGAAGGCCCCGGCAAGCTCCACGTCGTCTCGCGCGACGGCCTGTGCGTCCACCTCGCCACCGACGCCGACTACGCCAACCAGCTCCCGCCGCTCATCCGCATCGAAACCGACGACATCGACGCCCTGTGGGACGAGTTGTCCGGCAACCCGCTGCACGCGACGTACGTCCACGAACGCTTCGCCCAAGGCCCCGAACTCCGCCCCTGGAACTGCATCGAGTTCGCCGTGAACGACCGCAAGATGTGCATCGTGTTCCAAGAGTGGCAGACCGCCAAAGACTGAAAACACTCCGATGTCCAGCCCGTCCGCATCGCGCCACGAGCGGGGACAAACCGGACCCCCCCATGGCCTACGCCCTCCTCTTCCTCACCGTCGCCACCGAAGTCGTCGCCACCCTCGCCCTCCCACCCACCTAAGCCAGCTCCGACGGCTTCACCAAGCTGGTGCCCTCCACCGTCGCCATCGTCGGCTACATCATCACCCTCTACCTCTTCTCCCTGGTCCTCAAACAGCTCCCCGTCGGCACCCGCTACGCCGTCTGGTCCGGCCTGGGCATTGCGCTCATGGCCATCGCCGGCGCCGTCCAACTCAAACAAACCCCCGACGCCCCCGCCCTCATCGGCACCGCCCTCATCATCGCCGGCGTCCTGTGCATCACCCTCCTGTCCAACCACATGCAAGCGTGACCCCACCCACGCCCCTCTCGCTTTGTGCTGGGTGCCACACCTCAGCCGCAGGCTGATGTGTGCCGTGACGCGATTCGGGCACACGTCCCGGAAGACCGCTAAGTCTGGCACCCGGTCGAAGTTGGGGTACGCTTCGATCGTAACTTCTCTTCTACAAGCAAGCTCGCCTTACCAACGGACACTTAAGGAAACATCATGCACGGTCTGCAACGTGGTGAACTGCGCTTCTCGGAATACTGCGATCAGTGGCCACAGATCTTTTCGGAAGAGAAGCAGCGGATCGAGTCGGAGCTCGGGGAGTGGTGCGGTCACATCTGGCACATCGGCAGCACGGCAATCCCGGGCCTCATGTCCAAGCCGATCATTGACATCGCGATGGATTTTTCCGACGCCAATCAGCTGTGGCACATGGCCGAGGTATTTGAACATCGCTTGGGTTACCGATTTCGAAACGTCCATCATGAGCCGAACCATTGGTATTTATGCCGGGATAATGACGCAGAGGTTCGGCTGTTCCACATCCATCTCTGGCTGGCGGGGTCGCCGGGCTTAGATCGTCACCTCAACTTTGTCCGCATTGTGTCGAGCAACGCGTCCCTGCAGTGCGAATACGCTCGCTTGAAATGGGAGTGGGCGGAAAAGACCGGTTGGGACCGGATCGAATACAGCGAAGCCAAAAGTTCGTTCGTGAGACGCGTTTTGCAAGCCGAATAAATGTTGGTTGGGTGTCGGACCTTGACCCTTGCCAGGTGCCCCGCCTCAGCCGCAGGCTGATGCGTGATTGGTGGTTCACGCCGCGAGGCGTCTGACGTTGGTGACTTGCTTCGTCTTCCTCCCCTCCCTCGGGGAGGGGCCGGGGCGCGCTTCCTCTGACCACCGCTGACGCCGCTCACGAGGTTGTCGGCAACGATCGATATGCCGAGCGTATCGAGGACTCGGTCGACGCG
>JBCCDN010000111.1:0-9896 GCA_039030755.1 Planctomycetota bacterium | reverse complement strand
GGATTGCAGCAGTTATCGTCCGTGCTCCCATCGTTGGGCGCCGCGGTGGCGGCGAGAGTGTCGTTCGCGGCGGTTTTTGCCTGGGCGACAATCTGCGTTTGCGATCCGGCAGCGGCGTCGGCCGATGTTTCGGCTTCGGAATCGGCGGTGTCGAGTTCTTCGCTGGGGGTGTCTGTATCGGGCTTGGCGTCGGGACCGCTTGCGTCTGCGTCTTCGTCTTCGTTTGATTGGGTCTGGGCGCGATCGGTGGGCTGCGATGCGGATGCGTTGGCGTCGGGCGAAGCGTTGTTGCTTTCGGAGCCGCGACGCGTGGTGTCGGATGCGGGTGACGTGTCGGTTGAAGCACGGTTCGCCGAATCTTGCGCATCGCGCCGCGCTGGGGGGGCGCGGAGTTCGGTGGCGGGTAGCGGTTGGGTGCGGATGGGGGGCTTGAAGTTATCGACGAGTTGATCGCGGAACGACGTCGGGGCGTCGCGGGTGGCGCGATTCCCGGCTTCGGGCGTCGGGCGGGCGGCGTCGGGGAGGATGCGGGCGGTGGGTTCGATCAAGGATTCACTCCGGCAAGCTGTGCCGGAGTGGGGGAAGCAATCTGGATGCCACGCTGCCGCAAGGCTTCGACGATGTCCATCGCCTGGACCGCCTCTTCGGGACCCTTGAACTCTTTAAGGATGCCGGCACTCTTCCGTAGGTTCATCGCGGCGAGGTAGTCGACGACCAGTTCCTGTTGATCGCGATCGAGCAGCACTTGCAGCATCTGCTTGGCCTGCCGTCCCTTGAGTTGCTCGAGCGTCTGCACGGCGCGGCGGAAGTCTTCGTCCTGCATCTGTGTGGCGTAGCGCTCTTTCTCGGCTTCGAACGCCTTGCGCTCCTCGTCGAGTTGTTTCAGCTGACCTTCGACGAACGCACGGTCTTGGGATAGGCGCTGCTCGATGGCGGTGGATTCTTCCTGCATCCGGGCGAGGCGGTGCATGGCGAAGTCGTCGCCTTCGAGCTTGCGCGCAAGGCGGTCTTCGAGCGATTGAGGGCCGTCGGCGACGTCTTCCATGCGGATGAGTTGCTGCTGAATCGCGAGGGCTTCGGCTTCATTGGCTTCGCGTTCGGTCTCGAGCGCGGCCTGCTGATCGACGGGCAAGCGAAAGACTTCGACAAGCTCTTTCATCCGTTCGCGGTCGAGTCGATTCGTGGCCGACAGCCAAACGAACCCACCCGCTACACCCAGCAGGTGGATCGCCACCAGAACCACGATGACCGAGGCGATGGTTTTCACGCGGAGACCTCACGGGGGGAGGCGACGTGGCGACGTGCGGCCACCTCGTCGAGTACGGCGGTTTCTTTTCGGCGTTGCTTACGCTTGAAGTCGGCCAAGTCGCGGTCGCGGAGCAGTTCGAACGAACGCCGGCGTTGCATGCGTTCGGCGAGATTTTGGCGGGCTTTCTGGATTTGGCCGTCAAGCACGGCGAGGCGTTGCACGATCTGGTGTCCGCGGAGCGTGCTGTTGCCGGCGTAGCGGGCGACCTGGCCGATGGCGCTGAGATCGACCTTGCCGAGGAGCTTGTTGCCGAGTTCGGATTTCGCGTTGCGGATCGTGTCTTGCATGTCGCGGAGCTGAGTCTCGAAGATGTGCCGTTTGCGGAGCAGCGCGGCGAGTGTGCGTTGCTCGTTCTGCTCGGCGAGCGCGGCTTGCTTGAGCGGGGCGGCGTAGCGGAAGATGAAGGAAGCCATGGCGTGAACTCAAACAATGAATCATCGGGAGGCGGGTTGGCCGGGCCGCGGTCGTTTGGCGAGTTGCTGCTGGGTGTTGCGGAGGCCTTCGCAGAGGGCCAAGAGTTGGGCACGGGTGGTGGCGAAGTTGGCGGCGGGGCCGGTGGGCGTTTCGGTTTGGGCGAGGAACTGATCGAGCACGGGTTTGGCGGCGATGGCCAGATCGAACGCGGGGTTGGAGCCGGCGGCGTAAGCGCCGATGTTGACGAGGTCTTCGACTTCGGCGTGGTCGGCAAGGAGGCGTAACACGTGGCGGCGCGCGTCTCGGTGTTGGTTATCGGTGACGTCGTCGGCGACGCGGGAGATCGAGGCGGGGGCGTCTACGGCGGGATAGTGGCCGCGCTCGGCGAGCTTGCGAGAGAGGAGCAGGTGGCCGTCGAGGATGCCGCGGCAAGCGTCGGCAATGGGTTCATCCATGTCGTCGCCTTCGACGAGGACGGCGTAGAGCGCGGTGATGGAGCCGGTGGCGGTTTGGCCGGCTCGTTCCATAAGTTCGGGGAGCGTGGCGAAGACGCTGGGCGGGTAGCCGCGGGTGGTGGGCGGCTCGCCGATGGACAAGCCGACCTGGCGCTGGGCCTGGCAGAATCGAGTGATGGAATCGAGGACCAGCAGGACGTGCCGGTTCGCGGAACGGAAGGCTTCTGCGATGGCGGTGGCGACGCGGGCGGCACGGAGGCGGAGTAGCGCGGGTTCGTCGGAGGTGGCGACGACGACGACGGAGCGGGCGAGGCCGTCGGGGCCGAGCGTTCGGTCGAGGAAGTCGCGGACCTCGCGGCCGCGTTCGCCGATGAGCGCGATGACGGAGATGTCGGCGGCGGTTTGCTTCGCACACTGGGCGAGCAGGGTGGACTTGCCCACGCCGGGCGAGGCGAAGACGCCGAGGCGTTGACCGCGGCCCAGCGGCGTGAGCGCGTCGATCACGCGGACACCGGTGGATAGTGGTTGTTCGATGGGTTTGCGGTCCAGCGCGGCGATCGGCGGCGCGTCGAGTGGGTGGGGAACGGTGTCGGTGAGCGGTCCCTTGCCGTCGATGGGTTGGCCCAGGCCGTTGAGAACGCGGCCCAGAAGGGATGGGCCGACGCGAACGGTGGCGTCGGCGTGGTCGGCGATGACGGCGTCGCCACGCGCGAGTCCGGCGGTGGAGCCGAGCGGCATGATCTGGGCGTGGCCGTGCCCGCAGCCAACGACTTGGCCGGGGATTTCGACCCCGCGTTTGGTGCGGAGCCGGATGGCGGTGCCGACGGACACGGGCAGGCCTTCGGCTTGCACGACGAGGCCGCGCACGTCCGACACCACGCCGCGCAACTCTTGCGCAGTCGCGGCGTCGAGCAGGCTTAGCTGGGCGTCGAGGGTGTTCAAGGGTCGGACGTTTCGGACTCGTCGAGGGTTGGCGCGGAGTCGCCTTCGTTGGCGACGGGTTCGTCGGGCTGCGTTTCGCCGAGCAGCAACGATGCCAAGCGGTTGAGTTGGGTATCAACTTGGGCGTCGATTGAGGCGGGTCCAGCGTGGACGACGCAGCCGCCGCGGGTGATCTCGGGGTCCGCGACGAGGTGGGCGTGCGTGACTTGGTCGAGGGACTCGACGATGCCAGGCAAGGCGGCGGCGAGCGGGTCGCGGTCGGCGGGGTTGACGTGAACCTTGACGCGGGACGGTTCGAGGACGTGGCTGAGCGCCGCGTGGAGTTGCGTGAGGGCGAGTGGTTCGTCGGTTTCGACCGCGCGGTGCAGCACCTTCTCGGCGAGTTTGATGCCGATGCGGAGCGCGACCTGGGCGGCTTCGCGCTCGCATGCGAGGAAACGCTGCTCGTAGTCGGCGATCGCGCCGGCCCATTGTTGTTGGACCTTCTGTAACTGCTGGGCGTGTTGCTGGAGCGCTTCGGCTTTGCCTTGTTCGACGCCTTCGGCGTGGCCGCGTTGCTGGCCTTGTTCGTAGCCGCGCGCGTCGCCGGTTTCGGTGGCGCTGGCCGTGAGTCGGGCGGCTTCGTCGCGGGCTTGCGCGAGAATCGACTCGGCCTTGGCCTCGGCAATGGCGCGGAGCTTGGCGGCCTGCCTTCCGAGGTCACCCAGGTCGAGCACGACGGCATCTTTGCTGGCGCGTTGGTGGGTTTGTGCTTTGAGGAGGGGCATCCGTGCCGGTCCGTAGGTTCGAGGAAAAGCGTTGAGTTGCGGGGTGCGAGGCCGCTTCCGGGGTTACACGATGAGGTCTTTTTCGCCGCCGCGGCCCGAGATGATGATCTCGCCGGCGTCTTCGAGGCGGCGGACAATGTCCACGATGCGTTGTTGGGCGGCCTCGACGTCGCTGGTGCGGACCGGGCCCATGAACTCCATGTCCTCGCCGATGAGTTCGGCGGCGCGCTGCGACATGTTGCGGAAAATCTTCTCTTTGAGGTCTTCGCTGGCCGTCTTGAGCGCGAGGGCGAGTTCGTCGTTTTCGACTTCCTTAAGCACGGACTGGATGCCCTTGTCGTCGACGAGATTGATGTCTTCGAAGACGAACATTAAGCGACGGATTTCCTCGACCAGGTCGGGGTCTTCGCTTTCGAGCCCTTCCATGATGCCTTTTTCGGTGGTGCGGTCGGTGAGGTTGAGCATCTCGGCGACGGTCTCGACGCCGCCCATTTTTTCGAAGCTCTGGTTGAGCATGTTGGCCAAGCGGGCTTCGAGGCCGCGCTCGACCTCGGAGACGACTTCGGGATTCGTCTGCTCCATGTTGGCGACGCGCTTGACGACTTCGATCTGCTTGGCGGCGGGCAGGCCGGAGAGGATTTCGGAGGCCTTGGTGTATTGCAGGTGGCTGACGATGAGCGCGATGGTCTGCGGGTGTTCGTCTTGGATGAACGTCAGCAGGTTGGTGCTCTCGGCTTTTTGGAGGAACGAAAAGGGCGTCTTGCGGACGTGCTGGCTGATCGAGCCCATGATCCGGTTGGCTTCGTCGGGGTCGAGGCCGGCCATGAGCAGCGCGCGGGCGCGGTCGAGGCCGCCTTCGCAGGCCCAGCTCTGCGAGACGGCGAGGGTGTAGAACTCTTCGAGCACGCCGTCGCGCAGGTCTTCGGGGATCGGGCCCAGCGACGCGAGTTCGCGGGTGACTTCCTCGACCGCTTTGGAGGGCATCTGCTTGAGAATCTCGCCGGACGCTTCGTTGTCCAGCGATAGCAACAAGATGGCGGCCTTTTTGAGCGGGGCGATCTCGTCGAGGGTCGTGGGAGGCACGGAGAGAGTCCGAGGAACAAGGGCCAAAGTTCGAAGTCAACGCCGAGCCGCTTGCGCACAACCCGTCATGTCTGTACTTCGGACTTCGGACTTGAAACTTCGTACTTTTTATCGGGCTACGTTTCAGTCCTCGGCGTCGACCCATTTGCCCAGCAGGGAGCCTGCCTCGCCGGGGTTGGCCTTGATGAGGTCGCTGATTTGCTCGGCGATCTTGCGGCTCTTGAGTTGATCTTCGCCGATTTCGAGGCCTTCCATGGTCGTGTCGACATCCTGGGCTTCGCCGATGAGATCTTCGTCGGCGGGGAGCATCTCGGGAACGCCTGCCAATTCTTCGACGGTGGGTAACGGCTCGTCCTGTGTGGCCTTGCGGACGAGCATCAGCATCAGGCCCACGGCGGCGAGTGCGAGGCCCGCGACGCTGGCGGTGCCGACCCAGGGCGAGCTCATGAGTTCGCCCACGCCGGTCGCGGCGGTGGGCGGGGCGATGCTCTGCAGGAACGCGGCGTCGAAAACCATCTTGGCGACGACGTTGCCGGGGATGTCTTCGCCGCCGACGCGAGCCATCACGAGCGGGCCGGCCTGCTCCTGGATGTCGGCGAGTTCGCGGTCGATGATCGGCGCGAGTGCGGCGTCGTCGGGGGTGCCTTCCGCATCGGGGTTGCTGGCGTTGTAGATCGCGACGAAGTAGCTGCGGGGCACATTGATCGTGGCGTTGATGCGTTCGGCCATGTGTCCGGCGAGCTGCTTGACGATCTTGGATTGCGGGAGCATCTCCATGAACTCGGTGCGGGAGGTCACGGTGCTCTGTGTACTGCCGCCGCCCCCGCCGTAGGTGATATTCATCTCCGTGTTGGGTCGGACGCCGGCGTTGCCGGAGTCGGCGATATTCTCGTTGAGTTCTTCGGTGTCTTCCTGCGATTCCAGCGGCTGGCTCTCGAGATATTGGATGGACTCGACGTGTTCCTGCCGGGTCGGATCGAGCGTGACGTTCACGGCGACGCGGACGCCGGGGATGTAGCTGAACACGTCCATCAGCTTGCCCCGGTGCTGGTCCTCGACGGCGGCGATGAGCTCAAGCACATCCGTGGGCAGCATGTCGGCGTCGTCCTTGACCGTGTACGACCGGCCGTTGGTCGCATCAATCACGCGGACGTCCGAGCGGTCGAGGTTCTCGACGGCGCCGACGACCAGGTCGGCGACGGCCTGCTGCATGGGCTTGGGCACGCCCCGGCCGCTGCGCATGGACATGGTGACCGACGCCGTGGGCTTGCGATAGCTCTGACCGAAGCCGGTCGCCTCGGGCACGTCGAAGATCACGGTCGCGCTACGGACGGTATCAAAGCTGGTGATCACGTTGCTGAGCAGCCGCATCATCATCTTGCGGCGCTGGGCTTCGTTCTGGGCGTTGGACATCCAAGGGCTGGCCTGGACGGATTCGAAAGCACCAAAAAGATCGGTGGTCAGCAGGGAATTTTCGGCGAGCACGGCGATGGCGGGCTCGAGTTCGTTCGCGGCGACGTGGACGACGCCGTTGGTGATCTCGGCGTTGATGCCGCGGGCTTCGAGTTGGGCGACGGCCGGGCCGGCGGGACCGTCGATGAAGGCGGACACGGGCTGCATCGCGCTCTGCCCGGCGTACAGCACGGCGAGGAAACCCACCAGCAGCATCACCACGACGACCATACCCACCAGCGCCTTGGCGGTGGCGGACAAGCCCTCGAGCTGCGCCCGGATGTAGGTCCACTGGTTGTTTAAAAAGTCCATGCTGGGGTCGGCCTCCGTGCCGGGTCACGCGGCTCCGCCGCGGTTGAATCTAGCGTCGTGAATCGCGAAGCGTCCTGCCTGCGGTTCACGGCGTTATGGGCCGCGTCGCTACACGCGGATCTGCTTCACTTCTTCGTAAGCGTCCATCATTTTGTTCCGCACTTGCAAGAGCATCTGGAACGCAATGTCTGATTTCTGCTTCGCGTTCATGACGGCGGCAAAGTCGTCGCGCTTGCCGGCCACGACGTCTTCGATCGCGGTCTGCGCTTCCTGCTGCAACGCGTCGACCTGCTTGAGGTTCTGCATGAGCAGGTCTTTGAACTCTGGGCCGGTGGGCGCAACGGCGGGGTTCGCACTGCCGGGCATGGACGGCGGACGTAGCGGTGTGATGCCTTGCGGGCGTTGCGAATTGATGAGGCCGAGCGGATCGTTCATGGTTCAAGCCTCGCGAAGAGGCGGCGGCGTTGTAGCAAATCAGGAGAGCAGCGTCAGGGCGTTGGCCATCATGCGTTTGGTGGCCTCGGCGGCGGTGATGTTCGCTTCGTAGGCGCGACTGGCCTCCATCGCGTTGACCTGTTCGTTGATTGATTCAATGTTGGGGCGTAGCAGAATGCCGGTCTCTTGGTCGGCCAGCGGGTGGTTTGGGGCATAGGTTTCGCGGAACGGCGATTGGTCCAATGCGATCTCTTTGACGTGGACACCGGCGCCGCCCTGGCCGTTGCCTTCGCTGAGCAGCGCGATGCGTCGTCGGAAGGGCGAGTTGGTGACGCCGTCCTGTGTGACCGAATGGGAATTCGCGATGTTGGCCGCCACGGTGTTGAGGCGGATGCGCTGGGCTTCGAGGCCAGACGCCGAGATGTCAAGAGAGCCGAACATGTTTGTTTTCTAGGGTTTTAGAGGCGTTCGCGGATGGCGGTGCGGAGGTTGTCGAACTGGTTTTTCAGGAGCGTCACGCCGAACTGGTGGGCCATGACATTCTCGGCGACATCCTGCATGATGCGTTCGAGGTTCCGGTTGTTGCCGTCGTGGAACACCACGTTTTCGTGGGTCGGGGCGGGCTTGACGACGAGTCGGCCGGGGCGGAACTCGATGTGGTCGGTGTTATCGATGTCGAGCGGGCGTTGGCCGGTGGTGTCGTCGTTGCGTCGTCGGTCCATGGCGTTGCCGAGCGTCTGTTGGAACTCGGCGACGTCGAGGTCGCGCGGCTGGAAATCTGGTGTCGAGAGGTTCGCGACGTTGTGAGCGAGCACCTGCTGGCGGGCTTCGGTGAACTGGACCATGCGCTCGAGGGCGGGCATGGCACCGTTGTTTTGGAGTTCGTTGAAGAGCATGGTGATCGTGTGTTGTGAGCTATGGCAAGCGGGGTGCCACGAGGGCTGGCGTTGGCTTGGAGTGATTCGTGGCGTGTCTGTCTTTGAGACGCGCAAAAGCTGCGCGGCTTAGACGCCGGCCGCCACGAGGTTTTGTTGTTTCCACTTCTTAAGTTTGAGGCCGAGCGTGCGGAGGCCGATGCCTAAGGCCTCGGCGGTTCGGGTGCGGTTGCCATCAAAATGTTCGAGGGCGGCGAGGACGTGTTGGCGTTCGGCGTCTTCGAGCGGGCGAACGTCGAAGGCTTGGTCGGATTCGCGATCAGCAGGCGGCAGCGCAAACGAAGCAGGGATCTGTAGCGCGGGGCTGCCTTGGGCGGGCGTCGGCTTGGCGGCGGCGACTTGCGAGGCAGCGTCGAGACGCACAGGGGTGGCTAGCGGAGGCAGGGCTGGCGGCGACGCAGAGCTTTGGAACGCCGACGCGGGGACGAGCCAGGGGCGGAGCACGTCGGCATCGATGTGGTCCCCGGGACTCAGCACGTTGGCACGTTCGCATAGGTTTTGGAGTTCGCGGACGTTGCCGGGCCAAGCGTGCTGCCGAAAGAGTTGTAGGGCTTCGTCGGTGAGCTGCTTGGTGGGCTTGCCTTCTCGACGCGCAGCCATCGCTAAGAAATGCTCGGCGAGGGCGGGCACATCGTCGAGGCGTTCGCGAAGCGGCGGGAGCGCGACGGGCAGGACGTTGAGCCGGTAGTAGAGGTCTTGGCGGAACGTGCCGTCGGCGACGCTGCGGGTGAGGTCGCGATTGGTGGTGGCGACGACGCGGACGTCGACCTTGCGGGTCTGCGAGGAGCCGACGCGCTCGAACTGGCCTTCTTGCAGCACGCGGAGAAGCTTGGCTTGGAGCGTGGGGCCGATCTCCGAGATTTCGTCGAGCAGAAGGGTGCCGCCGTTGGCAAGCTCGAATCGCCCCTTGCGGAGTTGGTCGGCCCCGGTGAACGCGCCGCGCTCGTGGCCGAAGAGTTCGGACTCCAGCAGCGAGCTGGACAACGCCGCGCAGTTGAGGCAGAGCATCACGTCGTCGCGTCGGGGCGAGAGCGCGTGCAAGGCTCGGGCGATGACTTCCTTACCGGCCCCGGATTCGCCTTGAATCAAGACGGTTCCGTGCGACGCGGCGATTTGCTTCACTTGCTCGGCGACGCGCTGCATGGCGGGGGAAGCGCCGATGAAGTTGGGCAGTGGGGTGGGGGTGGTGTTGGTTTTGTCGCTTCCGCGGCGCGGCCGGCGGTGACTCGCCGTCGGTTGGGGGGCGATGGTTTGAGTCTGGGGTTGATCGACGGCCCGTCGGAGAACGCTGACGAGTTGGTCGCCTTCGAAGGGTTTTTGCACGAAGTCGAACGCGCCGAGTTTCATGGCTTCGACGGCGGTGTTGACTTGGCCGTAGGCGGTCATGAGGACGACGGGGAGTGTGGGGTTTGCGTCGTGGAGTTGGGCGAGCAGTTCCAGGCCAGTCATGCCGGGCATGCAGAGGTCGGTGATGACGGCAGCGGGGTCGTGCTTCCGCGCGAGTTCGAGGGCCTGGGTTCCCGAGGCGGCGGCGACAACGGCGTAGCCGGCGCGTTGGAGCGTGAGCCCGACGCTGTCGCGCATGCTGGGCTTGTCGTCGACGACGAGGATTTTGATCGGGGTTGATTCACTCATGGTCGGTATGGGATTGGGTTGGGTTCTGGCTCTGCGGCAGCGTCAGCGTGAACACCGCGCCGTGGGTGTTCGGATCGCGGTGGACGGCGATGGAGCCGGCATGGGCGTCGACGATGCGGTGGACGATGGCGAGCCCCAGGCCGGTGCCGGTGCTTCT
>JBCCDN010000110.1:0-10113 GCA_039030755.1 Planctomycetota bacterium | reverse complement strand
TCTCGCCCCCCATGGAATTGAACCCAAACGTGACGCCCGCCCTTTCGTCGCTGGTCATGGACTGCGTGCAGCGCCGCCCCGAAGATCGGCCACACGGCATGCAGGTCGTCATCGAACGCCTCGACATGGCGATCGCCCAGATCGAACGCAACCGTCGGGCCGCCATGGCCGCCGCTAAGGCACAGGCCGAGGGGAACACCGCCGAAGCAGGAGCCGGGCCCGGGTTGGACGACACCGACGCCTTGGGCGGCTCGCAACGACAAGCGAGCTGACCGCCTTTGCCAATTTCTGGGCACGCCGAGCACGCGGTCACCGACCCCTTGAAAAATCGGGATTTCCGTCAGACACCGTGGGTGCCTTGGGCGGTAATTGTGGTCTTGGCGACCGCGGCGGGTGCGTTCATGGCTTGGCCGTGGATGTGGTTGCTGGCGGCGGGGTTCATCGGGTTGTCACCGGACCGGATATGGCACCAAACGAGCGAATCCCGCGTTCCGTTCGGCCGCGGCATGCTTGTGTTGGCTGCGCTGATCGCCGCGACCGCCGCGCTTCGCACCGCCCACGTTCCGGCGAACAGCATCGAACGCTTCCTCACCACCGACGGCCAACTCGCCGAAGTGGAAGGCACGATCGTCTCGCGCCCACGCATCAGCGCGCCGTCCGAAGGCTTCTTTGCGGACTTCGCCTACGAGCGACCGCGAACGCTGACCACCTTGCGGGTCGAGCGCATCGCGCGTGATGAGCAACGCTGGGAGAACGCTTCGGGGCACATCCTGATAAAGCTCGACGAAGCCGAGACATCACTACGCATCGGCGATCGGGTCCGCTTGCTGGGCTGGGTCGGCGACGTCGGCTCCCCCAAGAATCCCGGCGAGTTTGGCTACCGCGACTGGCTGGCCGACCGCGGCGTGCGGGGTCGGATGACGGTGCGTACACGCGAACACGTTGAAATTTTGAAACCGTCTTCGGACAGTTGGTTGGCCAACTTATCGGGCGTGGGCAACCACGTCGGTGACGGGTTGGCACGGGCACTAGCCGAAGGAATGGAAGGGCACCCGCAGCGGCTCGCGCTGCTTGAAGCGTTACTGCTGGGACGGGGCGAAGCGGGACTCGGCGACTTGCGAGAAACGTTCCGCCGCGTCGGGCTCGCGCACGTGCTTTCGATTTCCGGGGCACACTTCGGCATTCTGGTTCTACTCGCTTGGGGCATCGCTCGGGCGGTCTCGAGCAACCCTCGGTTGGTTGCATGGCTGGTGTTGTTGGCGGTGCTGGGCTACGCGGCGGTCTTGCCGGGACGGGTGCCGATCGTGCGGGCGACCATCATGGCCGCGGCGTACTTCGGGCCCGCGGCATTGGGCCGGGCGATCTCGGGGCGGGATGCGTTGTGTCTGGCGGCGGTCGTAATCCTGCTGTGGCGGCCTAACGAACTGCTCACGCCGGGATTTCAACTCAGCTTTGTCGCGGTCGCGGCGATCTTGCTTTACACGCCGACCGTGGCTGAATGGATCTGGCCCAAGCCGTTGGTGCCGCTGCGGCATGTGCCGAGTTGGTACGGCCCGGCTCGCGGCATGGTGAACTATCTCGCGGTCAGTGTCGTGGCGTTTTTCGCGGTGCTTCCGCTGATCGTGTTCCACTTCGGAATGGTGAGCCCGTGGGCGATCCTGCTTTCCCTGTTGGCGTGGCCGGCGCTGTTTGCGGTGCTCGCGCTCGGCTATTTGAAAATGCTGGTCGGCGGGATGCTGCCTAGCGCGGGGCTGCTGTTGGCCGGACCGTTGGGGTGGTCGGTGGACATGCTGGTGACGTTGGCGGAGCGGGCCGTGGTATGGCCGGGGGCAACGTGGCAGCTTGCACGTTCGATCGATCACGGTTGGGGCGTGGTGTGGACAATGTTGGCGTTGGCGTTCGTCGGAGCATGGTTCGGCGGCGTGTTCCGGTGGCGTCGTGGACTCGGTGTCGGAGCAGCGGGCATCGTCGTAGCGGGGCTGGCATTCATGCAAGACATCCCGCAACGCTACTTCCGGGGGCAGCCGGCCGCGTCGCTTAGCATGATCGCGGTCGGCGACGGCTCATGTTTCGTGCTGCAATCGCAAGGCAAAACACTGGTGTTTGATTGCGGCTCCCAGGGTTACGACCGCGTCGGCGAACGGAGCGCGGTGCCGGCTTTGCGGAGTCTTGGCGTGAAACAGATTGACCTACTCGTGTTGTCTCACGCGGACTTGGATCATTTCTCCGGCGTACCTGAGTTGATGGCGGCGGTGCCCGTGCGACGGATTGTTTGTTCGCCGGAGGTATTTGCCGATGCGGCGAACCGACCCGACGCCGCGACCGCACGCCTGCTCGCCTGGCTCGATCAACGCGGCCGAACGCCCGAACCGATCACCGCGGGCTGGTCGTACGAGTTCGGCCGGGCGACATTACAGACGCTCTGGCCACCGGTCGGTTTGGTCGCCGATCGCTCGAACGACCATTCGGTGCTCTTACGTATCGAGGTCGCGCATCAAACCGCGCTGCTCCACGGCGACTTACAACAGATCGGCACCCTTGCGCTGCTCAACGACCCCGCGATACTTCACCAACTCGACGCCGACGTGACCGACCTACCGCACCACGGCAGCTTCGTTGACGCGTCGATTGACTGGCTCGACGCGGTGTCGCCGCAAGTCGTGTTGCAATCGTCAGGGCCAAGCCGACTGCGTTTTGACCGCTGGTTCCAACCGATCGCGGATCGTGAGATCACCCGCTTCGTGTCGCATACCGCCGGCCTGACGACCATCGACTTCTACGAAAACGGCACGCGAACCGCCACGACGTACCTCAAGCCACGCTCGCCTTGATCCGAAACTCGGCTATAATAAGCAATTGTTCTTTGACAAATGGGGCCGACTGGATTCGACCGGACAGATTCCGGTTGGAGGTTGCGCGTCGCGGAGCATTAATGCCGCGTTACCAAGGATGCAAACCCATAAATGCCAACGATAACATCGCTGGTCGCATTGGCTTCGGCCAAATGCGCCTCGCCGCCTGAGTGGATTCGATTCCGCAAGGCTGCAACGTTTCCCGGCCGCTGGGCCCGTGGTGGCCGGGAAACGTAAAGCAACGGGCTCGCCCAATCCCTGCGTCACAGGGGGTGCGGGTTAAACAACTCTGTGTCTAGCGTTGGGAACGGCTGTCGATCGCCACGCCCATCGCGAAGTTCACCAATCGACTACACGCGTAGACGCTTTCTTCCGCCTGTTTCGACACGGGAGTTCAAATCTCCCCGGCTCCACTGGGACCTTGCGGTCCTGAAACCCCAAACCCCACCGTGTTCGCACGCGTGGGGTTTTTTCATGGCCAACGCGACCCCATCCATCGCTCAAGATGCGTGGCGGCCCGGCGTCTCTCCAGACACGTGCCGCAGGGCCCGGAGAAACGAAAACCACATCCTGATTCACTTGCCAAAAAACGCGGGCAAACCCGGCCAACCGAAGTCCGGCACGAGACACCTTGCCCGAGCCCATCACGCCACCTCCCGTGGTCGCTTCTGCTTCGGCCCCGCGTGCCGTTTCCCGGGCGCCTTTTCACACTGCCCCGAGCCACTCCACCACGCCGTGGGCCTCTGATCTGCCTTCCGAGCTGGATGTTACGCACCATGCCCAAGCCGACGCTACGCGGGATGGGCCGGCCGTGCGCAAAGCGGGTTCTACGCTGGCCATGTGGGCAAACATCGCGAAGCTGAGCCTTTTCATGGATCTTCATCACGACGGCATAATCGTTCCCGAAAAACTGACGATTGCCTGAGAATGTCGGAAGAGATGGTTGACTTTGATAAACGGTCGATTATATTACCAGCGTAATCATTTTCGGTCCCGTCTCTCAACGTCTCGTTCCCATGCCCGTCACCGCCTCTGACATCGCGCGAAAGCTCGGCGTATCTCGCCAATCGGTCAGCAAAGTGCTGGTCGGCGGGAAAACCAACATTCGCGTCAGCGATCAGCTCGCCACGCGGATCCGCCTCGCGGCCGACGAAATGGGCTATCGGCCGAGCATGGCCGCACGGATGATCTCGACCGGACGGACGGGTTCGATCGACCTGCTTATGTCGCACCTGGCGGGGTCCAGTCGATTATCGCCGGCCCTGATGCGCGGGATTCACACCGAGTTAGCCGGGCACGACATTCAGGTGACCGTCAGCCAACTCCCCGACATGAGTCTCGCCACGCCGGCGACCATGCCCAAGATTCTTCGTGAGCGTTCGGCGGACGGCTTACTGATCAACTTCACGCACCATGTGCCCGAAGCCCTGCCGGCCCTGATCGATAAGCACCGCATCCCTGCGGTCTGGCTCAATACGCGCCAGGGCAAGCACTGCGTCTATGCCGACGAGTTTGACGCTTACGCTCGCGCGACGCAGCACCTTCTTGAACTGGGCCATACGCAGATCGCGTTTTATATCTCGTCGGAAGCGGGGCACTTCAGCGAGGCCGACCGCGCCGCGGGGTACACCCAAGCGATGCATCGGGCTGGCTTGAGCGAGCGGGTGCATAAAGCCGGTGCCGCCGAGCATCCCGATCCGCTGGACGACGACCGGCTGGAACGCGCGATTGCGTTCCTCAAACACCCCGACCGCCCCACCGGACTCTTGGCTTACAGCCATACCGATTCGATCATTCTCGCCACCGCCGCGGCCACGCTTGGCCTCCGACTCGGACACGATCTTTCATTGATTGGCCTGGGAGAAGAGCCCCGAAGCCCGTTGGGCGTGTCGCTGACGCAGGTCGTGGTGCAACAGGAAGAGCTTGGCCGGGCCGGCGTCCGCAGGCTGCTGCGTCTGATCGAAACCCCCACCGCCGAATCGCCCGACCGGCTCATCGCGGCCGAGCTTTGCGTCGGCCGTTCGACCGGCCCGGTGGCGCCGCGAACCTAATCCCATTTCCGCCTTTTGTTTTTTGCATCTCTGATTACCCACGCAACCTCTGGAGGAAACCATGAAATCGTATCTGAACCCGCCCGCACTTGGTCTCACGATGTCGTTGGCCGCCGCCCTACCGGCGACCTCGGGCATCATCACCTTCGATCCGGCAGACGGCTACGCCTTGGGCACGTCGCTGGTGGTCAACAGTGATTGGTCCGGCAACGGCGCGCTCTACAGCATCACCAGCCTCGGCGGCGGCAACGGCGCGGCATTGTCCGGGTTCACGCCCCAAGGCGCTTTCTCCAAAAACACCTTTACGCCCGACGCCGCTTTCCTCGGCGACACCGACACGCTTACCGCGGGGAAAACCTACGACTTCTCGTTCGACCTCCGAAACGACTCGACCGGAAGCCTGAGCGATTTCGGCCAGCCGCACCGCATCCGTTTCGGCGGGACCGACGGCTCGCCAATCATTAGTTTCGAAGTCTTCAACAATGGTCGGCTACAGATTGGCGGGACCAATGCGGTCAATATCAATAACGCCAGCCTCGATCTTGACGACACGGTCGTCAATGGTGTCGGCCGTTTCATCACGATCGAAGGCACGATCGACATCGATGCCGGCACGTTCGACGTGTCCGTCGATGGCGTCGCCCAGGGCACGTTCAGCACCATCAACACGCCCGCCAATTTCGGCGACATCAACTTCATTCGCGGCAATACCAATGGCGGCAACGGCGATGCCGACCCTGTACGGCAGATCGCGATCGACAATTTGTCGGTCGCGGTGCCCGAGCCTGCGAGCCTGACCCTGGCGGCGCTAGGAGGCTTGGCCATGTTGCGTCGCCGGCGCTGATCTCATTGTGATCCGTCGCGCCGCCTCTTCCGGGCGGCGCGATGTTTTTGATCTTGCCTCCTTGCCTGCCCCCGACTTCATCGCCCGCCTGATCCGGAGAAATTCATGCTCGCCCGCATACTCACCCGCTTCGTGCCCGCCGCCCCGCTGCTCGTCCTGCCCGTGACTGCCTCGGCCGGAACGATCACGTTTGACCCCGCCGACGGTTACGCGCTCGGTACATCGCTCGTCGTCAACCCCAATTGGGCGGGGGCCGGTACGAACTACTTCATCGCCAGCCTCGGCGACGGCAACGGCGGCGCCCAATCCGCCGCGGTCAACCAAGGCAACTTCTCGAACAACCGCTTCGTCCCTGACGCCGCGTTCCTGGGAAGCGAGACACTCGACACGGTCGGCCTGCTGGATTTCAGCTTCGACCTTCGCAACGACCAGCCCGCCACCGCCGACGACTTCGGCGTTGCTCACCGTGTTCGGCTCGGTGGCACCGACGCGGCACCTATCGTGCAGTTCCAGGTCTTCGACAACGGCGTCCTGCAATACAACGACGGCGGGACCGCGATCAGCGTCAACAATATCAATGCCGTACGTCTCGACCTCGACGACTTGGGCGAGCGATTCATTACGATTGAAGGCCGTATCGATTTTGATGCTGGCACCTACGACCTCACCGTCGACGGCGTCGAGCAAGGCACCGGCCTGTCACTGGTCAACGATCCCGAGCAATTCGGACAGGTCACGTTGCAGTGGGGACCCAGCGAGAGTGCGCCGGACTACCGGCAGATCACACTCGACAATCTGACGCTGGAATCCGTCGTTGCTTCAGTCGGCATCATCGGCGACTACGACGACTCCGGCCAAGTGGAACAGGGCGACCTCAACCTCGTGCTCAACAACTGGGGCGGCGCCGCCCCGTTCACGCCCAACGGCGAAGCCTTCGAAACGCCCAACGTGGACCAGGAAGAGCTCAACCGCGTCCTGAACAACTGGGGCAGCAGCGAAGCGCCAACGTTTCAAGGTTCCGCTGTCCCCGAACCCGGCAGCGTGGGACTCCTAAGCCTCGGCCTGCTGGCAACGCTCCGCAAACGCCGCTGAATCCGAACTCGTTCGAGCGCGCTGGTTTCTTGTGATCACGTCGATTCACGCCGCCCCGGAAGGACTTTCCTGCATGGACCGCAATCCCCGCATCACCCCGCATCGTGGCTTCACGCTGATCGAACTGCTCGTCGTGATCTCGATCATCGCGTTGCTCATCGGCCTGCTGCTGCCGGCACTCAGCGCGGCACGCGCGACGGCACGTTCCATCAAGTGTGCCTCGAATCTCCGTCAAGTGGGCATCGCAATGACCGCTTACTTCGTGGACGAACAAGTGGTCGTGCCGGGCAGGTCGCTCGTGTTCAGCCGTGACGGCAGCACCAGCCGTGAAACCTCGTATGCCGCGACCCTCGCCCGCGGCGGCTACGGACCGGCCGACAATGTGACGTTCATCCCTGCCGGATCGGACACACTCAGCAACTCGCTGTTTCGCTGTCCCGATGGCGGCGACCAACGTGAAGACCTCGGCGGCGACGCCCCCATCACCAAGACCGACCTCGAACGCAACGCCCGCTATTGGCGAACCGCCGCCACCGCGGACTTCGCCGAAGTCATCAACACTTGGTACGGCTTCAACGGTGTCGGCAGCGCGACCTACAACACGGTGGTCCCCATGGTCTGGCACGACGGCGAATCGCCCGCAGTGTTTCAAAGCTTGGACAACTTCCGCTCGGCCACCGAAACGATCATGCTGCTCGATGGCGTCAAGAACGTTCTCGGTACTTTTCCTCGGATCAGCCTCCGTCACCCCAGTGACACCGCCAACATCCTCTTCGCGGATAGCCATGTCGCCACGGCCGGTGTGAGCGCGTTGCCTGACGACGGCAGCGGCATCGGCACGCCCACCGGCTCGACTGGCGACCTTGACAACTTCCCCGAGTTCCGCTGGCGTCTCGATCAGTAGGCATCGGACCAGCCCCTCATCCTTGACACACTCACCATGAAGCAACACCTCACCGCGATCGCTGCGCTATTGATCAGCGGCTTGGCCGCTCCCACCATGTCGGACGACATCACGTCCCATGCAGATGGTCTGTCCCGGCAAGTCGCGCAATACACCGGGCAACTCATCCCGATCGCAGGCCCGGCCCGAGTCGGCGGCACGAGCGCGCAGGACGCCGCGTTTGAAATCACCGAGACCCCGCACGGCCCGGGTTTTCTAGTCACGACCCAAAAACAGCCCGCCAACCACTACGACATCGAAGCCCGGATTCCCCTGGGCCAAGACGTGAGCCAAGGCGATGTGCTCTACGCGTCGTTCTGGGCCCGCGCTCGGCAGGGCGTCCGCTACGAAACCGGCGAAGGCTTTTCGTTGTTTCGGATTCAACGCAACGTCAAGCCTTGGGAACGCAGCCTGTACCGCGAGATCGCGATCGGCCCGGCGTGGAAGCAGTTCTACTTCGGTGAGCGTTTCCCCGCCGACGTGCCGGCCGACCAACTCGCCGCGACGTTTTCTGCCGGCTACCCGGAGCAGGCCATCGAGATCGCCGGCCTCGAAGTGGTGAACTTAGGCCCCGACGCCGACCCCGACGCGCTGCCGAAGATGCAACTGGACTACCTCGGCGCCGAGCCGGACGCCGCGTGGCGACAAGCCGCGCTCGAGCGTATCGAGCGGCACCGCATGGGTGACCTGACCGTCCGGGTGGTGGATGCCATTGGTCAGCCGCTGCCCCATGTCGACGTCGAGATCGAGATGACCCGACACGCGTTCGACTGGGGCGTCGCGATCAGCGCCGAGTGGCTCGATGCGCACTGGGAAACCGAAACGGCCGACGCCTATCGCGGCACGCTCAAGCAATGGTTCAATTCGATCGCGATCGAAAACGGTTTGAAGTGGAGCCGGTGGGAGCAGGACCCGTCGGTCGCGATGCGAACGCTGAAGTGGGCGAAGTCGCAGGACCTCAAGATGCACGGCCATGTACTGGTTTGGCCGGGGCTGCAAAAATTCCGCGTGGCTGACGCCGACGAAGTCTGGGCCGCCGCACAAGACGACCCGCAAATCCTCCGCGACCGCATCAACAATCACATCATCGACATCCTGACCAAGACGGCCGGCTACGTCGAGATTTGGGACGTCGTGAACGAGGCGTACAACCAGAACGAGCTGCTCAACTTGTTGGGCCGGGAAGAGTTCACCGCCTGGTTCCAACTGGCCGAACGTTACGCCCCCGACGCCGTGCTGATGTACAACGATTTCGGGCTGCTTGGACAGAGCGGGACCAACCGTGTGAAGCAGGATTGGGTGTTTACGTTGCTGGAAGAAGCCATCGCCAACGACGCGCCGATCGACGCCGTAGGTTTTCAGGCTCATCTGGGCAGCGGCTACACGCCGCCGGCCCGCGTGCTCAACATCCTTGACCGTTTTGCCACCCTGGGCATCGACCTGCAGATCACCGAATACGACCTAACCACCACCGATCCCGAGTTGGCCGAGCGTTACACCAAAGACTTTTTAATCGCGGTGTTCAGTCAGCCCAACGTGACCGCGTTCCAGGGTTGGAATTACTGGTCTGCGACGCCGACTTGGATGCCAGAGGCCGCGTATTTCGATGAACAGTGGAAACTACTGCCCGTGGGCAAAGCGTTCGCCGCGATGGTTCACGACGCCTGGTGGACGCGGGAAGTCGTTCGCACCGACGCGCAGGGGCAAGCAACCTTGCGCGGCTTTCTTGGCGATTACGTCGTGCGTGTCCAGGGGGTGCCCGAGTCCGTTGAACACCAGCTCGTTCTGTCCAAAGAAGGCAGCGAGCTTGAAATTCAAGTCGTGCCGTAGCAACTCGCACGGCGCATCTCACCCCTACGTTGGGCATGACGCCGGGCGCGATCTCCTCGCGATTTCATTCGCATTCCGGCACGCAGCGGATAAACTCTGGTAGGAGATTCCTATGCATCGCGCTGTTCTTCGGTCGCTTTCTGCGGTCCTGTTTACCCTCCAACCCGCTGCCTACGCCATCCAAATCGACGGCACCCGCGACGCTGGCCCCAGTGGATACGGCTCCGCCGTGGCCGTCCAAGCGGTCCCCACCGGCTTCGGCAACGCTTCGGCCTCCAACGGACTCGGCGGCGGCGGCGAACTCAACGCCGCCTTCGCGACTGTTGACAACGACCGGCTGCATGTCCTCATCACCGGCAACCTGGAGAACAACTTCAACAAGCTGAGCGTCTTCATCGACTCTCGACCCGGCGGTGAAAACACGCTTAGCAGCAGCCCCGCTTACGACTTTGAAAACATCAGCCGAAACCTCGCGGGCATGACCTTCGACGACGGCTTCGA
>JBCCDN010000109.1:0-10116 GCA_039030755.1 Planctomycetota bacterium | reverse complement strand
GAAGAAGTCGAGGCAGACAGCGCCGAGGATGACTCGACGGAAAACGTGCATTTCAAAGTCCACTCGTCCGAGGTGATCGACTCAGACAGCCCGGAAACCGATTTTCGGGTCAAACCAACGGGTGCCGTTTAGCACGTTCATGACCGCGCTGGGCGTGGGGTTCACGTACTACGTGATGTTGCCGGTGGCGCTGATGTTTTTCCTGAGTTTTGCGAAGCTGTATCCGCAGGTCGAGCCCGGCGAGCCGGGAGTGGTCTTGGGCTTCCTGTTGGACACGGTGTACGGCAGCGATCGGCCCGACCCGCTGACGTTTGCGGACCCGGCGACGGCGGTGATTCCGGCGTTGCCGGTGTTGTCGGGCGACCCGGACCCGCTGCTGGACGGCATGCTGTGGATCGACGGGCCGACGGGCACGCTGCGGGCGGCGGTGAATGGCAAGATCGTCGAGCAGACGGCGGCGAAGCCGCAACTCATGACGCCGCTGCCGAAGGTCGACGAGTACGTGCGGTTCGCGGCCTATCTCGGGCTGGGGGTGGTGGCGGCGTTTCAGCTGCCGGTGCTGATGCTGGTGACCGGTTGGACGGGATTGATCGATCCCGCATGGGTCGCGAAGGGTCGGAAGTATGCGGCGTTCGTGTGCGTCTGTCTGGGCGGGATTTTGACGCCGACGGATTTGCTCAGCATGGCCGTGCTGTCGGTGCCGCTGTACGGGTTGTTCGAGTTGGGGCTGATTCTGATGCGGGTGGCGCACCGGAACCGGGCCGCGGAAAAGGCTGCGGATTAGGCGGCGCGGATGGCGTCGTCCTCGGCCGGTAGGTCGAAGAGATACGCGCCGACCTCGTGGCCGTCGCAGCGGCGGACGTAGCGGGTGGCGGGCTGGTCGCGGAGGTCGATCAGGGGGCCGTCCAACTCGGCGTCGGGATCGTCCAGCACGTCGAGCGACGGGACCAACTGGATCGTCGGACGGCAGGGCTGGTCGTCGTGCGGTTCCACGGCCACGGCGGCGGTGCCGTCGCTGAGCAAAAGTTTGGAGCCGGGCGCGAACGGCGGGACGACGCGGAGCAGCGCCTGCACCACGGTTTCGTCGAAGCGCTGGCGCATGGCGGGCATCATCATCGCGTGCAGCGCGAAGGCGACGGGTTGTTCGGGCAGGCCGGGCGGTCGGCGGAGTCGGTCGAACTGGTCGGCGACGCCGGCGATGCGGGCGTAGATGTGGATCGATTGGCCGGACAGCGTGGCGTGGCCGTCGCCGGCGTAGCCGGTCCCGTCGTCGCGTTGGTGGTGGTGCAGGACGACGGTGGCGGCGGTGGGGTCGACCTGACCGCGGACCATCGCATAGCCGAGCGCCGGGTGCTGTCGCCAGCCTTCGTGGTCGTCGTCGCCGTGTTGCAGGTAGGCGTCGCGTGCGTCTTGATCGAGTTGAGTAACGCCGAGGTCGTGAAGCATCGCGCCGATGCCCAGGTTCTTAACGTCCTTAGCGCGGTTCGGGGCGACGTGCTTGCGGGACTTCACCAAATAGCCCTCGAGCTTGAGGCCCATCAGCAGCGAGAGGTACGCCACGCCCGAGGCGTGTCGGAGTTGGTCGTCGCCGGCGTCGTGGAGGTCACCGACGAAGAGCGCGGCGGCGGGGTTCTCCAGGCAACGCTTGATGAGGTCGGTGACCGCGTTCGTGTACGCGTCGATGGGCAGCTTCGGGGAGGTGGTCCGCTGGGCCGAGTCGAACGCGCCGGCGATCTGCGTGAATACCTGCGACTGGGCGGCCATGACTTCCGGGGCGATGTACTTTTCCAGGGCCTGGATCCCGGGCGCGCGGACCCAGACGCGGCGGACCTTCAGGTCGCGCAATCGTGCGACGGCGGATTCGTTGAGCGTGTACCCCGTGCGGAGCAGCGTCTGGGCGGGCGTCTGCGGGTGCATGACCGGCAAGGCGAGCGTCATCCCCGGCCGAAGCTTGGTGGTTTCAACGCGCAGCATCTCACCCACGTCGTCGGCGGTTTGGGGGGGTGGCTTTAGCGGCGGCCGATAATCGGCAGTGCCTTCAGGCCAGGGCGTCCATTTTTTTCGCGAGGTCTACGTCGAGCCGGGTGACGCGGTTGTCGGCGTCGTGCGTGTTGAGCTGCACCCGAACCGTCTTGTAGACGTTGTGCCACGCGGGGTGGTGACCCAACGCCTCGGCCTCGAACGCCACGGCGGTCATCCACGCGAACGCGGCCTTGAAATCCGCGAACTCGTACGTCTTGTGCAGCGCGTGGTCCTGGAACGACCAGCCGGGCAGATCGGCAAGGGCGGCTTGGACGTCGGCATCGGCGAGGGGTTCGGGCATGGCGGGCTCCGCAACACGAGAGTCGGTCGACGCCAAGCCTAGGCCCGTTCAACGTCGACGGCGAAACAAGACGGTGGAAAGCAAGCCGGCCGCGAGCGTGCTCGGCTCCGGGACGACCGCTTCGGGGTAGCTCTTGCCGTCGAAGCCGGGCGTGCCGCGCTGGTCCGGGTCGAACACGAGGCGACGGATGGTGATGCCGGTGTCGTCTTCGTTCTCGTCGTCCCCGTAGAGGAACACTTCGACGAACCCGTCTTCGTCGGTGAGGCCGTAAGCGGCATCGCTGAACACGATCGGCAGGTAGTGCGAGTGCGATACCGGGGTTCCCTCCGGTGCATCGATGGTCGCACCGCCCGTGACCACGACGGCGTTGCCGCCAGCCGCGCTGCCGCCGATCACGGTGAAACCCTGCCCCTCGATCGACGCGGTCATGTGGTAGATGCTGCCGCCGCCGAACGACACCGAAGTGATCGTCACGTCGTCGACGCCGTCGCCGGTGAGGTCGGCGTCGAGGAAGTCGCCCAGGGGCGTGACGCGGTTGCCGCTCTGCGTGATCTGCACCAACGCGGCCTCGACCGGGCCCGCGATAGCAAGGCAACTCAACACGACGCCCACGCCGATTCCCGAGACATGCCAATGTTTCATCGCTCCGACCTTTCGAGAGTTCAAAAAAGAATGGTGATACGCCCAGATTCAACGCCGACGACGCAATGCGTATCCGACCACCGAAGCCACCGCCAAACCCGCCGACGGCTCGGGCACCATGGCTTCCGGGTAGCTGACGTTCCCGTCGAAGCCCGGCGTGCCGCGTTGCTCGGGGTCGAACACGAGACGACGAATGAAGATGCCCGTGTCGTCCGGGGCTTCGGAGTCGGCGCGAACGAAGACCTCGACCCACCCGTCCTCATCGGTCAGCCCGTACGCCGCGTCGCTGAATACGATCGGAAAGAAGTGCGAGATCGACGAACTGGTGCCCAGCGCTTGCGGATCGGACACGCCCGGGCCCGAGGCCGTGTTGCCGCCCAGATCGGTTCCGCCGACCGACGAGTAGTCGTTTCCATCGATCGTGGCGTAGAGCAAGAAGTTCTTGGCCTCAAATGATCCCGGGAGGTACGAACCGCTGACGCCGGTGATGGTCACGTCGGCGCTGCCGTCGCCGGTGAGGTCGGCGTCGAGGTTGTTGACCAGCGACGTCGTGAAGCCGTTGCCGCTTTGTGTGATCTGCACCAACGCGGCCGAGGCGGTCCCGGGTATCAGAACGAAAAGCAAGGCTCCAACGGCGCGGGGAACGATAAAGCGGGAAAGGTTCATGGCGGTGCCTCAGGACGAAGGTACGAGTTCAAGCGTGGATCGGCGGCGGCGCAGCGCGACTAGCGCAGCGGAGCCGAGCAGCAACGCCACCGCGGGTTCGGGGGCGATCGCTTCGGGGTAGCTCAGGTTTTCGTCGAAGCCCGGCGTGCCGCGGGCGTCGGGGTCGAAGACCAAGCGGCGAAATTCGATGCCGCTTTCTTCGGGTTCGGTGTCGTCGGCGCGGAGGAACACCTCGACCCAGCCGTCCTCGCCGGTGAGGCCGTACGCCGCGTCGCTGAACACGATGGGGAAGTAATGCGACGCTTGGGCGCTGCTGCCCAGGGGTTGGGTAAACGGAGCCCCGCCCGCGGCGACGCCGGCGTTGATGCCGAAGAATCCGCCGCCGCCGATCGAATACGGGTCCCCGTTGATCGTCGCGACGACCTCGAACTGGCTGGGGTCGGGTGCGATGAGGTAATTCGTGGTGACGGCGGCCGTCACGTCGTCGATCCCATCGCCGGTGAGATCGCCGCTCAGGTTGTCCACGAGCGTGGTGGCCCGGTTGCCGGACTGCGTGATCTGCACGAGCGCGGCGTGGGTCGTATCGGCCATCAGCAGCGAAGCCGTCGCGGCAACAACGGTGAATCCGTACGCGGTTCTACTTCGCATCTCTTGGCCTCCAATTCGAGGGGTAAATAGAGTCAGGTTAAATGGCTCGTCGCCGCCGTCGCAACGCACATGTTGCTAACGCCGTAAACGTCAGGCCCACCGTCGGCTCGGGCACCACGGCTTCGGGATAGCTGAGGTTTTCGTCGAAGCCCGGCGTGCCGCGCTGATCCGGGTCGAACACCAGCCGACGGATTTCCACGCCGCTGTCCTCTGGCTCGGTGTCATTGGCACGGACATACACCTCGACCCAGCCGTCTTCGCCCGTGAGGCCGTAGTCGGCGTCGCTGAAGACGATCGGGAAGTAGTAAGACGATTCTGCGGTTTCGCCGGCCAGGGCAACCACGCCATCCGTCCCGTCCGCCTCGACGAGGTTGACATCCAAAAACGTTCGGCCCGCGGCTACGAAGTCGATGCCGTTGATCGTGGCCCCAACCCCAAACGCAAGTGGACTTGGCACAATCGTGTTGGCGAAGACGCCCGTGATCGTGACGTCGGGGAGGCCGTCACCCGTGAGGTCGGCGTCCAGGTTGTCGACGAACAGTGTCGCCCGGTTGCCGGACTGGGTGATCTGTACGATCGCGGCGTGGCTCGTCGTACTGGCGAGGACGGCAACGACGGCGGTCAACGTGGTTACGACGCGGGGGAACGTGCGGGGTTGCGGCATGATGTCGGGCTCTCCTCGGGGATAGAGCGTGAACGCTCGTTGAGACAATCAAAATAATCCAAACACAAAAGTAACCTATGCCGAGCGATTCGCGGCATCGGATTCCTGAATTTGGTGGCTTTGCCCGGCTTGCCCCGGCCGCTCAGCCTTCCGCCCACGGCGCGACGGCGTCGCCGATGCCGCAGGCGAGGTAGCCGCCATCGACCACGATGGTGTGGCCGTTGACGAACTTGCCCGCGGGGGACGCGAGATACACGGCCGCGCCGGCGATTTCGTCGGCGGTGCCGAAGCGGGCCATCGGGGTGTGTTCGAGGATGCGTCGGCCGCGGTCGGTGCCTTCGATCATCTTGCGGTTGATGTCGGTGGGGACGAAGCCCGGGGCGATGCCGTTGGCGCGGATGCCGAACTTGGCCCACTCGGTGGCGAGCTGTTTGGTCAGGCCCATCATGGCGTGCTTGGCGGCGGCGTAGGCGGTGACGTTCGTGAGGCCGACGTACGAGGTGATGGAATGGATATCGAGGATGCAGCCCTGGTGTTGCTCGCGGAAGACGTGGCCGGCGGCTTGACTCACACGCAGGGCACCGGTGACGTGGATGTTGAACAGGCCGTTCATGTCGTCGGCGGTGAGCTCGAAGGTGTCCTTCTTGCACATCGTGCCGGCCGAGTTGACGACGCAATGCAGCCCGCCGTGGATGTCGAGGCATTTCTTCACCGCGTGGTCGACGGATTTTTGGTCTTCGACATCCAGCGCAACGCCCGCGGCCACCGGCTCGGCGTCGTCGTGGGGATGGGGCGTATCGAGTTGGTTCAGCCGTTGAACAGCGGCTTGGACTTTCTCGACGGTGCGGGAGCCGACGACAACCTTGCCGCCGTGCATGACGAAGGCCTCGGCGATGGCCAGGCCGATGCCGGATGCGCCGCCGGTGATGAGGGCGGTTTGTCCGGTGAGGTCGAAGAGGGCGGTGGGGATGGGCATGGGAGGGGCGGGGTGGAGGATGAGGGCGAGGCGAGGCTGGAAGGCTGGGCCGACGTCACCGAATTTGAAGCATAAACGGAGGCGACATCCGCGCGACGGGTTTGCGTCGCAGCCGGGGTTTTGGGGCTTGTGGCGCACCGACGGTGGCCCGGGAAACCTGTCAGAAAGTGATTGACTTTTAGGAAGTCAAGTTCATAATCGTGCGTTAGGAAAGGGAAAGTTATGTCAAGCATGTTGTGCCGGGCGAATAGCCCGTTTGGTGGGTTCGCGGTGTCTTCGACGAGATCGCGCGTGGCGTGGTTGTCGTTGACGGCGGCGGTGGCGGGGTCTGCTTGCGTTAGCGAGGTCACGGCCGCACCGCGGGTGGCGGGCGATCCGGGGGTCGCGCAGAAATTTGTGGAGGGCAACGCCGACCTGCTGATCCTGGGCGACTCGATCAATCACATCTACATGCCGCCGGCGTACAAAAAGCTCTCGGGGTTTGATGTCGGCGGGCAGTTGCTGAACGTCAACCAAAGCGAGCTGTTCACGCTCGGGATGGATGCGTTTTTCTACGGCCCCGACGCCAACCCGTTGGTCGATTCCGCGACGCTCTATGCGGCTGGCTCGACCACCACCGACGGCATCTCCGGCGTGTTGCCCGCCGGTGGTTGGGGCGTGACGTTCGGCTCGGGCGTTGTGCCAGCGGCGACCAATGCGTTCGAGAACGTTGTGGTGGAAGCTCGTTACACCTCGCCGATCAACGCCAGCGTGGCGTATGCCGACACGCAGAGCGGCGGCGCGTTCTGGCTCGACGACGCGCCCGACGGATCGTTCGACATCACGCTGCTCACCGTCGCGGGACCCAATGGCCTGCCCGAAGGCATCGCCAATGTTGAGGTCTACCAAAACGCCACGCTGCTCGGCTCGGCGCCGCTGCCCAGCCAAGTCGCGGCGCAGGGCCAATTGCAATCCTTCACGTTCGACGTCCCCGGCGGCATCGTCACCACGACCGGCACGTTCGAGGCGACCCAGCCCGTGTCCGTGCGGGTGCGCTTAAATGACGGCGTCACGGTCAACCAAGGGTTGAATTTCACGCTTGCGGGCATGTACGCCAGCAACGGCTTGGAGGATTCGTTCGGCTACGCGTCGCTCGCGCTGTCGGGCAAGCGGGTCGATTGGTTCCTCGATCCCAACGTGCTGTCGACCGATTCGCTGGCCACGCATTACGCGGCGCAGGACACCAACCTGACGCAGATCTGGCTCGGCGAAAACTCGTGGGGGCAATACGACGGGCAGACGTGGAAATCACTGATGCAGGACCTGATCGACAAGGTCCGCGATGCCGACCCCGACATGGATATCGTCTTGGTCAGCCAGTACGACACGCGGAACAACGGTGCCGCGCTCAAGGAACGCTTGGCGGATTACAACCAGGCTTTGTTCGAACTCGCGACGGCCAACGAGCGGGTGGTGTATTTGAATCTTTTCGAAGAGGCGGGCGATGCGGCGACGATCAATGCGCAGTATCTCCTGGACTCGGTCCACCCCAACGAAGCTGGAACCCAATACTTTGGTGAAGTGCTCCAAGAGCTTTACGCCGCTGCCGCGCTCGTCGGCGATTTCGATGCGTCGGGCTCGGTCGAGCAGGGCGATCTGAACCTCGTGCTCAACAACTGGGGCCGCGACACCGACGTGGTCGGCGTGCCCGAGGGCTGGGTGCTGGGGCTGCCCGAGGGGGCGATCGATCAGGCCGAGCTGAACGCGGTGCTGAACAACTGGGGCTCGGGCGAATCGCCGGATATGCAGGGGTTGGCGGTACCCGAGCCGGGGATGGCAGTGTTGCTGCTGCTGGGGTCGGCCGCGTTTGGGCGTCGCCGGGCCTGAGCTGTGCCTTATCGTGGGGCCATGCACCACAGCCAGTTTTTGCTTGTTTTGGGTTCGCTGCTTCTTGCGACGTTCATGGTTGCGCCGCCGTTGGCCGAGGCCGACGATGAGCGTTTCGACGTCAAAGCGTTTTACGACCAGAACTGTGCGACCTGCCACGGGCATCACGGCTCGGGAGGCTCCGCGCCGTCGATGCTGAATCCCGACGAGATCAAGCATCCGACCGACGAGGCGATGGTCGACGTGATCGCGCGCGGTGTTCCCGAGGCCGGGATGCCCGGATACGCGAAGACGATGACCGCCGCGGAGATCCGTGCGACGGTGATCTATATCCGTGAGTTGCGGGCCCGTCACGCCCGTGGTCAGCTCGACCTGCCTACGCCCAACGACGCCGGGCTGATCGAGACCCAATATCACGACTTCCGCTTCGACACCGTGCTCGGTGAAGACGCCGCGCTCGACAAACCGTGGTCCTTGGCCACGCTGCCCGACGGCGCGATGCTCATCGCCGAGCAGCCCGGGCCGATTCGTTTCGTGGATGCCGACGGCACTTTGCACCCCGACCCGCTTGTCGGCACGCCGGAGGTGTTTTACCAGGGGCAGGGCGGCATGCTCGAAGTCGCGCTGCATCCGGATTACGCGACCCCCGGAAGCGCCGGGCAAGGCTGGGTGTATCTCGCGTATGCCGACATCAACCGGCGTGGCGACCAGGACGTGAGCATGACCAAGGTCGTCCGCGCCAAGCTCGACCGCGCCGCCCACGCGCTCACCGATTTCGAAACGGTTTACGAGGCCGACGCGAAGCACTACATGCCGACGCGTCACCACTTCGGCGTCCGCTTGGTCTTCCGCGACGGCCACGTCTATTTCCCCATCGGCGACCGCGGCAAGCAGCACATGGCCCAGGACCTGACCGTGCCCAACGGCAAGGTGCACCGCGTGCGCGAAGACGGCGGCATCCCCAGCGACAATCCATTCGCCCATAGCGAAGACGGCCTCGCCACCATCTACACCTACGGCAACCGCAACCCGCAGGGCCTGTCGCTCCACCCCGCCACCGGGCAACTCTGGTCCACCGAGCACGGCCCCCGCGGCGGCGACGAACTCAACCTGATCCTCGCCCAGAACAACTACGGCTGGCCCAAAACCACGTTCGGCATGAACTACAACGGCACGCCCGTCACGCACCTCACTCACGCCGACGGCATCACCCCGCCCGTGTTGCACTGGACGCCCAGCCTCGCCGTGTGCGGCACCGACTTCGTCACCGGCGACGCCTTCCCGGATTGGAAGCATGACTTGTTGGTCACTTCACTCGCGCGGCAAGAGCTGCGCCGGTTGCGGCTGGGAGAAGACGATGAGGGCCACCCCGCCGTGCTCGAAGAGGAAATCCTGATCGCCGACCAAGGCCGGATCCGCGATGTGCATATCGCCGAAGACGGTTCGATTTACGTGATCTTTAATCGCCCCGGGCGAATCGTTCGGCTGACGCCGGCGGATTAAAACGGCACCGCCTTCAGAGCCAGGAGCGTCAGCGACCCGACGGTTTTTTGCAACGCCAACCGGTCGCTGACGCTCCCGGCTCTGAAGCGGTGATCCGGCTCACACCCGCGAGCGGTCGCTGGTTTTGTGGGCGGTGTGGTCGGTCGGTTTGCGGAAGCTGTCCAGATCGACGCTGCGGAAATAGTCGATCGTCTTGCGCAGCCCTTCGGCCAGAGGGATTTTCGGTTCCCAGCCGAGTTCTTTCTTCGCCAGCGAGATGTCGGGCTTGCGTTGCAGCGGGTCGTCCTTGGGCAGCGGCATCGTGACAAGCTTGGAGTCGCTGGCGGTGAGCTCGATGATTTTCTCGGCGAGCTGCTTGATGGTGAATTCGCCGGGGTTGCCGATGTTGACCGGGCCGACGAACGCGTCTTGCGGGTCGTCGCTATCCGGGGCGTTGTTCATGTGCTTCATGATCACGTCGACGAGGTCGTCGACGTAACAGAAGCTGCGGGTTTGGGAGCCGTCGCCGTAGAGCGTGAGGTCTTCACCTTGCAACGCTTGCACGATGAAGTTGGTGACGACGCGGCCGTCGTACGGGTGCATGCGTGGGCCGTAGGTGTTGAAGATGCGGACGACGCGGATGTCGACGCCGTTGTCGCGCCAGTAGTCGAAGAACAGGGTTTCGGCGGCGCGTTTGCCTTCGTCGTAGCAGGCGCGGACGCCGATGGGATTGACGTTGCCGCGGTAGCTTTCGGTCTGCGGGTGGTGTTCGGGGGTGGGGTCGCCGTAGACCTCGGAGATGGAGGCCTGGAGGATGCGGGCGCCGGTGCGTTTGGCCATGCCGAGCAT
>JBCCDN010000108.1:0-10116 GCA_039030755.1 Planctomycetota bacterium | reverse complement strand
CGGGGAGTTGGCCGGCGGTCAGGACGATATCGATCCCTCGGTCGTTGGCGACGGCGGCGACGGCGGCGTTGGCGGCTTCGTAGAGTTCGAGGAATTCACGGCTGCGCGCGGCGGTTTCCTCGGCCTGGCTGACTTGTTGCCAGACCTGGGCCTCGACGAGCATCGCGCGGAGTTCTTTCTCTTTGTCCAGACGCGCTTGGCCCCCCGGGGCGAGCAGGTCCAGATCGGCGCGGGCTTTTTGCAGCGCGCTGTTCTTGGCTTCGCCTTCCTGTTGCCGGGCGGCGTCTCGGCCGGCGCGGCTTTGCTCTTGGGCTTGCGAGGCTTTGGACTGCGTGATCACGGCGTTGAGATCGACGGTGGCGACGGCGGTGGGGGAGCCGGCGTCTTGAGCGACCAGCGGCGACTCGCCCTTGAGCAGCGGGATGCCGACGAGGAGAACGGCCGCGACGATCAGGGCTTGGGCGAAACGGTTTTTCAGCAGGCTTAAGAGGGTTTGCACGGGGTGCTCCTGGATGGGGGTCAATAAAGCGGTGAACAGCGGTGAAGTAAGTCTGTCGGACAGGGTACGGCCCGAGCGTGAGCGGAGTTCGAAATCCCCGTATTACGCGTGCTGCCCGCGCCAGGCCCGCATCATCGGAACGGGATATCGAGCGTGAAGCTGATAAGTTCTTCCTCGTCGCCTTCTTCTTCGATCACGGGTACGGCGAAGTCCACGGCGAACGGGGCCTGGCTGAGGAACGGGATCTTCATCCGCAGACCCGCGCCGACGGAGACCCGCCAGTCGCTGAGGTCGATGTCGTCATCCACGGTGCCCTGGTCGGTGAACACGACGCCTCGCAGATATTGATCGATGAGCGGGAACTCGTATTGCAGCGTGGTGAGCAGCGAGAAGCGGCCGCCGGCGGCGTCTTCGCTGACCGCGCCGGTGCTGGCGACGATGCCGCGTGGACCCACGCCGCGGAACTCGAACCCGCGGAAACTCCGACCGCCCGCGAACACCCGCTCGAAAATCGGCGCTTCGTCGTCCTGAAGGATGTACGTCGTCGCGGCCGAGGCGAGCACGACGGTTTTACGGCCCAGGAAGTCTTCATCCACGGTCCAGAATTTCGTGACGCCCGCCGACGCGCGGGTGAAGTCGTAGTCGCCGCCGAACAGGCCGACTTGCTCAAGGCCCAGGTCCAGCCGACTCCCGCGTGATGGCTCGATGTTCGAGTCGGTGGTGCTGCGGCGGACGTTGAACTCCAGCGACGTGAGATCGGATTCACCCTCGACGTCGAACACGTCGGTGATCGCTTCGTCTTCATCGATGTCGTCGATATCGACTTGCGTGTAACGACCGCCGACGCTGCCGGACCACACGTCGCCGAACCGCTTACCCACGCGGACCGTCCCGCCCTTACGGCCTTCGGTGAAGTCCGAGCGTTCGCGGTCGGTGATGAACCCGCTAAAGCCCAGCGAGTAATCCGAATCCAGAAACGCGGGGTCGCGCCAACTCACGGCATAGGTCGAGTTTTCCGCGCCCGGCGAGAGCGTGAGGTCGAAGACTTGACCGCCGCCGCGGAACGCTTTGCCGCTGGTGAAGTCGCCCCAACTATCGGGAAAATCGAGGATGTCGAAGTTGCGTTGGTTGATGTCGATGGCGGCGCCGATGCCCAGGTCAGACGAGAGGTTGGCACCGAAGGCGATGGAGCCGGTGTTGCGTTCGGAGACCTCGATGAGCACGTCGCGGATTTCGTCATCGGGGTCGCCGAGCACGGTGACGGACGTGTCGCGGAACAGCGGGGAGTCGTTGAGGCGTTGGCGGGTGCGGTCTTCGCCGGTCTTGTCGAAGCGTCGGCCGGGCGTCATGCCGCGGACTTCACGGAGCACGACGCGGGTTTGCGTGAGGTCGTTCCCCGAGACGATGACCTTGCCCACGGTGGTGGGCTTGCCCTGTTCGATGGACACGTCCAGGCGGACTTCGGGTCGGTCCGCCGCAAAGCGCCGCGCGATGTTCACGGCCACATCGCGGTACCCGAGCTTGCCGTAGAGGTCGGCGATCGCCTCGGCCGAGCCTTGCACCTTGTCCGAGCTAAACACCGCGCCGGGCTTGAGCGACATCGCCAGCAGCATCTGCGTCTCGGGAAGCAACAGCGGCGTGCCGTCGCCCGAGCTGAACCGTACGTCCGACACGGTGTACCGCGAGCCTTCGCTGACCACGAACGTGACCACGGCCTCGCGCTGGTCCGGGCTGATGTCGATGCGTCGGTCCACCTGCGCATCCAGGTAGCCGCGGGCTTGGAGATAGGTCCGCACGCGGGCCGCGTCGAGCGTGAGCAGGCCCTGATCCAGATGCCCCTTGCGGAACACCGGGAAGTACTGCTGCTGCTTGACTTCTTTGTCGAGTTCTTCGGCGGTGAAGGTGGTGTTACCCTCGAACCGGATATCGCGGACCCGGACGCGTGGTCCCTCGACCACGTTGAAACGCAGTTGTTGCTGCTCTTCGAGCAACGCTTCGTCGACCTCGGCCTGCACGCGGAAAAAGCCCTCGGCCTCGTACGCATCGACGATTTGCTGCCTTGCTCGTTCGACCAGAAAGACATCCGCGGGATCGCCGGCGCGAAGCACGATCGCCGCCCGCAGGTCGCTCTGCTCGATCGATTTCACACCGCGCAGTTCGACCGAACGCAGGAGCGGCTGCTCTTCGAGTTCATAGGTGACGATCACGCCGCCGCCGTTGGGGTCGTCCGCGACGGTGGCGACGACCTTGGAAAACCGGCCCAGCCGGGTGATGCGTTGCACGTCGGCCTGCACGCGGTCGCCGTCGTAGGCTCCGCCGGCTTCGAGGCGGATCGCGTTGCGGACCAGTGGTTCGGGGACTTCTTCGAGGCCGGTAATCCGCACGGCGGCGATGGGGCGATTGGCGGGGTCGATGCCCTGCGCCCACGCAGCCCCGCAAGGCGCAAGAAGGGCGACGAGCGCCGTCCCTAGCGCGAGCATGACCAGCAGCATCCGTGGAAGCCGGGTAACCAAGCCTGAAGCATAGTGATTGCTCGCCGGTTGCGTCGTCCTCGGTGTCGCCTATCGGGCGCGGCCTGCTAACCTAGGAGGATGAGTACCGCGACCCAGGACAAGCCCAAAAAGCGCGACGCCAAAGCGGCCGATAAAGCTGACATGCCCGCGACCTCCGATCCCACGCCCGACCACGGCCTCTCCGCCGAGCAGCTCCTCAAGCTCCTCGACGACATGATGCTCATCCGGCGTTTCGAAGAACGCTGCATGCAGTCCTACCAGCAAGCCAAAATCGGCGGCTTCTGTCACATCTACATCGGCCAGGAAGCCACCGCCGTCGGCTCGATCGCCGCCACGAAGAACGACGACCCGATCGTCACTGCTTACCGCGACCACGGCCACGCCCTGGCCCGCGGCATGTCGCCCAACGCGTGCATGGCCGAGATGTACGGCAAGATCACCGGCTGCGCCAAGGGCAAGGGCGGCAGCATGCACATGTTCGACAAGCCCAACCACATGTACGGCGGCCACGCGATCGTCGGTGGCCAGAACCCGCTGGGCTGCGGCCTGGGCTGGGGCATCCAGTACACCAACAAGGACAACGTCGCGTTGTGCTACATGGGCGACGGCGCACTCAACCAGGGCGCGACGCACGAGGCGATGAACCTCGCCGCGGTCTACAACCTGCCGCTTATTTTCGTCCTCGAAAACAACGGCTACTCCATGGGCACCGACATCGCCCGCGGCACGGCCATGGCCCACGACCAGAAGCAGCGGGCCGAGGCCTACGGCATGCGGTACTACGAGTGCGACGGCCAGGACGTGCTCGACACGTACACCACCTTCCGCGACGCCGTCGCCGCCACCCGCAACGCCCGGCCGATCAACTACAACGAGAAAACCAACAAACGCGAGTCCATCCCGACTTACGACAAGGAAGGTCGCACGCCCGGCCCGGCGTTCGTCAACGTCAAGACCTACCGGTACCAGGGCCACTCGATGTCCGACCCGCAGAAGTACCGCGGCAAGGACGAAGTGGCCGGGAAGCAGGAAGTCGACTGCATCAACCGGCTCGTGAACTACCTCGTCGAAGAAAAGCTCGCGACGCAGGACCAGATCGACGAGCTGGACAAGAAGGCGAAGCAGACCGCCAAGGACGCCGTCAAGTTCGCCGAGGACTCACCCGAGTTGGGCATCGACGAGCTGTACACGGATGTCTACGTCAACGTGTTCGGCCCGTACAAGAAGGGCGAGCCGAACCCCGAGTTCGCGTGATCGGCGGATCTGCCAGCATGCAAACTCGAGCCTGCCGGGGTTCATCCGTGACGGCTATGCGGGATGCGTGATCTGTCCTGCGATCCCGCTGCGAAATCTTCTGATGCGCTGATCGGGAATTCAACTATGCCGGCGGCGTGCACGAAAATGACCGCATGCAGATCGCACGCATTCCTGATAATGACGCCGCGCGTGTCGCCGCGCTCCGGGCCTACGGGCTCGACGAGGGCATCGACGAACGCCGGTTTCAGGACGCGGTGGACCTCGCGGCGGACCTGTTCGGCGTGCCGATCGCGTTGATCTCGCTGGTCGAGGACAACCGGCAGTGGTTCAAGGCCCGGGTCGGACTCGAAGCCTGCGGGACGGGCCGGGATGTGTCGTTTTGTTCGCACGCGATCCTCGAGCCCGGCCAGCCGTTGGTCGTGTCGGACGCGACGCGGGACGAACGTTTTGCGGATAACCCGCTGGTGACCGGGTCGCCGAACATCCGCTTTTACGCCGGTCAGCCGCTGGTGAACCCCGAGGGCCATGCCTTGGGGACGCTGTGTTTGATCGACACGGTGCCGCGCGGGCTGGACCAGGCGTTGACGCGGCAGCTCGATCGGCTGGGCCGGATGGTGATGAACATGATCCTCGTGCGCAGCCGGCAGCGCGGCGGCGACGAAGATCGGGCCGCCGCCTGATCGCCTGGGTGGCGGACGTACGTGCGTGCGAGGCAACCCGGCAAAAAACAACGCGACCGCCGGGGCGGCCGCGTTGCGATCGGGTTTGTCCTGTTGTTGCGCGTTCGGCTGTGCCGCCCGATGCGAGTTACGCGCTGCGACGCCGAAGCCCCAGCATCAGCCCGCCCAAGCTCGCCAGCGCAAGCGACGCGGGTTCGGGGACCGCGGTCAGGGTCGCCTCGAATTTGCTGTCCCCCGAATTGGAGACGCCGAAGCTGCCGGTGCTGCTGGTCGCGACGAAGCGTTGGCCGTCTGTGTAGGTGCCGGTGTTGAATCGGCCGTGCGTCACGGTCGCGTCGGTGAGCACGATGTACGAGGTGTCTTCCGCGAGGCTCAGCGGAGCGGCGAAGGTGTACTCGTTGTTCACGGCGTCGTACGTGAGGCTCTGAGCGATGAAGTCCGGGTTGCCCGCCGCGAAGGTCGCCAGCGACCCGGGCGTCGTGGTGCCCGGATCGACATCGCCGGTGAACAAATACAGCGTGCCCGCCCCGGCGGGCGTCCGGTTGGTGACCGAGTCGGCGTTGGTGAGCCACGTCCAGGACGTGAGGTCCCATTCGGTCTGGCCGGCGGGCAGCGTGGGCGTCGTGAACGATTGGCCCGGAAATGAGGTCGAGGCGATGCCGGTGGTCGAAGGCCCGGTGTCGCCGCTGACCGACTCGAGGGTCTGGACGATCGCGGCGGATGCGGACGTGGAAACGAGGGCGGTGACGATCAGGGCGGTGCAGGTCTTGAGCATGATTCCTCCTGGGGTTGTGTGGCGAAAACGATTCGCGACGGATGAAGTGAAGCGAGGTGGGGATCGGATCGGTCCGAAATCCGGCTTGTGGAATGTCGCCGGCCGTTGCGGCGGGACTAACTGGGTGAAGTTCGGGCGTAGAGAACGCAGATCCCCGGCTCACGGGGCGGCGACCGGCGGGGGCAGCGTGGATTCGCGGACGATCAGTTTTTCATCGAGAACCATCCGCAGCCGTGGGGGATCGTCGGCCGCTTCGGGTGTAGCGATCCGGTCGAGCAGCAAATCCACACAGTGCCGGGCGAGTTCATCCTGCGGCAAGGCAACGGTGGTCAACGGCGGCGTCGCGTCTCGAGACGCGTCGTCGTTGAAACCCATCAGGCTCAGGTCCCGGCCGATCAGCAGGTCGTGCCGCCACAACGCCCGTTGAAGCATGATCGCGTCGGAATCGTTGTAGGCGATGACCGCGGTGGGGCGGGCGTCGCGCGGCTGCGAAGCGAACGCGGCGGCGGCGTCGTCGGTTTGGCCGACGATCTGCGTGACTTGGTTGTCGAGTCCCGCCCGCTTCATCTCGGCGACGTAAGCGTCCCGGCGGACGTCGTTGCTGTAGTGCTCGCCCTCGGATTTCGGCGAGCAGTAGTACGCGATCCGCGTGTGCCCCAGCCCGCGGAGATGCTCGACCGCCTGCCGCATCCCGTCCGCATCGTCGAAATACACCTGCGGGATCGAGCGCTCGGAACGCAGGTTTGCCAGCACGGTCGGCAGCCGGTGCTCGAGCACGAACCGGTCCAGACCGACCGGCACCGGGTGCGACACGAAGCAGCCGTCCACCCGCCCGTCGCGCAGCTTGTGGCCCCAGTTCTCCACCGGGCCCGCGGCGGGGATCAGCAGCAACTCGTAGTCCATCTCGGCCAGCCAGTGCACGAGCGACGGCACGATCTGTGTCTGCTCGAGGTACTGCCGCGGCCGGCTGTAGACGAGGCCGACGATGTTGGAACGCTGCTTGGCGAAGCTGCGGGCCCGCCAGTTGGCTTGGTAGCCCATGTCCTGCGCGGCGGCGAGGATTTTCGTTCGCGTGGCTTCGCTGACCTGCCCCTGCCGGTTGTTGAGCGCGTAGCTGACCGCCTGCTTTGAGACCCCGACCCGCTCGGCGATGTGCTGGATCGTGACGGCCATGGGACGAAACGGAAGGCGAGCGAACAGGAAGAAACACAACGGACGTGCCCGGCTTGACCGGTCAAGACAAAACTACCTTAACCGGTCCAGTTGTCAAGCCAAAATCCTGAACGCCACCGGAAACCCCGCCGGCCCCGCGGCCCGCCCGGGTTTTCCTATACTCCGGACCGACTTCTGTACCTCCCGACGCCACGCCAGACCCCACCATGACAACCGCCACCGCCCCCGGAACGGACCGCAAAATCCAGTACCGCGAAGCCCTCCGCGAGGCCATGGAAGAAGAAATGCGGCTCGACGACCGCATCTTCCTGATGGGCGAGGAGGTCGCAGAGTACAACGGGGCATACAAGGTGTCCGAGGGCATGCTCGACGAGTTCGGCCCGCGGCGCATCGTCGACGCGCCGATCAGCGAGACCGGCTTCTCCGGGCTGGGCATCGGGGCGGCGATGTACGGGCTCCGGCCGATCATCGAGTTCATGTCGTGGTCGTTCTGCCTCGTCTCGGCCGACCAGATCATCAACAACGCCCCGAAGATGCTGTACATGTCCGGCGGCCAGTTCGGCTGCCCGATCGTGTTCCGTGGCAACAACGGCGCCGGCGGGCAACTCGGCTCGACGCACTCCTGGAGCGTGGAAAGCATGTTTTCGAGCGTGCCGGGGCTGAAGCTGGCCGTGCCCGCAACGCCCCGCGACGCGAAGGGCCTTCTTAAAGCGGGCATCCAGGACGAGGACCCGTTTTTCAACCTCGAATCCGAACGCATGCTCGGCATGGGCGCCCGCGGCGACAAGGACTTCTCCAAATACCTCGCCGGCGGAAAGTGGGCTCCGCCCGAGGGCGACGAGGATTTCGTGATCCCGCTCGGGCAGTGCGAGGTGATCAAGGAGGGGGCCGACTGCACCGTTGTGTCCGCCGGCCGGCCCGTACACTTCGCGCTCGAAGCCGCCGAGGCCCTCGAGAAAGACGGCATCGACGTCGAGGTCATCAACATCCGCACGTACCGCCCGCTGGACATCGAGACCATCGCCCGCAGCGTTAAAAAGACCAACTACTGCGTCGTGGCCGACCAGAGCTGGCCGTTCGCGTCGGTGGGTTCGGAGGTCGCCGCTCAGATTTACGAGCGCTGTTTCGACGATCTGGATAACACGGTCGCCCGGGTGTTCAACGACGACGTGCCCGCCCCGTACAACCGGACGCTGGAGCAGGAAATGCTGCCCAACGCCCGGAAGATCACCGAGGCCGTCCGGGCCGTGACTTACAACGCCTGATCGAAACTTTCAGAAATCGGCGGCCGTCCCTCACTCAGGCCCCAATCCCGTCGGCTTTGATCCTGAACACGCCTGCAGGTCGTGTCGCGGACCTCGCCGCGCGGGTAGGCCACGATAGGTGTGGTGTTCACGCCACACCCCGCCCAGATGGCACGCGTCAAGCAGCCTTGTCCCAAACCCAAGTCCAACGGTGGCTCGCCGACGCCGCCGATAATATCCCCTTTAAAATGAAATATCATCAACACTTACGGAAATTTGGGGCGCAACCTGAGCGACGGGCCGCCGAAATCTGGAATTTTCTGCCAACGGGTTGGACACGGCCGATATTTGTGCTTCTCTGTAGCAACCCGCCGCGAAACAAGCACTTGCTTTCGCACAAGATTGGGGTACATTAATGACGTCAGGACGGCGTCCAGGACAAACAGAACCATTGGTGGTGGGCACCACGGAACGCCAGCACCTGTCATTGAATTACGAAAGGGTTGCAGAATGTTTTTGGGAGAATCGCAGTTCATTAAGGGTTTGACCATCGCGGCCGCAGTCGCGACCACCGCCGGGCTCGCCACCAACGCTGACGCCGCTCGTATCACTCAGTCGCAGTCGGTCTACTTCAACAACGCCGATCAAAACGTGCTGACCAACACGTCGCAGTACACCGCCCGGGACAATGGTGACGGCACGTTCTTGGTCAACATCGCCAACATTCTCCGCTCCAACCGGACGGAACTTACCGGCGTCTATTTCGAGTCCGGCTTCGAGAGCCTGATCTCTGGTGGCCCGGCCCTGAGTTTTGCGACAAAGGGCACCGCCACCTCGGAAAATTACACCAACGAGAATGCCAGTTTCACGGCGGGTCAGGCCGACGCGGTTTCCAGCGACATCATCGACTGGACCGGCACCTCCCTCTCGCTCACCGCCGACGGCCTCGGCTCGGGTATCGGCAACGCTCAGCGTCTCATCATGACCTTCAACTACGCCGACGGCGTGACCTTCGACGACGTTGAAGCCCTCATCGGTGGCTACGGCTACCGCGTCGCCTCGCTCGTCGAAGACATCAACGGTGTGCAGTTCGGCTCGACCTCCGGCCTGTTTGGCAACCCCGACGCTCTTGCCAGTGACAGCGGCCCGGTCTCCGGCGACGGCAATGTCACTGCGGTGCCGACTCCTTCGGCCTTCGCCGCGGGCCTGGGCCTGATGGCCCTCGCCGGCCTCAAGCGTCGCCGCGACGAAGCCTGAGCTTCGAATCAATCCTGATTTCAAGCGAAGCCCCCGGCATCGACCGGGGGCTTTTGCGTGGGAGATCGCTATCGCGCGGCGTATTCTCGTGTGATGCAAGACGCGACCATCAAGTCTGCCGGCGTGGTGGCGTTGATCGTTCTTGTCGGGGTGGCGGCACTGGTGCCGGTCTTGGGCTACGCCCGCCAGATCGCGCGATGTCAGCAGAACATGGATCAACTCCGAGGAATCCACCAGGGATGCGTCGTGTTTTCGCAAGGCAGCAAATCCGGTGGCGGCGACGGGTTTTTCCCCGGCGTCACTTCCCGCGGCGTGCCGCTACTCGACACGCCGCGCAACCGGATCGACGGTGGATCGCGCGGGCTCGACGCGACCGTTGGTAACCACAACGACATCCACGGCTACGACCGTGATGGGAACGGCGACATCGATCCGGACGAAATGAACGATCCCGAAACCGGTGAAGGCTTCGTGCAGTACGTCTTCGCGGAACTGCTGACCGGCGATTTCATCCCCGCCGGGTCGGCGGACTATTTCGTCAACCCGGCGGACACGCTCAAAGGTTCGTTCGACCCCGGCGATCCCGGGGAGGCCGGCCGATTCGACATGAGCAAGATTTCGTACACGCTGTTGAACGTTTCCGTCGATGCGCTGTACGGCGAATGGAGAGAAACCGTCAATCCCCGGGCCATCGTTTTCGCCGACCGCGCGGTCGGCG
>JBCCDN010000107.1:0-10395 GCA_039030755.1 Planctomycetota bacterium | reverse complement strand
CGAACGATGGGTCGGCCGCTGTTCATCTTCCTACTGCTCGTGATGCTCCTGCTCGCGATCACGGAGTTGGGCACGGACACTTGGATCAAATCGTTGATGGACCCGGTCATGCGATCGACGTTCGAGATCGACGGCGGATGGGTGCTGATCTACACCGCGACGATCATGATGACGCTACGCCTTTTCGCCGGGCCGATTGTTAAAGCCCTAAATCCGCTTGGGATGCTCGCCGTCAGCTCGCTCTTCGCCGCGGCGGGGCTGGCGTTTTTGTCGGCGGCACAGGGGGTCGTCATCCTGATCGCCGCAACGGTTTACGGTCTCGGACAGACGTTCTTTTGGCCGACCACACTGGGCCTGATTGCCGAGCGTTTTCCGCGCGGCGGAGCCTTGACGCTCAACGCCATCGCCGGCGTCGGAATGCTCGGCGTGGGCATTCTCGGCGCGACCCTGCTGGGCTCCATTCAAGACGATCACGCCGCCGATGCCTTGCGCTTGAATGAACCCGCGCTCCACGAACGCGTGATCGGCGAGGAGAAGGTTGGCGTCTTTGGTCGCTATCGCGCCATCGACCCGGCCCGACTCGACGCGCTGGCCGCGAACGAGCTTGAGGCGATCCAAACGGTCCAGGACGAGTCCAAGCAGGCAGCGCTGCTGCGCGTGGCCATATTGCCTCTCGTCATGTTCGTGTGCTACGCGGGGCTATGGGTGTACTTCCGATCTCGCGGCGGGTACCGCGAAGTTGCTTTGGAACCGCCGGCTACGCGAAGCGATCCGTAAATACCACCTCGTCCAGTGGCAATTGCCCCGGCTTGGGCCAAGCATCTTTCGTGCCCCTGCCGATCGCGACCAACGGACCCAAGACGTGATCGTCGGGGAGATGGACCAGCTTGGCGACCGCGTCGTGGTCGAAGCCGATCATTGGGCACGAGTCGTAGCCCATCGCCTTGGCGGCGAGCATCAGCGTCTGCATCGCCATACCGATCGAGCGCTGGGCTTCATCCAGTTGGAGTTGCTCACGCCCGTCGTGGAACGGGCCCATCCAACCCACGAGCAGGTCGGCGACTTCCTTAGGCGCGTTCTCCCAGTAACGGGCGGGCTGCTTCTTCCAGGCGTCGCGGTCGGCGGTCATCAGCACCAACAGCGACGCGTCGGTCATCTGGGCCTGATCGTTACCGAATTCGCGGACTTGTTTGCGTAAGGCCGGATCACGAAGCAAGACGAAACGCCAATGCTGAATATTGAAACTGGTGGGCGACTGGATCGTCGCCTCGAGCAGCTTCGTGATTTCGTCTTCGGGGATTCGATAGTCGGCATCAAAGTGCTTGACGGCACGGCGGGCGTAAATAGCGTCAAAGGTTTCCATGATCGATCGGACTCCGTGGCAGAGGGCAATAATCGGTATAACAGGAGACGTCCAGCTTAGGCCTGACATCGCCGCACATCGAATATCTCCACCCTTGGCAACGCCACGCTCAGCCCGTGGCCAGCCGCGGCTTCCGTGATCCGGTCGGCTTGCCGCGGTTCCGGCGGCGCCCCCCGATCCGTGCCGCAGCGGACATCGTTAAACCAAGCACCAACAGCGTCAACGCCGCGACCGCTGCCGCCGGCGCCCACTGTGAAGCATCGAGCTGTAATGCCAATACCGACGCGTAGTACGCACCCAACGCAACCAGTAACACCATCGGTACGTGCCGACACCGACGAACTACCGCTCGGCCAAACTTCACGACAAGCCATCCGCCAACCAGCATCAACGCCAACCCCGCGCCAAGCGCTACCCGCTGACCCGTCGGATCGGCCGACAGGTACGCGCCCCACGGCGTTGCCGTGAACCAGCCCCAGGCCTGCCCGCCCCACTGAGTCCAAACCGCGGTAATTTCGCCCAAGGCGTTCTGTCCGTTCACGTCGCACCTGCCTGTCGAATCGCCGGATCGTCCATCGCCACACACTCGGCCTCACCCCGAAACCTAAGATTCGACCGCTCAAACCGACACTCCCCATGTCACCGGGTCCGGATAATCAAGTCCGATCGGCCGAATAACCCGCACAGATTCACCCTCAATCTCGGAGCTCAAAACTCCAAGAACCGGGCGAAAGATCATTGACGCCGTGTGAGTCGCTCTCTATGTTTTTCGCATGATCGCAGACGGCACCAACCTTCTTGGCCTGCTTCTAACCCCGCCCCAAGCCGGCTAGGTTCGCGATTCTTCGACCCGAATCCCACGACCCCGCCGGCCCATGCCAGCGGGGTTTTTTGTTTTATCCGACACTGTTCGACCATTGCCATCCACCTCCACAACGACGACCACCGCCATGACTGCCGACGCCCCCGAATCGCATTCCTCGACGCCGATCCGCATTTTCGACACCACCCTTCGCGACGGCGAACAGTCGCCCGGCGCCTCGCTGAACCACGGCGAAAAAATCGAGATCGCCCGCCAACTCGAGAAGCTCGGCGTCGACATCATCGAAGCCGGCTTCCCCATCACTAGCAACGGCGACTTCGAAGCCGTCCGCGCCATTGCCAGCGAACTGAAACGCGCTACCGTTTGTGGCCTCGCACGCTGCGTCCCCAAAGACATCGAGCGTGCCGGTGAATCCGTCAAAGACGCGGCGCACGGCCGGGTCCACGTGTTCTGCGCGACCTCCAAAATCCATCGCGAGCACAAGCTCAAAAAAGGCTTCGAGGAAATCATCGCCCTGTCGCGCCAATCGATCGAACACGCCCGGGAATTCGTCGCCGACGTTGAGTTCTCGCCCGAAGATGCCAGCCGTACCGAATTGAATTATCTCGTCGATATCACCGCCGCCGCCATCGAAGCCGGCGCGACCACGATCAACTTACCCGATACCGTTGGTTACGCCGTGCCTTCCGAATACGGCCACATCTTTGCCCACCTGCGTGAACAACTGCCGCAAATCGACCGCGACGGCATCATTCTGTCTTCCCACTGCCACAACGACCTGGGTCTCGCCGTCGCCAACTCCATCGCGGCCGTGCAAAACGGTGCGCGACAGATCGAATGCACGGTCAACGGAATCGGTGAACGCGCGGGCAACGCCGCGCTCGAAGAACTCGTGATGGCCTTCCGCACCCGCAAGGATTTCTATGCCGGCTTCACCACCAACATCAACGCCAGCGAAATCTTCAAATCGTCACGCATGGTCTCCAACCTCACCGGCCTAACGGTCCAACGCAACAAGGCGGTCATTGGCGAAAACGCCTTCGCCCACGAATCCGGCATCCACCAGGACGGCATCCTCAAAAACCGCGAAACCTACGAAATCATGGACCCGCGCGACATCGGCGTGCCCGAATCGAAACTGGTTTTAGGTAAACACTCTGGCCGACACGCGCTGGCCGACCGCGTTCAAGACCTGGGCTACTCCGTCGACGATGCCATGATTCAGAAGGTATACGACCGCTTCAAGGCGTTGGCCGACCGCAAGAAAGACGTTTACGACGAAGACATCGAAGCGATCCTCGACGATCTCGCTGGCCAGGATCGCGCTCTCTGGGAACTCGTCAGTTTCCAAGTCGTCGCCAACTCGCACGGCGATTCCTTCGGGATGGTCAAGCTCAGCGACACCGGCGGCGAACAACGGGAAATCACCGCCGCCGGCGACGGCCCGGTGGACGCGCTGTACTCCGCGATCCAGCAGCTCACCAACGTCTCCGTCAGGCTTGAGCGTTTCGTGACGCGTGCCGTGAGTGCGGGCAAAGACGCCCAGGGCGAAGTTACCGTCACGCTCGATCACCACGGCCGCAAGGTCCGCGGGCGCGGGCTCAGCACCGATACCGTCGAGGCCGCCGTGAAGGCGTACTTGAGCGCGATCAACCGCATCAAGACCACCGAAGCACGCGGCACCGAAACCAAGGCGGAGCAGCCATGAGTTTCCTGCTCCCTGTGGACGACGAACTGTCGCTACGGCTGATCGAACCGCGACACGCAGAGCAGATCTTTGCCGTGGTCGATGCGAACCGTGAACACCTCGACGCATGGATGCCGTGGGTCCACAAGACCCAGAGCGTCGATGATCTTCGGGCTTGGGCGAGAGAAGCCTGCGGCAATCTCGGTCGGCAGGAAGACTTGCAACTGAGCATTATGGTTGGCGGAGAAATCGCGGGCGGCGTCGGCCTGCATGGGTTAAGCGATCCTTCGGGTTCCGCGGAAACCGGCTACTGGCTCGCCGCCGATCGCGAAGGACACGGCTATGTCTCCCGTTGCTGCCGGTTCCTCATTAACTACGGATTCGCGGAATTCGACTTGCGACGCGTCTATCTCTGGGCCGACGCCCGCAACGCCCGCAGCCGCGCGGTCGCCGAACGCCTAGGCATGCGGCAAGAAGCCGAACTCAAGCAGGATTTCAAAACGCACCACGGCGAGTATCGAGATTCGGTGCTGTACGCCATCTTGCGTGACGAGTGGAAGCGTGGCGCGTGACGAATTCTTGACCGAACCGGTCGTAACACATTTGCGTACGATTTCCATTGTGTTTGCGTCCGAATAACTCGACCCCGCAGCCGCGGATCGTCGATACTTACATCACGTTCGGACCGGAGAGAGAACCGCCGCCCGCCTTCGGATTGCGTATTCCGCCCGCTGGCCGGCCCACTTGCGAGGCCCACCTTGCCCGATACCGCCACGATCGATCTTCCCGACCCCGGAAATCAAGCCACCCCTGAAACCGGCAAGCCATCCGCCATCAAGACCTTCGTGCTTGACACGAACGTGCTGCTGCACAACTCGGCGGCGCTGTTCCTCTTTGCCGACAACCATGTCGTCGTGCCCTTCGCCGTTGTCGAAGAACTCGACACGTTCAAGAAGAACAACGACGACAACGGCCGGGCTGCCCGCGAAGTGATCCGCCAACTCGACCGGCTCCGCCAGAAGGGCAAGCTCGACGAGGGTGTCGAATGGAACGGCCACGGCGGGACGATCCGCGTCGCGTTCGCCACCGAGGCCGAGCGGCCCGAAGGCATCCGTCTCGACTCGGCCGACAACCGCATCATCGCCGTGGCGTGGGCGCTCCAGAAGCGAGGCCATCGCGCGATCTTGGTGACCAAGGACATCAACGTCCGCGTCCGCACCGATGCCCTAGGCATCCCCACCGAAGACTTCGAAGCACAGAAGATCGATGCCGACCGCATGTACCGCGGCTACGAAGAACTCTCGGTGCCCGGCGAGATCATTGATCGGCTCTACGACGAGAAGCAAATCGAAATCGAAGCGATCGCGCCGTACCTGATCGTTGAAGACCCCGACGCCGGCTCTCACGAGATCACCTTGCACGCCAATCAGTTCGTGCAACTCCGCAATCAGCTGGACGACTCGCACACCGGGCTCGCGCGTCGCCTCGCCGACACCGATCACCTCATCCCCGTCACCTCGCTCCGCAAACCCGTCCACGGCATCATGGCCCGCAACGTCCAACAGACCATGGCGCTTGACCTGCTGCTTGACGACGACATCCAACTCATCACGCTGCTGGGCACGGCCGGATCAGGCAAAACGCTGCTCGCGCTCGCCGCGGGTCTGACGAAAACCTTCGCCGAGGAACGCTACGACAAGCTCCTGGTCGCCCGGCCGATCATGCCGATGGGCCGAGACATCGGGTACCTGCCCGGCGACAAGGACGAAAAGCTCGCCGCGTGGATGCAGCCGATCTTCGACAACCTCGAATACCTGATGACCACGCGCGGCGTTGGTAATCAACACGCCGAATCCAAGACGGCCGACAAACGCGTTGAGCAGCTGATGGCCGACAAAAAGATCGTGCTTGAGCCGCTGACTTACATCCGCGGTCGAAGCATCCCGCACCAGTACATCATCGTCGATGAGGCCCAGAATCTCACGCCTCACGAAGTCAAAACCATTGTCTCGCGCGTTGGCGAAGGCACAAAGATCATCCTGACCGGCGACGTGAACCAGATCGACAATCCGTACCTAGACACCGCAAGTAACGGCCTGGCATACCTCGTCGAACGGCTCAAGGGCCACGAGTTAGTCGGCCACGTCACACTCGCCAAAAGCGAACGCAGCGAACTCGCGTCGCTCGCCGCCGAGCGGCTCTAACGGCCGAAGGCAATCACCTCCATGTCGGTCAGCCGCGTGGCCTGCGGCGATAGCCCGGCCATAGCCCACCGATCAGATTCGCCATCGAGAACTCCGGCCACGGCGCGGGCGATCGGCCGACAATCGCGCCGGCCATCATCCGTAGCGCACGCACGACCCCCATCATCCGTGATGCTGTCCCCCGTCCCGCGCTGCGCTCGGTACACATCAATGCGACCACGGTCAGGTCGTCGTCCAACACGTACTTTTCACGGGACAATCGATCCAACAACGCGTCCACAACAACACGCGGGCCGGCTTGGGGATCGGACGCGATGGGCAAGGCGTTCAGCGTGTCGCGTAGGCCGGATATGTCGAGCATCGGCCCGTCGGGACGACCCGCCTCGTCGCAGCGAGAGGCTTCGATCAGGCAGTCCGTGTAGGCCAGAACCACGTCGCCCGGCTCGAGTGTCAGCTCCCGGCCTTCGTAGCCCACCGAATCCAGTACGCCCAGTGGCAGGTTCGCAATGCGTTCCTGTGTGTCGGGCTGAACGATCGGCGACCAACGGCCAGACGCTCGGCGATACAGCATCGGCGGCGGGTGCCCCGCGTTGCATAACGACAATCCGCCATCGGGAGAAAAAAACGTTAGCACCAAAGCCGTGGCAAAACGCCCGGTGTCGCCCACCGCGTCACCGATGTCTCGGTTCAGCCGCTTGGCCAACGCCTGCGGCTCGATGTGGTTCATGTATCGCTGCATCACCCGCCGAAGCTTGGAAGCGACCCCGGCCGCGTCGCCTCCGTGTCCAGAGACGTCCGCCAACATCAGTCGGGCGATCCGGCCCGTGCCGCACGAGCTGATGTAATGCACATCGCCGCCGGCTTCTTGGCCGTGATAAGGGCGAGAACACACCCAACCGACCAAGCCGGGCAACGCCAAGGATGCTGCCGCCGCCCGGTTGTTTCCCCATACTTCCGAACACGCGATGACGGCCGATTGAGACACGTTTCAAGCCTAACCCATCGCGCCGAGCACGTCATAAAAAAAGCCCGCGCTCATCGAACGCGGGCTTTCCGAGGAATTGATTTTGAATGATTCCGGGGGTCAGTTCTTCGTGCCTTCTTCGCCGATGAGTTCGGCGAAGCGTTGCGACTCGCCGATGGTCGTGGTGATCTCGTCGGGGGAGAGGGCCCCCATGGTCTCGGCCATCATCGCGGCGGCTTCGAGTTCTTCCTCGGCGGAGAGTTCTTCTTCGACCGGAGGCTCGGCGAGCTTGACGACTTCCAGGTTCTGGTAATCGCTGAAGCCCGTGCCCACCGGGATCAGGTGGCCCAGCAGCACGTTCTCTTTCAGGCCTTGCAGCGTGTCGGACTTGCCCGCCAAGGCCGCTTCGGTGAGGACCTTGGTGGTCTCCTGGAACGAAGCGCCCGAGAGGAACGACTCGGATTGCAGCGACGCTTTGGTGATGCCCAAGAGCAACACCGTGCCCGTCGCGGGTTTGGCCTTGACGACCTTGGGGCCTTCTTTGCCTTCGGCGTCCATCTTGTCGCGGAGGTCCTTAAGCGTTTTCTTGTCCACAACCTGATTGACACGAAGATTCGTATCGCCCGGATCCTTGACCTTGCCCGCGCCGACCACGGCCTCGTTGGCCATGCGGAAGCGGTACTTGTCGACGACTTCGTTGGGCAGCAGCTCGGTGTCGCCGGGGTTGTCCACGCGGATCTTGCGGAGCATCTGGGCGAGGATCACCTCGATGTGCTTGTCATTGATCGTCACGCCCTGAGCGCGATAAACATTCTGGACTTCTTCGATCAGGTAGCTGAAGAGGGTCTCTTCGCCCTTGATGCGGAGAATGTCCTTGGGGTCCATCGGGCCGTCGATGAGCGCATCGCCGGCCTCGACGACGTCACCCGTGTGCACGATCAGCTGACGGTCTTGCGGGACGTGGTGGTCGACTTCGAGGCCGGAGTCGGACTTGACGATGATCGTCATCTTGCCCTTGCGCTTATCGCTGCGGAGCTCGACCGTGCCGGAGATCTCGGCCATGATCGAGGAATCCTTGGGCTTGCGGGCCTCGAAAATTTCCGTGACTCGCGGCAGACCGCCGACGATGTCGGCCGAGCCGGACGCTTCCTTGGGCTGACGAGCGAGCATCTGACCGGCCACGACCTCGGCCCCGTTGGTGACTTCAATACGTGCCTTGGCGGGCAGGTAGTGGAAGTCCAACGTGGTGTCATCACTGTCGGTGATCTTGATCTGCGGGTGACGTTCACCCTTGTGCTCGGTGACGACGAGTTGTTCGCCGCCACCGGACTTCTTGCCGCCCTTGGATTTCGCGGCTTGGCTTTCTGCTTCGGAGCGGACGGTTTCGCCGACAATAATGTCCTCGAACTTCACGATGCCGTTTTTCTCGGCGAGGATCGGCGTGCGGTGCGGGTCCCATTGAACGAGCAGTTGCCCCTTCTTCACCGTGTCGCCTTCGTCCACGCGGAGGTACGAGCCGTACGGCAGCTTGAAGCGTTCGAGTTCGCGGTCCTTATCGTCCACGATCAGCAGTTCACCGGTCCGCTTGAGCGTGACCATGACATCATTGCCATCGTCGTCGGTCGAGGGCACTTGATTGGCATCGAGAATCTTGACCTTGCCGGGCACGGTCGCCTGATAGCTCGTGTCGGCCGCGGTGGTCGACGCAACGCCGCCGGTGTGGAACGTCCGCATCGTGAGCTGCGTGCCGGGCTCACCGATGGACTGGGCACCCATGATGCCGATGGCCAGACCCATTTCTGCGGCCTTGCCGGTGGACATGTCCATGCCGTAGTCGAGCACCGAACAGCCCACGGCCGCGTCGGTCGTCAGCGGCGAACGGACCTGCACCGTGTCGATGCCGAGGTCTTCGATCTGTCGGGCCTGCTCGATCGTAATCATCGTGTTTTCTTCCACGATGGTCTGATCGGTGATCGGGTTGATGATCGTTTCGCGGGCCACCCGGCCGACGATGCGGTCACGCAGCGGCACGTCGACTTCGTCACCCTTGTAGATCGCCCGCTTGGCGACGCCGCGTTTGCTGCCGCAGTCGTGAACCGAGGTGAACACGTTCTGGGCCACGTCGCAGAGCTTGCGGGTGAGGTAGCCCGAGTCGGCGGTCTTGAGCGCGGTGTCGGCCAAGCCTTTCCGGGCGCCGTGGGTGGACGAGAAGTACTCCAACACGTTCAGGCCTTCGCGGGCGTTGGCCTTAATCGGCGTTTCGATGATCTCGCCGGACGGCTTGGCCATCAGGCCACGCATGCCCGCGAGCTGTTGCAGCTGACCGACGGAACCGCGGGCGCCGGACTCGAACTCGACCCACACGGCGTTGAGATACTTCTCACCGTTGGGGTCGCCGATCTCAACGCGTCGGCCTTCGGGGTCGCGGACGTCCTGGGACATCTCGCCGACGACTTCCTTGGTCACCTCTTCGCGGCAGTGCGTCCAGAGGTCGAGCAGCTGGTTATAGCGCTCGCGTTCGGTAATCGCTCCACCGGCGTAGGCCTTTTCGACGCGGTCAACCTTCTTCTGGGTGGCCGCGATAATGTCGTGCTTCTTCGCGGGAATGCGGAGGTCGGTGATGCCGAACGACAGGCCCGCGGTCGTCGCCCGCTTGAACCCGACTTCCTTCATCTTGTCCAACAAATCAATCGTGGCCGGCCGGCCGTTGAAGGCGTAGGCGTCGTCGATCACGCGGGAGCAGCCCTTCTTGCCGAGCTGGCAGTTATAAAACGGCATGCCCTCGGCAATGATGTCGTTGAACGTCAGGCGACCGATGGTCGTAACGACGCGATTCAACTCGGGCATCGGCTCGACATCGCCGCGTTCCTTGTTCACGATCCCGCCGTACCGGCCTTCGGGAAGGCGTACCACGATGGGATCATGAATTTTGACCTTACCCAAGTCATACGCAAGCAGCGCTTCGTCGGGGTCCTTGAAGTCGGGGACCTGCCGCATCTTCGCGAGCATGTCGTCGCTCAGGCCCTCGCTGCGATTGGTCAGCTCCTTGACAAGTTCCTTGTCCGGCTCGATCGGCATCTTCGTGAGGTAGAACACGCCGTAGACGATGTCCTGGCCGGCCGAGATGATCGGCGCGCCGTTGGCGGGCGAGAAAATGTTGTGCGGCGAGAGCATCAGCACCGACGCTTCGGTCTGGGCCTCGACCGACAGCGGCAGGTGCACCGCCATCTGGTCGCCGTCGAAGTCGGCGTTGAAGCCGGAGCACACCAGCGGGTGGATGCGGATCGCGTTGCCTTCGACGAGCACGGGCTCGAACGCCTGGATGCCCATGCGGTGCAGCGTGGGGGCGCGGTT
>JBCCDN010000106.1:0-10571 GCA_039030755.1 Planctomycetota bacterium | reverse complement strand
GTCGGGGTCCGAATCCGCGACGATGCCCGCCCCCGCCTGGATATCGACCCGCCATTGGCCGCCGTCAGCAGGAAGCACCACCATCGTCCGCAGCGCGATGCACACGTCCAAGTTCCCCGCGAAATCCGAATAGCCCACCGCACCGCCGTACGGCCCCCGACGGCTCGGTTCGAGCTCGTCGATAATCTGCATCGCCCGGATCTTCGGCGCCCCGCTCACCGTGCCCACCGGCAGCGATACTCGCAGCGCTTCCCAAGCATCGACGCCGTCTCGCAACCGGCCCTGCACCTCCGAACTCAGATGCATCACGTGGCTATAACGCTCCACAACAAATTTCTCCGTAATCGCCACGGTGCCGGGTTGGGCGACCCGCCCAATGTCGTTGCGATGTAAATCCACCAGCATGGAATGCTCGGCGTTGTCCTTCGGATCATCACGGAGTTCCTGTTCCAACGCCGCGTCTTCTTCCGGAGTCTTGCCGCGCTGACGCGTCCCCGCCAGTGGCCGTGACGCCGCGAGGCCGTCCTGCACCTTCACCAAAATCTCCGGGCTCGAACCCACCAGCACCGCGCCGTCGATCTGCAGATAGAACATGTAGGGCGACGGGTTCACCACCCGCAACGCACGATACACATCGAACGGGTCGGCCGAGGTCTGCAATGAAAACCGCTGCGCGGGCACAATCTGGAACGCGTCGCCGGCCGCGATGTAATCCTTGCACTGAAGCACCGCGTCCTGATACCCGCCATCGCCGAAATTGCTCGTAGGCAAGCGCGGCGGCGCGCCCGCGAGATCGACGTGCGCTTCGGGCGTGTGAATCCGCTCGGCTTCACCCTGCAATAAACGCGATTCCAAAGCGTCGAGTTGAGCAACGCCCGTGTCGTACGAAACGCGTGAGTCGCAGCCGGGTTCGACCGTTGCCGTCGTCACCAGCAGCACCGTCTTGCTGGCGTGGTCGAACGCCACCAACTCGCGGTACAACTGGAAATGCATGTCCGGCAACCCGCGATCGTCGGCCGGCGGATTCGGCAAGGCGTCGCCTTCGAGATAACGCACCGTGTCGTAACCCGCGTTGCCCACCCACCCACCGCAAAACGGCGGCAGCCCCGCGACCTTGAGTTCATCGGGCACGACCAGATTCGGCGGCCCCGTGAGTTTCCGCATTTTGCTCAGCGGATCGTCGGCCGTGAATTTCCTCGTTTCACCCGATTCGTGGTCACGCACTTCCACGTCGTGCCCCCACGCGAGCACTTCCATCACCGGGCGGCTGCCCAAATAGCTGAACCGGCCCACCCGCTCGCCGCCCACGACGCTTTCGAACAAAAAACTGGGCGCGAGCCGATCGTCGCCCCGCACCAGCCGGCGGTACGCCAACACCGGCGTCAACGCGTCGCCCAACAACCGACGCATCATCGGCACCCGGACTGTCCGCGTCGGCGCCTCCACGGCTTCCGCAAAAATCGCAAACTCGGGGAAACAGGTTTTCATCGGCGATTCATCGGCAACGACACGCGGGCGTCCGGTACGATCGACAAGTCTACTTCGCCCTCGAAGCGGACACGCCTGCGTGATTCTCAACAACCTCCAGCGAAGCCGGCCATGAACGTCCAGTCCTTCCTCAAGCATCACCAACTCACCGAAAACCCCTTCACCGCCGAGGAAGCCCGCCTCGACCCGGTGTTCGCGAAGCTCGGCGACGCCAACCCGCAGCACCCCGACTTCGCCAAGATCCTCGGCCGAATCGACAACCCCGCGACCGCCGTCGTGTTCGGTGAAAAAGGCTCGGGCAAAACCGCCATCCGCATCGACATCGAAGAGCACGTCCAGCAGCACAACCAGAGCAACCCCACATCGCGCGTGCTCACCGTCGCCTACGACGACCTCAACCCCGTGCTCGATCAGTTGCAGCGGGCCAAGCGGCAGGACGCCAACAAGATGCTCGAGACGCTCCGCCTGGAAGACCACCAGGACGCGATGCTCAGCCTGGCCGTCACGAAAGTCGTCGATGCGATCCTCGCCGGCGCGGGCACGCCGAAAGTGCCGATGCCCGAGAAGCTCGCCAAGGCGCTCAAGAAACTCCCGAAGGAAAAACGCCGCGACCTCGCCGTGCTCGCGATGCTCTACGACAACCCCGGCTCGGGCGACCCCGTCGAACGCCACGCGCTGCTGTCCAAGAAACTCCGCCTGGGCTCGGGCCTGCCGTTGGCGTTCTGGCTCTGGGTCGGTGTCGTCGGCACGGTCGCCGCCGCGGGCTTCGGCACCGCGTGGTTCGCGATGGGCGACGGCGCGCCGTGGTGGGTGATCCTCGCCCTCATCCTCGCCGGTGCGATGGCGCTGGTCGGGTTTGTGATGTGGATCGGTGGCAGCTTCAAGCTCTGGAAGTACGCCCGCCGCGTGCTCAAGGAAATGCCGGCCGTGCATCGCACCGCCGACCAGCTCAAGGCCATGCTCGGCAACACCGCCGGCCGAACCCTCACCGGCCAACCCCTGCCCGAGCCCCACACCGAAAAAGAAGGCCCCCGCGACAATCGCTACCAACTCACGCGACGTTTCGTCTCGGTCCTCAAATCCCTCGGCTACTCCGGCGTCATGTTCCTCGTCGACCGCATGGACGAACCCACCATCGTCCAATCCGACCCGCAAAAAATGCGCGCCATCGTCTGGCCCATGTTCGACAACAAGTTCCTCAAACAAGATGACGTGGGTATCAAGCTGCTGCTGCCCATCGAACTGTCGTACCTGCTCGACAAGGAATCCCGCGAGTTCTACGAACGCGCTCGGCTCGACAAGCAGAACAAAATCGACCGCCTCACGTGGTCGGGCGCGACGCTCTACGACCTGTGCACCTCGCGTATCAACATCGTCCGCCCGCTCAACGCCGAGTCGATGTCGCTGACCGATCTCTTTGCCGAGGACGTCGACCGCAGCATGCTCATCGACGCGCTCGACCAGATGCACCAGCCCCGCGACGCGTTCAAGTTCATGTACGGCGTGATCCAGGAACATTGCCGACTCATGCCCGAAGAGTCCGCCGAGTACCGCATCGCCCGCCTCACGCTCGACAACGTCCGCCGCAACCAGAGCCAGCGCGTGCAGGAGCTCTACCGCGGCCTAACGTCGGGTTGACCATGCTCCGGTAGCCGCAACCCCACGGGTTGCGCGTGCTTCGTGGCCGCTCCCGAGCAACTTGTGGGGTTGCGGCTACCTTGGCGTCCCCATGGGATGCCACGTCCAGTTCTTGCAAGCGCTCGCGGATGCGGGGCACTTTCCGCGCGGCGCGTCCGTGTTGGACTTTGGGACCCAGCGCCTGCTCGGAACACGCGAAGAGGTCGCACACTTTTTCGACACGGTCACACCCGCCACGCACGGCCCTGGCGACGCACGCGATGCGCTCTTGAACGACCCTCGCCTGCCGGAACACCTCATCGATCTCGCGGAAGCCCTGCACGTCGCGGGCTGCCCGTACCTCGCACTGGATGTCTGCCCCGGCGCAGCCACGCGCATCTTCGATCTCAACCGCGAACGCTTGCCCGAACCCGAGCGCGGCACCTTCGACGTCGTGCTGAACTTCGGCACGACCGAGCACCTGCTCGGCCAGGACCACGCGTTCCGCGTCGCGCACGAGGCCGTGAAGGTCGGCGGCGTGATCGCCCACCAGCTGCCCTGCGTCGGCTACCTCGGGCACGGCTACTTTTCGTACCACCCGATGCTGTTTCGAGATCTCGCCGACGCCAACGGGTACGACCTGCTCGCGCTCTGGCTCACCGGGCCGCAGGGCGATCCCGCCCGCCCTGTGCTCACGCAGTTCGAGGACGAAGACCCAGCGACGCTCGCGCCGAGTGACCGTACGGACTGCGACGCGCACGCGTGGCAACACCTCACCCAGCGCGACGGGGTGCTTAACGTCTGGTTCCGCAAAACGTCGGACGCACCGTTCGCCCGGCCGCTCGAAGTCCGAACCGCCACCCAGCACGCCTTCGAGAACACCGACACCGACGCGAACGAAGTATCCGGAGACGAAGATGCGAACGTGGGCTCGGTGCCGATCTACCTCACCGCCGACCGCGACCTGACCCGGGTCCCGCTGCGTCGCTTAATACGCGAGTTGGGTGTCCGCGTCGGCCGAAAACTCCGGCACCCCTCGCGGGGTTCGACCGACAACCAATAGCGAAGCGGCACTTCGAAGCTGTGCTTCCGGGAAGGCGACGCGGGCGATATGCTGGAGCTAAGCCGTTTGGTCCTTCATTCCGAAACGAGCAGAACCATGAAATTCCGTCCGGGCTTTACCTTGATCGAACTGCTGGTGGTCATCAGCATCATCAGTCTGCTGATGGGCATCTTGTTGCCCTCCTTGAGCAGCGCGCGGGGCGTCGCGCGGAGCGTGGTGTGCGCGAGCAACATGAAGCAGTTGGGCCTGGGTTTTGAGATGGCAGTCGAGGACCGCGCGAGCAAGCGCTATCCGCCGGACAACCTGCCCGGCACGCCGATCGAAGCGCTGGGCCGGGACCCCGCGCTCGCGTTCTGCGGATCGTGGATCAAGCTCACGGAGGCGTACTTCATGACCGACACCGAAGACTTCGCGCTCTGCCCCAGCGATGAAAGTCCGTTCTGGACGCGTTCGCCGCCGAACATGCCCGGCTGGTTCCGCCGCGCGAGCTACGGCGTCAACCGCTACGTCTCCCGCCCCAAGGTCGAAGAACTCTTCGAGCCGCAGCACTTCTTCTACTCCGATGTGCAGCTCATCCGCGACCCCAGTTCGCTCATCGGCGTTGGCGAACTCCCGCAGTTTTCCGGCGGGTATTCCGTGGCCGACTACATCAATGCGCCCGGACTAACCCAAGGCATCATCGACGATCCGGACGCCCAAGCGCAGCGTGGCCTCTTCGACTTTTATGCCGCGGTCGACACCCACCCCAACGGTGCGCCAAACTGGCTCTTCCTCGACGGGCACGTCACCGCCTCGGGACAGGAAGACGTGATCTTCATGAACACGCCCGTCAATGGCACGGACGACGACCCGTTCGACGAACTGAATTGGAAGACCAACAAGCTGCACCCGACCGTCGCGCGATGAGCGGCGTGCCATGATTGCTATTGCTCGGAATCGTGATCGCTTGAGTGCTTTTGCCATCCGGGGATGAGAGGCCTGCTTTGAACGACGAACTGGTATACGGGACCGAGCCGACGTTTCGCCGCGGCGTGGTGGGGTGGGCGCTATTGGTAACGCTGGGTCTCGGGATGGCCTGGGGGTTGGCTTCGGTGTGGACGGGTTGGGGGTTGGCGTGGGTCGCGCCGCTGGCGGCGCTCGTGGCCGCGTGGCTGTGGCGTGAGGCGGCGACGGTGCGATCCACGCGAACGGCGATGGGCGCAGCGGCACTGTTGGTGCTGAGTTGCGCCGCAGCGTGGGGGACGGCGACGATGGTCGGTCGACAGCACGTGCCGTCGCGCGAACTCGACCTCAACCCCGGGCTGGTGACCAGCGCGGTGCGGGACTGGATGTTCGCCGAGGGCCAGATCGTTGATCCACTGGCGGAGCTGGCGGAAGCGGATGCGGGTCAAGCAGGCTTGGCCACGGATGAAAGCGAAGCCGAGGGCATCCGCACGACGACCGAAACTTCAGAAGCCGCCCCGACGCCGCTGCGTCCCGAGGCCCAGGTGCGAAAGCGCCTGGCGACCATGGACGACGCGGAGAAAAAACGCATCGTCGCGTGGTACGTGAATCAGCCCGGCGGCCAAGCGACGCGGCGTGAAGCCGGCCAACGCGCGTGGCGATGGACCGCGGTCGTGTGGATCGCCGCAGGTGCATGGCTGGCCTTTCGGCTTAGCGGGCCCCACGGCACCGACGATGAGGATGACGAAGACGACGAATAAACGCGGCCCCGACGCTTGCCGCCCACTCACCCCGCCGGCACCGCCTGCCCGTTCATGATCAGCCACGCCACCGCCCCCACGGCCGCGGCGACCATCGCGGCGCTCAAAAGCAGCATCACCAGGTTCGTGCGCTGCCCCTTGCGATACAGCTCGGCCATGCGTTGTTCGCTTTGGCGGGCCTGTTCCTGAGCCGACGTGAGTGCATCTTTGGCGGCGAGGTTGCTGGCCTCGACGCTTTCGAGCGTGCTGTTGAGCGCGAGCACGCCGGTGTGCAGTTCGCGCCGCGTGTCGGCGTCGCCGGCGAGGTGCTGCCGGATGTCGCCGAGCGTCGCGTCCTGCCGGTCGGCGGATTTGCTCAGGCCTTGGATCGCTTCGGTGAGGTGGCCGTTGGTGGTGTTCTGGCTTTCGAGGTGCGAACCGATGGCCTTGATGAGCTGAGTCTGCGTCCGCGTCGCTTCGGGCAGTGACGAGAGCACCGCGGGCAGGCCCTCCATCATGCTCGCCATCTGCGCCTGACGTTTTTGGGTCTCGTCCAGGTGCGACCGAAGCGCTTGCATGGTGTCGACGATCTCGCCGTAGCCCTGTTTAATCTCCGCGATCGTGACCTGCTTTTTCTGTTCCTGGTCGGGCATGTTTTCCAAGCGGGCGACGTCGTAGTGCCGGGCCGGGCCGTTACCGCGCATCTTGCCCAAGAGCGAACCCATTTTCTCTTTGATGGTGGCCATCCGTGACTCCTCTTTGAAGCATCTGAAAACCTCGCAGGCTTCTCGAGTCTAACTCGCGCTCCGGGCAAGCGTCGCGCAAAAAAACGCCGACCCGTTTTCACGGATCGGCGGCGTGATTCGTTGCGGAAACGCGATTAGTTCATCGCGTCCTTGACGGCGTCGGCGGCGTCTTCGGCCGCTTCTTCGCCGGCTTCGACCGCGTCACCCGCTGCCTCTTCCGCCTTGTCCATCATGTCGCCGGCGGCATCCGCGGCGTCATCGGCGGCGGCTTCCACGTCGGCGGCAGCACCTTCGAGTTCGGTCTCGGCCTGCTCGCAGGCGACGATCGACACGGTGAACACACCCAACGCCAGCATCATCAAAAACTTATTCAACATCGGTCATACCTCTTTCAGACAAACGGCCCGAGAATCACGGTGCGAGCCGGCCGACATCCATCGCCCGCCGAAACACTCGCCCACGCGCCCGAGCCGGGGACACGCGGTCTTTGCCGATCGGCCGGGGACACCCCCGAAACGTCCGAAGCAGCACTTTGCAGCATAGCAGCCCGGGACGAATCAGACCCGCCAAGTTGACGCGGCGAGTTCACAGAACCGGGGAAAACCCGCGTTCTCGGAGATTTCTGATCGCGGGCTTGACATACATTGAACTTCAATGCATCATACTCCCATGCCCGGCAAGGACCTCGTCGCCGCCTCCGCCCGCCCGCTCGTGCTCTCGATCCTCGAAAGCGGCGAGTCCTACGGCTACGCCATCCTCCAAGAAGTCAAGCGACGCTCCGGCGGCCACCTCGCATGGACCGACGGCATGCTCTACCCCGTCCTCCACAAGCTCGAAAAGCAGGGCCACATCAAGAGCCGTTGGGACACCGCCCCCGACACCGGCCGACGCCGCAAGTACTACCGCCTCGAAAAAACCGGCCACACCGAACTCGCCGCCCAACGCGCCGACTGGCTCGCCGTCCACAACACCCTCGCTGACCTCTGGGGACTCAAACCATGCCCGACGAACTGACAACGCACGCACCCGCCACCGAGCCCGCCGAGCCCATGATCCGCCAATGGTCCGACCAGCTCCGCTGGCTTCCGGCCGAGCGCCGCGACGAGCTCGAAGACCACCTCCGCAACGAGCTGCGGACGCTCGACAGCCAGGCGCTCACGCCGCGCGAACGCGTGATCATCGCCGCGGACCGCCTCGGCCAACCGCTGCTGCCCGCGTCGCACGTCGGCGCGTTCCGCCTTACCCCACGCTTCGGGCTCGCCTTCGCGGCCGTCTTCGTGCTCACGCCGATCTTGATGCAGCTCGCCGGCCACGGCACGTGGGAACTCGTCCGCGAGCTCGACGACGACGATTGGTTCGGTGAAACCGGCGATCAAATCCAAGACGCCCTGAACGGCATGGCCCCCGCGGTGGTCATGACGATCGTGCTGGCCGTGGGAGTCTTCTTCGCTTGGAAACTGGTGCAACGCCAGCGCCGACTCGCGTGAGTTCCCGGAGTTCAGGACATGCCCCCACGATCGATCCCCACCGCCGCGGTCGAGGCCGTGCCGCTGCGAACGCTCAACGGCCCGACGCGACGCGCCGTCGTCAAGGGGTTCACCGCCGCCTGGCTCTGCGACTGCGGACATCCCGAACCGCTGCTAGGCACGGCCGACGCGGTTGGCTCGGCCTCGGTCTGCCACCACGCCGATTGCCCGGCCTGCGGAAAGCGATACCGCGTGGTGGCGAGACGCCGCCGCAGCCGACCGATATACGTGGAAGAAATCGAAGCCTTGCCCGAACCGACGCCATCAGAGACCCACGCCCATGCCTGACAACGCCAAGCCCTCCGGACACCCAAACGCCGAGCAAGTGATCGAAGCACGGCTCCAACGCTGGCGACTCGACCTCGCGCTGCGGCACGGCCTGCTCAAACGCGAACTCGACGAGCTCGAAGACCACGTGCGGGCGAACTTGAACGATGCGGGTGTGCTCCACGCCGAGCACGCGCTCGAACAATCGCTGAGCAACCTTGGAGACAGCCGACAGATCGCGCGAGAGCTGCGGCGTTCGCGCCGCGGAGACCTCGCGCATTCTGCGGTGGGCTGGGCGATCGTGGGCTTCGGCATCGTGTCGATGACGCTGCTCATGGGAGTGGCCGGCATCTACATCGACCTCCCCAGCCTGATTTGGATCGGCATCATCGTCATCGGCGGGCTCTGGACGACATACCGGCCCGGCGCGATCGTGCGGGCTCTGGCCATGGGGGGATTGCGAAGGCCGCCGCGCGATTTCGATGATGTCGTTGAAGCCTTTGGCGTGCTGCGACGCGGGCGGCACTTGGGGTGGGCGAGCGGGGTGTTGGGCTCGCTGCTGGGCGTGATCGCGATGCTCGCCGATCTGTCGGACTACCACGCGATTGGCGCCGGCCTCGCCGTGGCGCTGATCACCACGCTCTACGGTGCGTTGGTCTCCGAGTTGGTGTTCGCCCCGATGCTCCACGCCGTGCAGCAACGCCGCGATCAGATCGACGCCGCCGCCGCGCTCGCGTGAAAAGCTAAACGCAAAAAAGACACGTTCATTGAACGTGGATATCGGTTGGTGGTGGAATTAAGTTTCGATCGTCGTCAAGCGCTGAACGAGCTGCCGCACCCGCACGTGCTCGTCGCGTTGGGGTTGTTGAACACAAAGCCGCGGCCCATCACCTCGTCTTTGAAATCGATGTTCGTGCCGTTGAGGTACAGGTACGACTTGGGGTCGCACACGACCTTGATGCCGTTGAGTTCGAACTCTTCGTCGTTGTCGCGGTGCGTCTCGGTCAGGTCCAGCAGGTAGGAAAAACCCGAGCAGCCGCCGCCCTTGACGCCGACGCGGAGTCGGACGTTCTCGGCGTCGAGCTCTTGCTGCTGGATGATGTTCTGAATCTCGCGGGCGGCGGTTTCGGAGAGGGCGATGGGCATGGGAGGAACGTGGGTTTGGGGAATAGGGATCAGGTTTCCGATCAAAGGATCGGCGATTCTCGCAATGAAATCAGGTCGCAGGATGGTAGTCACGTCGCGCGAATCGGTCTACACTGCGGTGCTCGCTTACCGCGGACGTTTTGGCCGGTTTGGCCGTAGAGACGCCGCTGACGAGCAAAAAACCGCATGCGGGTTCGGAATTTTGGCCGTTTTGAGCCGTTTACTTCCGGGCCCGATGTCCTCCCTGTTCCCTGTTTGCCGAGTAACGCCATGACCACCACCGCCGAAGTCGCCCTGATGACCGAGGAGCGGCGCGAATACAAATACGGCTGGACCACCGACATCGAGCAGGAATTCGCCCCGCCCGGCCTCGACGAATCCACCGTCGCATTCATCTCCGCCAAAAAAGGCGAACCCCAATGGATGCTCGACTGGCGCCTCAAGGCCCTCAAGCATTTTCAGAAGATGTCCGCCCCAACCTGGCAGTTCCTGCCTTACGGCTACCCCGAGCCCGACCTCCAGGCCATCTCGTATTACGCCGCGCCGAAAAAGAAACCCGAGTCGCTCGACGAGGTCGATCCCGCGCTGCTCGAAACTTACGAAAAGCTCGGCATCTCACTGAACGAAACCAAGGCCCTGCTCGGGATCACCGACGCGTCACCCGCCGACGCGAAGAACGAACTCGACGCCACCGGCAGCAAAGCCGACGGCGACGGTTCGGAAATCCCCTCGACCGTGGAAGGCCGGAAGGTCGCCGTCGACGCGGTGTTCGATTCGGTGTCCGTCGCGACAACCTTTCAAAAAGAACTCGCCGACGCCGGCGTGATCTTCTGCTCGATCAGCGAAGCGGTGCGCGACCATCCCGAGCTCGTGAAGAAGTACCTCGGCTCGGTGATTCCCTACGCCGACAACTACTACGCCTGCCTCAACTCGGCCGTGTTCTCGGCGTAGGGAATCACCGAGCCGAGGTACTTCTTCACGAGCTCGGGATGGTCGCGCACCGCTTCGCTGATCGAGCAGAAGATCACGCCGGCGT
>JBCCDN010000105.1:0-10597 GCA_039030755.1 Planctomycetota bacterium | reverse complement strand
GACGCGCAGTTCGGCCCCGGCGACAACTCGGGCTTGACGGTGGCGGTCGACGCGGTCGCGCTGTCCATGGGCGGGCTGGTGTGTCGGTACGCCGCCGTGGACTTGCCCGGCCGACGCCGCCTCAACCTGCAACGCCTGTATACCGTTGGCACGCCGCACCGCGGCGCGGCCTGGGGCACGCGTTGGTCGCTCGACAGGCTGGTGCGGGACATGAAGATCAACTCGCCGTTTCTCGTCGAGCTCGAAGCGTCGCGTGGCGACGCGCCGTACGAATTGGTCTCCTATGTCCGCCTGGGCGATGGCATCGTCGGCGAAGAAAACGCCGCGCCGCCCGGTGAGACCCCGATCTGGGTGGATAACCTGCCCGGGTCCCGTGCCCACGCGAACGCCCTCCACGACCCGCGGATCCGGGCCGATATCCTGCTCCGGCTACGCGGCCTCGAGCCGCTCGCCCAACCCGAGCGCGTTCCGCTGCCCGGCGATTGAATCCACGCGTGCCGCGTCAGCGCATCACGTCTTCGATCACGTCACAGAAATCACCGCAGAGCTTGGCTTTACTAAACGACGCAACCATCGCCGCTTCGGCGTTTTTGCCTTTGCGGGCGAACGTTTCATCGTCGGTGTCGGCCAATTCCCGGAGCAGCCGTTCGGCAGCGTCGACATCCCCGTGGTCCAAACGCCAACCCGCGTCGTGCTGCGTCACGATGTCGCCGATGTGGCTGTTGGCGGGTCCCAACGCGAGCACCGGCCGCTGAACGTTGAGCACGCCGTAGACCTTGCACGGGTGCACGATGCCGATCATGTCTTTCCCCATGGCGACGAGGTGCACGTCCGCCGCCGACAACGAAAACCGTAATTGATCCAGCGGCTGGTACGGCAGCGTTCTAACATTGGTTAGCCCATGCTCGGCCACGAACTCGTCGATGCGCTGCTTGCCTAGGCCGCCGCCGATGAACAGAAACACCAGATCGTCACGGTCCTGCGTGCGGTGAGCGGCCTCAAGAATCGTGTCGATCGGGTGCGCGGGCGAGATGTTGCCCGAGTACATGACGACGCGTTTGCCTTGAAGGCCGTGCTTCGCGCGAAACGGATTGTCGTCGTGGGGCACCGGCTCGAGGTGATCAGCCATCGGCCAAGGCGGCATCGTTTCGAGCTTGTCGCCCAGCGGAACTTTGGCTTCGAGGCGTTGCCCCATAAACCGGTCAAGCGTCACGGTTTTGGCGGCACGCTTCAAAGTCCAGCGGATCATGGTGTCGAACAGCCTAGCGGGGAGCGACTGTTCGCCGACCTTGCCCATCGCGATCATCTGATCCGGATTGATGTCCATCGCCCAGAACACGATGGGCCGACGACGCACCGCACCGATCACCAGCGCCGCCAACGGTGCCATGGGCGGCGACGTAGAAACGAGGATTGCCCCGAGTTTCCGAGTGAACATCGCGCGGAGCGTTGCCTGGACGGTGAACAGGCACCCGCCGACCAGGCGAATCGCGATGGAGCGTTTGCCGAAGGACGCGAAGCCGTATCGGCGAACTTCGACGCCGTCGAGCGTCTCTCGCTTGGGGAATTTGAGAGACGTGTCTTCGTACCCGCAGTTCGCGGCGACGGCTTTGACGCGGTAACCACGGCGGACCAAGTCGCCCGCGGCTTCGTGCATGTACTGCCCCACGGCGGCGGGGTCGGGCACATACGTCTGGCTGATGACCAGAACCGTGCGTTGGGCGGTCGGCTTGGTGGCGGAGCGTTTGGCCATCGCGAGTGGACGCCGATCAGTGACCGCTAAACCGGACTTCGCGGAGGTTGCCACGGTGGTTCATGTACCACTCCACGGTACGGCGCAAGCCTTGTTCCAGATCCACCTGCGCCTTCCATCCCATCATCCGATCGGCTTTGGATGTATCGAGGCAGCGGCGCGGCTGGCCATCGGGTTTGGTGTGGTCCCATTCGAGCGCACCTTCGAAGCCCACGATCCGGGCGATGAGTTCCATCAGTTCGCGGATTTTGATCTCCGCGCCGGTCCCCAGATTGATCGGCGTCGGGTCGTCGACACGCTCGCAGGAGGTGACGATGCCCTCGGCCGCGTCTTCGACATACAGGAACTCACGTGACGCGTTGCCCGTGCCCCAACACACCACCGACTCCGCGTTCTGCTCTTTGGCATCAACGCACTTTCGGATCAGCGCGGGGATGACGTGCGACGTCTCGAGGTCGAAGTTGTCGTGTGGGCCGTAGAGATTGACGGGCACGACGACCGCACTGTCCAACCCGTATTCGGCCCGGTAGGCCTCGAGCATGACAAACAGCGCCTTTTTCGCAACGCCATACGGCGCGTTGGTTTCTTCGGGGTAGCCGTTCCAGATATCGTCTTCATGGAACGGGACGGGGCTGTGTTTGGGGTACGCGCAAACGGTCCCGGTTTGGACAAACTTCTGTACGCCACGTTTACGTGCTTCGTCGACCAGATGCAGACCCATAGCCGTGTTGGCATAGAAGAACCGCCCCGGGTGCATGCGATTGGCGCCGATCCCGCCGACCTCGGCCGCGAGGTGGATCACGACGTCAGCGTTCGCGTCGTCGTACATGCGTTGAACGGCCGGCAGTTCGGTGAGGTCGTAATCCGTCCGACGTGGCACAAAGATCGCGTCTTCGGAGACGCCGCGTTCACGCAGGGCTTTGACCACGAAGTGACCAAGAAAGCCACCTCCGCCGGTGACGATGATGCGGTGCTGAGTGAGGTCCATGTCGGGCATGCTCGTCCCCGGATCGTTGAAAGGGTTGCGTCAGAGGAGGTCCGGAGGGCGTGTCGGCGCGATCAGGCCCGGCCGACCGTGTGCCCCGCGTCGGCGAGCACCTTCTCGCGTTCTGCGAGTTCCATGTCCGCATCGACCATCATCTCGACCAGTTCCTGGAAGCTGGTGCGTGGTTTCCAACCGAGCTGACGTTTGGCTTTGGCCGGGTCGCCTAAGAGCAGTTCAACCTCGGCGGGCCGGAAATAGCGCGGGTCGATTTCGACGTGGTCTTCGTGGTTGAGGCCGGCGTGGGTAAACGCTTTCTCGCAGAACTCGCGGACGCTCCACGTCTCGCCGGTCGCCACCACGTAATCGTCGGGTGTTTCCTGCTGAAGCATCATCCACATCATCTCCACGTAGTCGCCGGCAAAGCCCCAGTCGCGCTTGGCGTCGAGGTTGCCCAGATAAAGCTTGTCCTGCAAGCCGAGCTTGATCCGGCCGATCGCGCGGGTGATCTTGCGGGTCACGAACGTCTCGCCGCGGCGCGGGCTTTCGTGGTTGAAGAGGATGCCACACGAGGCGTGCATGTCGTACGACTCGCGGTAATTGACCGTGATCCAGTGGGCGTACATCTTTGCACAGGCGTACGGGCTGCGTGGATAGAACGGTGTGTCTTCGGTCTGCGGCGTTTCGACGACCTTGCCGTACTGCTCGGAGCTGCTGGCCTGGTAGTACCGAACCGTTTCGCCCGAGCTGTCCTGGTAATCGCGGATGGCTTCGAGCAGCTTCAACGCGCCAACGCCGACCGCGTCGGCGGTATACACCGGCTGATCGAAACTGACGCGAACATGGCTCTGCGCACCCAGGTTGTAGACCTCGGTGGGCTTGATGTGATTGACGAGTTTCGCGAGGCAGTTGCCGTCAGTGAGGTCGCCGTAGTGCAAGTGCAAACGCGACCCGGCGTCGTGCGGGTCGCGATAGATGTGCTCGATACGGTCGGTGCCGAAGGTCGAGCTGCGACGCACGATGCCGTGGACGTCGTATCCCTTGGCCAGCAGGAATTCGGCAAGGTAGGAGCCATCCTGGCCGGTGATGCCGGTGATGAGTGCGCGATGTTCGGCGGCGGGATGATCGGACATGGATCGGAGTCTCTCGATAAGGAAGCGGCCACGCCGGCGAGCCGGCACAAAATCCCCCGGGCTCGACCCGCGGGCGGAAAACATACCACGCGTCGGCGCTTCGAAGCCTCGGCCGAAGCAAACCCGGGTGATTCCCGAAGATCCAGCGCCTCCTACGCCGGACGGACCGCCTATGTTCTCGCGTCCGCACGCTTCGCAGAATCCGCGCAACCCGTCCATCCCCAACCCTCGGAGCCCACCATGTCGATCCCCGAAATCGGAAAAAAAGCCCCCGCGTTCAGCCTCGCCGACCAAGACGGCACGAAACACAAGCTGGCCGACTACGCCGGGAAGCACGTCGTCCTCTATTTTTACCCCAAGGACGACACGTCCGGCTGCACCAAACAAGCCTGCCAGTTCCGCGACGACCTGCCGAAGTTTGACAAGCTCGACGCGGTCATCCTCGGCATTAGCCCGCAAGACGGAAAGTCCAAGGCCAAGTTCGCCGGCAAGCACGACCTGAACTTCCCGATCCTCGCCGACGACGACGCGAAGGTCTGCGAGAAGTACGGCGTCTGGCAGGAGAAATCCATGTACGGCAAGAAGTACATGGGCGTCGTCCGCACCACGTTCCTGCTCGACGGCAAGGGAAAGATCGTCGAACGCTGGGACAAGGTCAAAGTGCCCGGCCACGCGGAAGCGGTGCTGAAAGCGATCGAAGCTCAAGCATGAGGGGCCTCGTACGGCCGTCGGCTAAGCCGACACCAACCGGCCGTCGCACGTCAATTGATGAGTCGCCCCCAGCATCAACGGCCAATAGTCCGGCCCGTGCGACACCGGCAGCTTCCAGGCGATCGGGAAGCCATGCTTCTCCGCGAGCGGCGTCGTGATCCGCATCATGCTTTCGCGTTCGGTGTACGTCGGCCGCAGCGGTTCGGTGGGCGGATCCGGTTGTTCGGACGTGGGCGGTGCCGCGTAACGCGTCGATTCCTCATCGCTGCAATCGTGAAACCCTCCGAGGATCAAACCCGCCACCCGGTCGAACCCACCCGCCTGATCGAGCTGCGTGACATACGCATCCATCTTGTAAAAACCTTCGCCAATATCCTCAAAGAACAGCAGTTTGCCCGCGAGGTCTTCGGGGCTTGGGGCGTACGGTGTACCCGTCAGATAATTCCAAGTCGCCAGGTTGCCGCCAAGCACATCGGCTTCGATCGGTAATCCGGGCGCATTGGCAAAGAATTCCAATTGGGCGTCGCCAAAGGTGCGTCCGGCTTCGGTGGGCTTGCCGTCGCGCACCACGGCAAACGTTGCTTGCTTCACCTCTTTGGGCATTGAGACGAACGATGCCGACGCCGGCATGTTCGCGTGCAGCGTGTCCCAACCCCAGCGTGTCCGCACATAATGATGGAGCACGGTGACATCGGAATATCCCACCAAGAGCTTGGGGCGGGGCGGGCCGTGTTCGGCCGAGAGTGCATCCAACCACGGCAAAAGATGCGTACACCCGTAACCACCACGAGCACACCACACCACGTCAATCGCCTCATCGGTGGCAAAGTCCCAAAACGCTCCGGCTCGCTGCTGATCGGTGCCCGCAAAAATGAAATGCTGGGCCGCCGCTTGGTCGTGAACCGTGATCTCGAAACCCGCGTCGCGTAAGACATCAACACCCATCTCCAACTCGACTGACCCGATCGGCGAAGCGGGCGTGAAAATACCAACGCGGTTCCGTGCGTGATCGGTCATGTGTATTGCTTCCGTTGCCGGGCGGTCGGAATCCCGAGTTGCCCGCGATATTTGGCGACCGTTCGTCGGGCGATCTCGATCCCCTGCTTTTTCATTTCCTGCACCAGCGCGTCATCGCTGAGCGGCTTGGCCTTGTCCTCGGCGTCGATCACATCTTTCAGCTTCGCTTGGACCGCCGTCCACGACATCGACTCGCCTTCGTCCGTTTCGGTTCCGCCGGAAAAGAATTTACGTAAAGCAACGATCCCTCGCGGCGTCTGCAGATATTTCTCGCTCACCGCCCGGCTCACCGTGGCCACGTGAATGCCGAGTTGATCCGCGACCGTCGTCATCGGCAAAGGCTTGAGGGCCGAATCGCCCTGCTCGAACCACTCACGCTGCGCCGCAACCACCACGCCGATCACGCGGAGCAGCGTCGTCTGTCGCTGCTCGATCGCCTCCAGCAGCCAACGTGCGTTGCGGAGTTGGGTGCCGATGAACTGCCGCGTCGCCGCGTCGGCATCTCGCGCTTTGGCCATGTCTTCGTAGCCACGGCTGATCTGCAGCGCGGGGATGCGTCCGCCCACCAACGTGGCTGTGTAGCTGTCCGTGACTTCGTCGTATTCAATCACCGCGTCGGGCGTGATCGCCCGCACTTCATCGTCCGCGAGTTGCCGGCCCGGATAAGGCGTATACCGCCGCAAACCCAGCACCGCGTCCTGTACTTCGGGGATCTCCATCCCCAACGCCTTCGCGATCTTCGGATAACGATTGCCTTCCAAATCCTTCAGGTGGTCCGCGACCAAACGCCGCTGAAGATTCAAGATCGCCCGGTCCGTCTCGGGCTCGGCCCGCTCCCGCGCATCGATCTGCAACAAGATGCACTCCCGCACGTCCCGCGCCGCCAGGCCTGCCGGCTCCAAACAATCCTGCAACTCGGTGATCGCGTCGTGCAAAAGCGCCGCCGTCGTCCCCACCGGTGCCTCTGACAACATCGCTTCGTCGTCCAGACGCAGATACCCGTCACGATCAATCAGCCCGATCAGATGCTCCCCGACCGCCGAGGTCGCTTCATCAACCTCGGCCATCCGCCACTGATCCATCAACTGCTCAAACAGCGACGCGGTCCGCGCCGCGGTGTTGGCCATCGCATCGATCTTGCCGTCCCGCTCTCCATTTTGCACCCGGGTCTGCCGCGACGCAAAGTCGCCGCCAGATTCGAACGTGTTGGCCGAATAGCTCTCGCCGTATTGCTCGGAGAGATTCGACAGGCGCTCGAAGTCTTCGCCGCCCCCCGCCGTTTCCGTGACGTTGAGTTCGCGTTCCTGCTCCCGATCGTCGCGGTCTCGCTGCTTGGCTTCGCGTTGCAACTCGGCCGAGTCGGCCCCGGCATCAAGCAATTCCAGCGTCGGGTTGCTGCCCAGCTCCTGCTCGACCCGCTCCTCCAACGCCGCTTGCGACATCTGCAGGATCTCCATCGACTGGATCATGCGCGGGGCCAGCTTCATCTGCTGCCCCATCCGCATGTGTTGGCCGGTGTCGAAACGCATGATGTAATCGTACCGGCGTCACCATCCGCAAATCACTCGGCCGACCGCCGACCCTTCACCGCGTCACTTAACACCGCCTTGCTCACCGTCTGCAAGGTCTGCCCCACCGGGATGCCGCGGGCTAGCCGCGTCACCGTCACGCCCGTCGCGGCGATCTTGTCGGCCAAGTACAACGCCGTGCCGTCGCCCTCGAGCGTCGGGTTGGTGCCCAGGATGACCTCCCGAATCTCGGGCCAGTCCGGCTGACCCGCGTCACGCCCAAACGCGATCCGCCGCAACAACCCATCGACATTCAGATCGCCCGGCCCCACCGCGTCCAACGGACTCAACCGCCCCATCAACACGTGGTAACTCCCGCGGTACGCCCCGCTTTGCTCCAGACTCAACACGTCCGTCGGCTGCTCGACCACCAAGACGGTGTTGTGATCTCGCTTCGGGTCCGTCACGATCCAGCACGGATCGGATTCGCTGACCATTCCCGTCACCGAACACACCACGAGCGCTTCCCGAAATTCCCGGATCGCATCTGCCAACGCCAACGTTTCGTTCGCGGGTTGCTTCAGCAGAAAAAACGCGATCCGCTCGGCCGACCGCTTACCCACACCCGGCAGGGTTTCGAGCTGTTCCAATAGCCGGTCGTACGCCGCGGGTTTGCTCATGTCGCAAGGGTATCCTGACCGCATGCCCCCGGAAGCCGACCCCGCCGACAGCCCGGAGAATCCCACGGTCTGCCTCTGCTTCCACGTCCCGCAACGCAAAATCGTCACTTACTGCAAGCGCGAGAAGCCGCCTGTCGCGTCGCTGATCAGCGAATGCTTGAGTGCTGGTACGGGTTGCGGGTGGTGCATCCCGTTTCTCAAGAGCCTGCACCAGCAGTGCAAGGACGGGGTGGAGAAACCGACGCTGGGGATTGATCCCGAAGACTACGCGAACAAACGGGCGAACTACAGAAAGCAGAGCAAAAGGCACGAGGATTGATGGATACTTCCTCGACTCCCAAAATATCAGCAAAACAGAAAGCCTTGAGGGCTGGTGTTGTTGGGCTGCTTGTATTGGCACCTTGCTACACCGTGTTATCCATCATGCTGATGATGGGACAAGGCGGTGCGGCTCCGGCACCAATCGCCGCCCCACTTTTGGCCGTTGTTTTTGCAAGCCAGATCCCGATTCCTCTCACCTTGGTTCTACATCTGGCCGGAAACGAAGATGAAGCTATTAATTTGATCTGCTTTCTTATCTCGATCGCGATTAACGCCATCATCCAAGCGATCGTGATTGATTGGATTATCCGTAAAATTCGGCATGGCGGGAATCCAGATAGTTCGTGGCCCGATCTGGCTGAAGCCATTTGCAATAAACTGAAACGATGACGCCCAAAGTCCTCATCCTCCGCACCGCCGGCACGAACTGCGACGTTGAGCTCGCCCACGCGTTCACGCTCGCCGGGGCCGAGCCGCACACGCTGCATCTCAACGCGCTCATCGAGCAGCCCGAGAAACTCGCCGACTTCCAGATCGTCGGCTTCCCCGGCGGCTTCTCTTACGGCGACGACATCGCGGCCGGTCGCATCCTCGCCAACCGGCTCAAGCACCACCTCTACGAGCCGCTGCTCGCCGCCATCGACCGCGGCGTCCCGATGATCGGCATCTGCAACGGCTTCCAGGTGCTCGTCAAACTCGGCCTGCTCCCCGACCCGCACGCCCCCGGAAGAGCCCAAACCGCGACGCTGGCCGACAACACCTCCGGGCGATTCCAGGACCGCTGGGTACCCGTCACCGTGCCCGGCGACACCAAGTGCGTCTGGACGCGATCCCCGGAAGGCAACGCCGACACGCTGCCCGACCACGAACTCCCGATCGCCCACGCCGAGGGCCGGTTCGTCGCCCCCGACGACGTACTCGACCAACTTCAGGCCAACGGCCAGGTCGCCCTGCGTTACGCCGACGCCGCGGGCAACGTGAACGGCAGCCGCCGCCAGATCGCGGGCATCTGCGATCCGACGGGACTGGTGTTTGGCCTCATGCCGCACCCCGAACGCTTCGTCACCTCGACCCAGCACCCCGCCTGGACCCGCTGGGCCGCGGAGCAACGTGCCGCCGAATCCCCGGGCTTGACCTACTTCAAGAATGCCGTCGCCCATGTCGCCGCGGCCGTCCCCGCCTGAGCCGCTTACCGGGGTTGGGCGAAACCCGAAAACTCCGCTATTGTTACCGATTCGCCCGATTCCGCCGTTGGAACCGGGCCATTGACTAGGCAGGGCAAACGCGGCCCTGCGACCCGTGTCTCGGCAACGTCGCCGGGCGGGTACACCGACTCGCAGGAAAGGAACCTTTCTCCCTTGGTTGACAAGAACCTCATCGCCACGCTCTCGGTCGAAGACGCCGAAGCCGAACTCATGATCGCCGACGCGCTCGGCCAGGCCGTCGCCGACGGCGACATGGAAGAACTCCTCGCCGACACCATCGGCGACTTCAAACCCAACTCCATCCTCACCGGCAAAATCACCGGCCACGCCGGCGACGACTTCCTCGTCGACGTCGGGCTCAAGTCCGAAGGCATCCTCGACAAAAACGAATTCGACGACCACCACGCCGTTGAAATCGGCGACACCGTCGAAGTCCTGCTCGAAGACGTGGACGGCGACGGCGGCACCATCCAAGTTTCCAAACGCAAGGCCGATCGTATCCGTGGCTGGGAGAAGATCATCTCTCATACCCACGAGGGCGACGAGGTCGCCGGCAAGTGCATGCGGAAGATCAAGGGCGGCCTGCTCGTCGACATCGGCTACCCCGTCTTCCTTCCCGCGTCGCAGGTCGACATCCGCCGGCCCCACGACATCGGCATCTACATCGGCCAGACCGTCGAGGCCTCGGTCCTCAAAATCGACACCGAACGCCGCAACATCGTTATCTCCCGCCGCAAGCTCATCGAAGAGCGCCGCGCCAAGCTCCGCGAAACCCTGCTCGAGAAGATCAAGGTCGGCGACACCGTCGAAGGCACGGTCAAGAACATCGCCGACTTCGGCGCCTTCGTCGACCTCGGCGGCATCGACGGCCTGCTGCACATCACCGACATGTCTTGGGGCCGGGTCAACCACCCCTCCGACATGGTCAAGATCGAACAAAAGCTCGAGGTCAAGATCCTCAACATCGACTACGACCGCGAGAAGATCGCCCTGGGCCTCAAGCAGAAGGACACCTCGCCCTGGGAAGACATCGAGAAGAAGTACCCGGTCAACACCCGTCTCAAGGGCGAAGTCACCAACATCATGACCTACGGCGCCTTCGTGAAGCTCGAAGACGGCGTCGAAGGCCTGGTGCACATTTCCGAGATGTCCTGGACCCGCCGCATCAACCATCCGTCCGAGCTCGTCGAAGCCGGTCAGGAGGTTGACGTCGTCGTTCTCGAGATCGATAAGAACAAGCAGGAAATCAGCCTCGGCATGAAGCAGACCGAGGTCAACCCTTGGGAG
>JBCCDN010000104.1:0-10600 GCA_039030755.1 Planctomycetota bacterium | reverse complement strand
GATGCCGACGGGTGCGAGACGTTTCCAACTCGTGGGGTCGGGCGGAGGTGTTTGAGGGTTTTCGATTTCGTTGGGCACGGCGGCAGGTTAGGGGAAGCCACGGAGGCTGTCCGTGCGTGGCTTGCGCGATTACGCGGCCGCAAGCCGTTGCCCACTCCCGGGATGGGTGGGTTCCGGGAAGGGCGCAGGGTCCGAGAACGTGGGTCCGAGAAATCGAACGGGCTCTCTTCACGTGGCGGCGGGGGGTTTGGGCGATAGCGTCATGCGTGGTTGCTGGCGTTGGGGGTGGTTCCCGAGCGAGCCGACCGCAGAACTTTCTACGCGTCTTGGACGCAGGCAGCGTGTGATGGCGGCGACCCCCAACATGGCGGCAACAGCAATTTCCGGCGAAGCCCACGACTCGGTTGCGACCAAGTCCAAGCGGGGTTGGCGGCCGTCGTTCGCCGACGCGGCGGTGCTCGGTGCCTTGGCGGTGTACGGCATGACGCTCGCGCCCGACGCGGCCGGCTTGACCGTGTTGAAGCTCGACGGCTACACCTCGGGCAGCGTCGTCCAGAGCCTCGACGACAACGTGAACGTCAGTGCCAAGACCAATTACAACGACTCGTGGGATGCGGTGCTGGCCTACGATTTCAACGGCCACCCCGAACTCGCTTACGGCGGACAACAGTTCGACGGGCAGTGGGACGGTGGCAACATCGCGCCGACCAACGGCCTGGGCGATGGCCTGGTGATCGCCGGTCGGGTGCCCGCGAAGATCCTCGAAGCCCGCAAAAATCCGGGCACGATGTACTTCCACTTCGACGAGCCCGCGACAAGGTTCGGGCTGGTGCTTGTGGACAATGAGGCCGACGAGACGACGCCCGATAGCGGCTACTTTCTGAGCTTCTCGTATCAGGGCGAGGTGATTGACACGGTCAGTTACGCCGACTTCACCACGCCCGGCTCGGACTTCTATGACGAATCCATCGAGTTCGGCGACAACACCGCCAACCGCTTCAAGGCGATTTCGATTTCCGACTTGGGCGACGGCTCGTACGAGCGGGCCGACAAGGTCGCGCTGACGCCCGGCGGCAGCGCGGTGGTCGGCGAAGTGAGCTACGCGGTACCGACGCCCACGGCGTTGGCGGCGGGCATTTCGATGCTTGCGCTTGGTGCACTCCGTCGTCAGCGGAGCTGATCCGACGCAGGCTTGATTAACCAAACCTCCAGTGAGCCTGCGGACGTTGTCCGTGGGCGTCTTTGGGATTGCGGTTGGCGTACATTGCGGGACGTGTCTCCAAGCGATTCCCCCAAGCCCGTTCCCGACAGCTCCGACGATGTCCGTGTGGCCGGGCCGTTGCGTCATGTGCAGCAAGCGACGTTCCCCGAGCCGCTGCCGTTGGCGTTGGGCGGAATTCTTCCGGGAGTGGACGTGGCGTACGAGACGTGGGGGACGCTGAACGAACACGCGAGCAATGCGGTGCTGGTGTGCCACGCGATTTCGGGCGATTCGCACGCGGCGCGACACGATGCGCAGGACGACCCGGGTTGGTGGGATCTCTTGGTGGGTCCGGGCAAGGCGATTGACACGGCGAAGTTGTTCGTGGTGTGCTCGAACGTGTTGGGCGGGTGTCGCGGGACGACCGGGCCCGGCTCGATCGATCCGCAAACCGGCGAGCCGTACGGCGCGGCCTTCCCGGCGATCACGGTGGATGACATGGTCGCGGCGCAGCACCGGTTGATGGAACATCTGGGCGTGACCCAATGGCGGGCGGTGGTGGGCGGCTCGCTGGGCGGGCACCAGGCGATGGTCTGGGCGACACGGCACGCGGACTGCGTGGACACGTGCATCGCGGTGGCGACGTCGCCGCGGCTCACGTCGCAGGCGCTGGCGTTCGACGTCGTCGCTCGCAACGCGATCCAATCCGACCCACACTTTGCCAACGGGCAGTACTACGGTAAGCCGGACCAGCCGGACACGGGCCTGGCGATCGCGCGGATGCTCGGGCACATCACGTATCTCAGCACCGAGGCGATGGACGCGAAGTTCGATCCCGATCGACACCAACCGCGCGACATCGCCACGGCGTTCGAGAAAGATTTCAGCGTGGGCTCGTACCTCGCGCACCAAGGGCAGAAGTTCACGCAGCGGTTCGATGCGAACTCGTACGTGGCGATCTCGTTGGCGTTGGATCGCTTCGATCTGGGCAGCACCCCGGAAGACTTACGCGATACGTTTTCGCCGAGCACGTGCGATTGGTTGGTGGTGAGTTTTTCGTCGGACTGGCTATTCACGCCGGCGCAGAGCCGGCAGATGGTCGACGCGTTGACGCATCTGGGCCGGGCGGTGACGTACACGGAAGTGACGACCAACGCCGGGCACGATGGTTTTTTGCTTCCGGACGAGATCGCGCAATACGGCCCGTTGGTGGCGGCGAAACTCGGGGACACGGACGACGCGCCGCCCACGCTGGACGAACACGATGAACACCTGCTCGCGTTCATTTCGCCCGGGGCGTCGGTGCTGGACTTGGGCTGCGGTTCGGGGCGGTTGCTGGCGGAACTAAGGCGGCGGGGGCACGACACGTTAGTGGGCGTGGAGGTGGCGCAGCCGAAGTTGATCCAGGCGGTGCGTCGGGGGTTGGATGTGATCGACTTGGACTTGAACGTGGGCTTGCCGGCGTTTTCGGATCGGCAGTTCGACGTGGCGGTGCTGAGCGCGACGTTGCAGATCATCGAGAACGTGGCGGGCGTGATCGACGAGATGACGCGGGTGGCGGACCGCGCGGTGGTGAGTTTTTCGAACTTCGCGTTCCGGGAGTTTCGCCGCGAGTTTGCCGTAGACGGCCGAAGCCCCAAGGCCAACGCCGGCGGCGGCGCGTACGGGCACGCGTGGCACGACACGCCGAATCGGCGGTTCCCGTCGATCCTGGATTTTCGCGAGTTCTGCGAAGAGCGAGGCGTGCGGATCGTGCGGGCCGCGTATTACGACACGACGGCTGGCACGACGCTGACCGACGCGGACGACCCAAACCGTCACGCGGACCTCGCGATTTTTGAGATCGCCCGAGGCGATTGAACCGCCCGGGGATGGCCATCCTCGGGCGTTAACGTCGGCGGAGGGTGAGCGCGGCGGCGCCGAACGCAACGGTGGCCGCGGCGGGCTCGGGCACCGCGGAGAGTTCAAGAACCGGGGCGGCGTCGCTGCCCCAGTTGTTCAGGACGCGGTTGAGTTCGTCCTGATCGATGACGCCGACGGGTCGGTCCTGCGACCAGTTTTCGGGGACGCCCGCATCGAGCGTGTTGAGGCCCCAATTGTTGAGCACGAGATTGAGGTCGCCCTGTTCGACCTGGCCGGATGCGTCGTAGTCGCCGGGCAGGACGCCGACCTGCGCGACCCAGCGGAACAGGTTGAGCGCGTACTGCTCGTTGTCGAATCGGTTGAGGTTGGTGCCGGCACCGCCCTGGTTGAAGAACGTGTTGCGGTCGAAGTGGCCGACGAGGCGTCCGCGTTCGGCGGTGACGGCGAGGCTGACCGCGTCGTCGGGGCCGGCGGCACGGCTCGGGCCTTGGTTGCGGTTGCCGAAGGGCGCTTCGTTCAGGCGGGTGCTGCCCTTGGCGGTGGCGAGGATGGTGTGCTCGACGCCGGGCACGTTCCGATTTACGACGCGGATGGGCGTGACCCCTTCGCCGTCGAAGCGATCGACGCCGTCGAGAATCGGGTGATCGGGCACGAGGAAATCCCCCTGATTGCGGAAGAGCGAGTAGGTGCCTTGGTCCTGATGCGCGACGAGTCCGAAGCGATCGAGAAAGGGTTGATCGGAGTCGGACGCGTCGGCCCAGTCGCCACCGAAATTGGCGTCGGAAATGAACACCGCGCCGCCGCCGTTGCGGACATAGGTTTCGAGCGCATCGACCGAGGCGGCGGTGTACCGGGCGTTGTTGGAGCCGAAGACGACGGCGTCATAAGCGGCGAGATCGATTTGGGTGAGGTCCAGCGCAACGCCTTGCGTGGGGCCGGCGACGTTATTGGCTTCGACGGTTTCGGTGAGTTGGGTCAGCGTGAAGCCGTCGGCCTCGAGCGCGGCCGACAACTCGCCCCAGCCGTGGTTGCCGCCGAAGGTCTGGAAGTTATTGAGGTCGGCGAGCTGTTCGGTGCGCTGCGTGTCGTTGCCGGCTTCGAGGAACCCGCCGCTGCGATCGGCCCCGCGGATGAACAGGATCGACGGCTCGGCCGAGACGGACGTCACGATCGCCGGTGCGAGCAGGGCGGCGGAAGCGGTCAACAACCCAACGCGATTCGAGTTCATCATCGAATTTCCTCCGTATGCGAAGTACGAAGTCCGCAGATGCACCGTCCGTGAACTCGCAAAGCATCAAGCGTAGTGCGATGACGACGATCGGTCAGCGTATTCCGCAGATTTCGGCCAAGAAAAAACCCACGGACAGAATCCATGGGTTTATTCGTGAGTTTGGAAATCGGGCGGCACGGTTGCGACTCAGGCCGCGGCTTTTTTCGCGTTCAGCCGGGCGGTGAGGCGGGACTTGTAGCGGGCGGCGGTGTTCTTGTGCATCGCCGAGGTGCTCGCGGTCTGGTCGAGCATCTTGTAGATGCCCTTGAGCTTGGCCTCGGTGTCTTCGACGCTGCCATGGAGCACGAGCTCGTCAAAGGCCTTGATTTCCGTGCGGTAATTGGCTTTACGCCAGCGGTTGCGGGCGCGGCATTTGGCGTTTTGACGGATACGCTTTTTGGCGGAGACGGAGTTGGCCATCGTGTTGCGGTCTTCGAGACTGGGGAACGGGAAGGGCCGGGCGGACGGTTTCCGCTTAGCCGAGCCACGTAGTTTGCCCGAATCCCCGAGCGGGGTCAAGTGCTATGAGCCGATAGAGCTGGCGGGGCGCTGGATCGGGGAATGTCCTGAACTTCTCTGGGTTTGACAGCCACCGCGGCGGACCTACCCTATTAGGTTCGTCCAGACCGAAGGATCGGCCTGGCGCCTGCGTGAAGGATGTTCTGATGATGACCCCCACGACGAGCAACTCGGAAAACCACCGGTGATGGAGCGGGCAACCCTCCATCCCGCGGCCCCCGTGCTTGACTGCCCGTTCGGCGTGCCGGTTTCCCCCACGGGAGATCGGATGGTCTGACCCTACCGGAACATCCCGCCATCACGATCCGTACTCGGGTCGTCGTTGGACGCGACGCAGGCCACGAGCATCCCGATGCATCGTGGCTTTTTGTTGCCCCCGGAAGCCCCCCGGAAGCCCGCAGACACCGTTCGCGGATCACACCGCTCACAACCTGACAACTCACACAACCCGAGACTCTGACCATGAATAACTCCGAACTCCTCCGCCTGATCGATGCCATCTCCCGAGACCGCAATGTGGAGAAGGATTTGCTGTTCGATGACCTCGAACAAGCGCTCGTGTCCGGTGCGCGGAAGCACTTTCAGGCAGACGAAGAAGAAGAATTCACCTGCGAAATCGATCGCTTTACCGGCGAGATCAAGGTCTGGCGTCAAGGGGACCCGATCGCACTCGAAGACCTCGGCCGAATCCCCGCACAAACCGCCAAGCAGGTGATGATCCAGCGCTTCCGCGAGGACGAGCGGGCGAGCATTTACAACGAATTTATTGACCGTGTCGGCGATCTGGCCACGGGCACCGCGCAGCGCTACGAAGGCGGCGCGCTCATCGTGCAGATCGGCCGGGCGGAAGGCTTCATGCCGCGTCGCGAGCAGATCCCTGGCGAACAGCACCAACCCGGCGAACGTGTCCGTTGCCTCATTCTTGATGTCCGCGACGAAGGCAACCAAGTGAAAATCGTGCTTTCGCGGGCGGCCCCCGAAATGATCCGCCGTCTGTTCGAAGTGGAAGTCCCCGAAGTCGCCGAGCGCATCATCGAGATCCGCGCCATGTCGCGTGAGCCCGGCGCACGAACCAAGTTGGCTGTGCAATCCATGGACAGCAAGGTCGACGCGGTCGGTGCCTGCGTGGGCGTGCGGGGCTCGCGGATCCGGAACATCGTCGATGAACTCGGTGGCGAAAAGATCGACATCGTGCGTTGGAACGAGAGTTCGCAGATGCTCATCGCCAATGCGCTCAAACCCGCCGAGGTGGTGGAGATTTCGCTGTGCTTTGAGCTCGGCCGGGCGACGGTGGTGGTCAACGAAGATCAACTTTCGCTCGCCATCGGCAAGCGCGGGCAAAACGTGCGTCTCGCCGCGCGGCTGACGAACTGGGACGTGGACATTCTCACGCCCGCCGAGTACACCAAGAGCCTGGATACGCTCGAGCAGCTCATGATGAGCATCGAGGGCGTGCAGGAAGACGCGGTGGACCGGCTCGCGGCGTTGGGCCTCATCAGCGTGTTCGACGTTGAAGAAGTCGGCCCCGAGTTCCTCACCGAGCAGCTCGAACTGGAAGAATCGGTCGCGGTGGCGGTGTGTGCCGCCGCGGCGGAAAAGGGCAAGATCGTGGCCGAGGAACAGGCCATCGAGAAGGCCGCGCAGGAGAAGGCCCGCAAGGAAGCCGCCGCCGCGCAGGCCGCGGGGCTGGGCTCGGTGGGCATCACCAACGAAGCCGCGACGCAGGCCGCGGACATTTTGGGCGAAAAAGCTCCGAAGCTGCCCGCCGGCGACGGAGCCGGCTCCTCGGGCGGCGGCGACTCGTCGTTGATGGACTTGTTGGGCGGCAGCGCGAGCAAGTCGGAAGCGTCCGAGGACACCGAAGCCCTTACGGACGACAGCAATTCGTTGGTGGACGCGGAACCGGAAGCTTCCGCGGAGTCCGAAGCGGCCCCTGCGGGCGACACCGAAGCCGTGAAAACGCCGAGCGAGTCGGCGTGAACCGCGCGAGGCGAGGCGTCGAGATTTGGGTTGGTGATGTGTTTGCGTTGAGTGTTTGATTTTTATCGCGGGTCTGCGGACTCGGCTTACCTACCAAGGGTTTTTGATGGCAGCTTTGAGAGTTCACCAACTGGCCAAAGAACTGGGCGTGCCCAGCAAGGCGATCGTTGACAAGTGCAAGGCCGAAGGCGTGCCCGACATCAAGGCGCACCAGTCGACGGTGAAGCTCGGCCTGGCCGAGACGATCCGCCAATGGTTTGCCGAAAGCGCGACCGAAGACCACGCCGCCGTGGAAACCTCCGACAAGATCGACGTCGCCAAGGTGAAGAAAAAGGCGACGCGTAAGAAGGCCGCCGCCAAGAAGAAAGCCACGCCCGCCAAGGCCAAGACCGAGGCCGAGGCCGAGGCTAAAGCGGTGTCCGAAACGCCCGACGCTCAAGCACCGTCCAACAAAACGGCCGCGACCGGCGACGCCGAAAAGCAAGGCGTCGAAGCCGCCGAAGACCTGCCCACCGACCCGGCGGTGTTGCACGCCAAGGCCAAAGCCCGGCCGCAGACCGAGCCGCTGCCCGAAGTACAAAAACCCAAACCCATCAAGCCCGACGACGACAAGCCGGCGATCGCCGCGAAGAAGGCCACGCCCGAATCCCCCGACGCCGCCAGCAACGCATCCGAGACGCCAGATACGCCCGAGCCGCCGTCTGGCCCGCAAGGTATTCAGAACGTGCCGGACCGACCCGACGTCATCAAGCCCGCCGGCCAACAACTCACCGAACTCAAGAAAGCCAAGACCTTCGGCCCCAAGGTCGTTCGCATCGAAAAACCCGAACCCGTAGCGCCCCCACGCCCGCGCGGCGGCGGGGGCCCCGGCGGTGGACGCGGCCCCGCGCCCGGCGAAGTGGACGGCATCTCGCGTTCGCGCGGTCCGGCCCGTGGTGGCGGCGTCCGGGGCGGCGGAGGTGGTGGCGAAGGCGACGGCCCCGGCGACCGCGGACGCGGCGGCGGCGGTGGTGGCGGCGGACGCGGCGGCAACAACCGACGCACCTTGTCCACGCGGCGCGGCCGTAGCGCCGATTCGCTCGTCACCGGCCCCACGCAGTTCTCCAAGGCCGACCTCGACGAACTCGACGCCCGTCTCAAAGGCGCTTCCGGCTTCGTCAAGCAGCGCCGCCGCGACCTCCGCAAGGGCGGCGGCCCGATGCACATGGCTCAGACCGCCGTGCAAACCGGCGGCGCCGTGGAAATCGAAGAGCCCATTACGATCAAATCGCTCTCCGCTGCCACCGGTATCAAGGCCGCGCAGGTCGTCAAATTCCTGTTCAAACAGGGGCAGATGGCCACGGTCAACTCCGGCATTGGTACCGAACTCGCCGAGGAAGTCTGCCTCGAGTACGACATCGAGCTCAAGGTCAAGGCCCGCGAAACCGCCGAGGAACAAGTCGAAAAGCTCTTCACCGAGCGTGAAAAAATCGACGTCCAAGCCCGCCCGCCCGTCGTCACCGTGCTCGGCCATGTCGACCACGGCAAGACGTCGCTGCTCGATCGCATCCGCAAGGCCGACGTCGCCGCCCACGAAGACGGCGGCATCACCCAGCACGTCGGCGCGTACCGCGTCACCGTGGACGGCAGCGACGATCAGCAGAAAACCGTCGTCTTCCTCGACACGCCCGGCCACGCCGCGTTCACCAACATGCGGGCCCGCGGCGCGAAGATGACTGACATCATCGTCCTGGTCGTCGCCGCCGACGACGGTGTCATGCCGCAAACGATCGAGTCTATTAATCACGCCAAGGCCGCCGAAGTTCCCGTGGTGGTCGCGCTCAACAAGTCGGACCTGCCCAACGCGACCGAAGACAACATCCAGAAGATCTACGGCCAACTCGCCGAACACGGCCTCAACCCCACCGCGTGGGGCGGCGAGACCGAAGTCATCAAAACCTCCGCCGAAACCGGCGATGGCATCACCGAGCTGCTCGAAATCCTCGACCTCCAAGCCGAGGTCATGGAGCTCACCGCCGACTACGGCGGCACCGCCCGCGGCACGGTCATCGAGGCCGAGCAGCAGGAAGGCCGCGGCTCGGTCGCACGCGTGCTCGTACAGGAAGGCCAGATCAAGGTCGGCGACTTCGTCGTCATCGGCCGAAGCTTCGGCCGCGTCCGCGACATGACCGACGACCGCGACAAGCGGATCAAGCAAGCCGGCCCCGCGACGCCCATCGAGCTTTCGGGGATCGACAACGTGCCCGACGCCGGCGACAAGATGTTCATCACCGACACGCTCAAGCGGGCCGAAGAAGTTGCGGAGCAGTATCGCCACACCGAACGCGAACAGACTTTGGCGAGTAAGACCAAGGTCACGCTCGACAACTTCGCCGACGCTGTGAAGGCCGGCCAGGTCAAGGAGCTCAACGTCGTCGTCAAGGCCGACGTCCAGGGCTCGGTCGAAACGCTCCGGGCCCAACTCGACGGCATGGGCAACGACGAAGTCAAGGTCCGCGTTCTGCACGGCGCGGTCGGGGCGGTGACCGAGGCCGATGTGATGCTCGCCGACGCGTCTGCTGCGATCGTCATCGCGTTCCACGTCACCGTGCCCGCCGCCGTTCGTGAAATCGGCGACGAACGCGAGGTCGATGTCCGCAGCTACCGCGTTATCTACGACGTGACCGACGACATCAAGAAGGGCCTCGAAGGCATGCTCGCCCCCGAAGTCAGCGAAGATGTCGTGGGCTCGGCCGAGGTCAAGGAAACCTTCAAGGTCGGCAAGGTCGGCATGGTTGCCGGCTGCCTCGTCGCCGAAGGCTCGATCCTCAAGGACGGCACCCGTGTCCGCCTTGAACGCGACGGTGCGATCATCACCCAAGGCCGAAAGATCGAATCGCTACGCCGCGTCAAAGACGAAGCCAAGGAAGTCCGAGCGGGTACGGAATGCGGCATCCGCATCGAGAACTTCGACGACGTGAAGCCCGGCGACGTGATCCAGTGTTACAAGGTCGTGGAGGTCGCGCGGACGCTCGACTAATCACCGTGTCCCACCGCATCGCCCAGGTCGAATCGCTCTTGAAGCGCACCGTCTCCACCGTCCTCCAGCGCGGCCTCGGTGACCCGCGCACGCAAGGCACCCTGATCAGCGTGACCAAGGTGGATGTCAGCCCGGACCTGAAACACGCGACCGTGCTCGTTTCGGTCATCCCCGAGCAACATCAGGTCCGCGCGATCCACGCGTTGCAGGACGCGACGATGCACATCCAACACCAGACCAAGAAGGCCGTTGCCCTTCGTGTCGTCCCTCACTTGCTGTTCAGGCTCGATAAGGGCTTGAAAAAACAAGCGGAAACCCTTGCTGCTATCAACGAGGCGATGCAACGCACCGCCGAAACCTCGCCCACCGAATCTCAACCCACCGCGGACACCCCGGAAGCCCCGGACACGCCGCGCCCTTCCGAAACCTAAGCACCCCGCATGGCTAAGAAATCACCCACCGGTAACGCCACCAAGCTCAACGCGCTGATCAAAAAAGCCAAGGCCGCCGCCAAAGCGTTCGAAGCCCCCGATCCGCGCGACCCCGCCCACCAACTCGTCGTCGCGCTGCTCGAGTCCAACCACACCCGCAAGGCCGCCGAGGATGCGCACGCCGCGCTGCTCGACGCCTTCGTCGACCTGCACGAACTCCGCGTTAGCCACCCGCACGAGCTCGTCGAAGTCATCGGCGACGACTACCCCGACGCGTACGAACGAGCGATCCGAATCCGCGAATCGCTCAACGCCGT
>JBCCDN010000103.1:0-10630 GCA_039030755.1 Planctomycetota bacterium | reverse complement strand
GGCCGCGACGTCGGCGGCGGTCGACGGCGCCAGAAGAAGTCCGCGGGCCTCGGCGAGCGCGGCGGCCCGCTCGACGGCGAGCAGCGTATGGACCGACCCGGCGTCCGGCGCATGGCGAGGTGCGTTAACCCGTAACGACTCGTCTACGGTTTTCGGTACGTCGCATGCGATTCTCGATGGCGATGTGAGTTACGGCGGCATTTCGCGTGCCATCCCGACGGGTGATCCGGTGCATCACCCGACCCTGACCTTCCAAGACAACGATATTTTCAACCTCTTTGCACACCCGACCGGCGAGGAACTCGAGCGGATCGACGAGACGACGATCCGCAAAGACCAGGGCGTGCTTTTTGATCAGGACGAAGCGGGCCGGGCGACGGGGATTTGATTCACGCGGCGATGCCCCAGGGCATTGCGGTGACGCCGCGGCCGGCGTGCTTGGCGGCGTAGATGCGTTGGTCGGCGCACTCGAGCAGGGCGGCGCCGGTGGGCAGCGCGTCGGCGAGCAGGCCCGCGACGCCGATGGAGAGATTGGGCTGCGTGCCGCCGAGCGGTTCGAGCAGGCGGCGGGTTTGTTGGAGATACAAACTTCGTAAGCGCTGCGCGAGTTGCTCGGCCTTGTCGAGTTGTCCGCCGGGTTGCAACACGAGGAATTCGTCGCCCCCTAGTCGCACGATCAGATCGTCGCCGCGGTGGAGCCCGGTGAGCAGGTCGGTGAGCAGGTTGAGCAGGGCGTCGCCCTCGGCGTGGCCGAGCGTGTCGTTGACGGCTTTGAAGTGATCCATGTCAATCGCGATCGCGACGAGCTCGGTCTGCGATTGCTGTGCCGCTTCGACGAGCGCGGGCAGTTGCGTGTCGAGGAATCGGCGGTTCCCTGCCCCGGTCAGCGGGTCGCGCTGGGCTTGTTTTTGCAGGTCGGCGGTGGCGCGGCGAGTGGCGTGCTGGACGCGCTGGTCGAGCGTGCGGCGGAGCTGCCGAGATTCCTGGTGTGTCGCGATGCGGTGGGCAAGCAGGTCGCGGACGTGGCCGGCGAGTTGGCCGACCTCGTCGCGGCGGTGGGTCGGCAGATCGGAAACCGGCCGCCGCTCCTGGTTTGGACCGGCGTCGGGGTTGAGCCCGGGCAGGATCGCGAGCAGGCGGACGACGGGGTCGGCGATCCACGCCCGAGCGATCGGCCGAAGCGCCGCGACCGCGATCACGGTCAACAGCGCCGCGGGCCAGACCCGGTTTCCCAAGGCCGCTTCGACGAGGCCCACGCAAAGCCCGACCGCCATGCCGAGCGTCACGAGCGTCATCGCTTTTCCGGAGAGCGCCGCGTCGTCGTCACGTAGCTTTTGAAGTACATCGGCCATGCAAAGGACATCGGCCTGATGACACGGCGGGTTTTGCAAGTCCGAGAACCCGTCGCGTCTTCATCAACTCGAACCCGCCAGTAAAGCCCAGACCCCGATCGCCAACAGCACTGCCCACGGCGCTGCGAGCAAGACCAGCCGCCATGCGACCCCGTATGCCGGTGCGTTTTCGTATACGCCTCGCCACGGCATCGTGACCAGCGCCGCGATCGGCGACAACACCACCGCCAACACCGACAGCAGTGCCGCCGTCCACGCCAACTCCACAATTCCCAAGAATTGCATCATCGCAAACGCCGCCGCGATGATGACGGTCGGTAACGCGATGCACGCAACGTTGGTGCGGTGCAGTTCGGCGGTGTAATGACGGTCGGGTGGAAAATCTGCGAGCTTGTCGCGTGTTTCGTCCACGGACATGCCGCATTCGGGGCACCGCTCCCCGGTCGTGCCCCGCAACCAATACCCGCACCCCACGCACCGCAAGGCCTCACGATCGCCGGCGTCGAGGTTCGGACGGGCGGGCGAGCTGCTCAACGCTCGTTTCCGATCCCCGGACCCAACGCGGTGGCCATGGTCGGTAATTCGCGGCCGATCAGTTCCCGGGCGTACGCGGCAAGTAGCCGGTTCCCACGCTGCGCGGCGTCGAGCGCGATGTCCTCGCTTGCTTCGCTCGCCACACTCCGTAAGGTTTCGAGCGTCCCGCGGCGGACCCGCCACGCCGACCGCCCATCGTCGGCCGTAAATCCGCCCGCCTGCGCGTCGAAGGTGTAAGCCTCGGCGGCGGCAAGTTCCGTGTTGTACAACGCGTCGTGGTCCAACACCGGCCGATACCCCGCGTCGTCCAAGAGCGTCCATTGGAACCGCAATAACGCCGACGCCTGCGTCCCCGCACCGCGTGCTTCCAACATGTTCAGCAACCGCACCAATGCCGCGAAGGTGTCGGGATGTGGGTCCAAGTCGGCTAGCAATGCATGCGTCAAGTCCGCCGCATAGAGCGCGAACCGCTGGGCTGACAGATCAAGGCGGAGGTGATGCGCGTCGTCCTGCAGGTCCCATTCAGTAATCGACGCGAGTTCCGAACTGGGGCGTGTCGTGGCAACGACTTGCCCACGGTTCAGGAGTTCGATCCCGCCGGAATATCGCTGGATGGACGACGGTGCGAGACGCCGCGAGCCCTTCGCCAAGCCGCGGACCTTGCCGTGCGCCTGCGTCAACAGCACGACCACCTGACTGCTCTCGGAATATTCGACCCCACGCAGACACACGGCCAAGTCTTTGAAACGCGGCATACACGCATCGTAAGCCCACCGCCACGGCAACGGACCCCGCTGCCGATTTGCCAGTCAAACCCGCCAACTTGACGATGGTCCCCGGTATGCGGACTATCCACGCCATGAGTGATCAGGGAACTTCACGGGCCGGCGCGATCCGCCTGCATCTGCCTACCGCCGCGTTGCTTTCGGTTGTTTTGGGGATGTCCGGCTGCCAGTCGCCGCTCGACGCGGGTCGTGATTCAACGGTTCGGGCCGCCGTGCTCGACGCCCACCGCGAATTCCTCGCCACCGTCACCGAAGCCAAGGTCGTCGAACTCGACCGCGAACCCAGCGACGTCGAGGCGGGCCTGACCAATGAACAGCGCGAAGAACTCGACCAGCTCTCGGGCATGTCGGCCTATGAAGATCAGCCCGCCGCGCCCGGCAAGGACCTGCTCGGCACGGATGACACGCCGACCGTCGCGCTGACGCTCCAACGTGCGATCCGCATGGCCGTCGACAACAACCTCGACCTCCATACCGCTCGTCTCACGCCCCGCATCGGCGAGCAACAACTGCTCCAGGCCGACGCCGCGTTCGACGCCACGCTTTTCGCGAACGTCCAGTGGAACGATCAGGACACGCCCGGCCCCGCGAGCGGTGCCGTGCCCGGGCTGTCGGGCGACCGCCAATCCGAAACCCTCACACTGAACACCGGCATCCGCCAACCGCTGAAAGCCACCGGCGGAACGATCCAACTCGAAACCGCACTCAATCGCTTTAACGATGATCCATCGGTTCAGGGCGTCGCGCCGTTCTACGACGCCGACGTGTTGCTCACGCTGAACCAGCCGCTGCTCCGGAATTTCGGACGAACCGTCGCGACGGCCCAGATCGAACTTGCCGAGAACGCCCGGGACGCGGCGGTGTTCGAGTTGCGTGCGTCGACGATCAACCTGGTCGACGCTGTGGTCCAGGCGTATTGGCAGGTGCTGTTCGCGAGGCAGCAGCTGCTGATCCAGGCGAACCTGCTCGAACGTACCATCGAAGATCGCGATCGGATTCAAGACCGCCTCGAGTTCGATGCGTCGCAGGTGCAGTTCACCGAGGCCAACAGTTTCGTCGAGTTGCGTCGCGCCGATCTAATCCGCGCACGGCAGGCGTGGCGGGGCACGTCGGACCAACTCAAGCGCTTGATCAACGCCGAGGATTTGCCGCTGACCGATGAGACGCTGATCGTTCCAGCCGACAGCCCGCTGGATGCGCCGTTGAGTTTTTCGTTGCTCGACACCGTGACCACGGCGTTGCAGGAGCGGCCGGATCTACGTTCCGCAGAGTTTGCGATCGACGATGCGCTGATCCGTCAACGTGTAGCGGACAACAACAAGCTTCCGCTACTCGATCTCGTGGCATCGGTAGGCCTCGGCGGCGTCGGGATCGAGGACGGACAGGATGCGTACGACGAACTGTCCGAAGGTGATTACCTCGATTGGCTCGTGGGCCTCGACTTCGAGTATCCGCTTGGGAACCGCGGACCCGAGGCGCAGTTCGAGCAGCGGGTCCTTGAGCGTCGGCAGGCCGTGCTGGACTATCGCCGGCTCGCGCAGGATGTGGTGCTGGAAGTCAAAGACGCATTGCGCGACCTCGTGTTGCAGTACGAATTGATCGGCGCGACACGGGCAGCGCGGCGTGCGGCGGCCGACAACCTCCGCGCGATTCAAGCCCAGGAAGACGCCGGCACCGCGCTCACGCCCGAGTTCCTGAACCTCAAACTGGACGCCCAGCAACGCCTCGCCAATGCCGAGACGCAAGAGGCCGACGCGCTCACTGGTTACATGACCGCAATCGCCGAGTTGTATCGAACGCAGGGCACGCTGCTGGAGCAGATGGGCATCGAGTTCGAAGACCCGCTCGCGGATGACGATGCGTAATGGGTCATGATCGTCGGGTTTGCGGAACCGCCTCACGCCTTTCTCGCCCGTGACGTACGGTCTCGCCGTACCGTTTCCGCATGAACGATCAGCTCTTCCGGTGCAGCGCTTGCGGGAAAGGCTTCCGGTGGAGGCCGCAGATCGCGGGCAAACAGACCCAGTGCAAGTGCGGTCATCCTCTTCGGATTCCCGATGAGCCCGAGGGCAGTAGCCCCCAAGACCGGCACGCTCCGCGTGAGCCGGCGATGAGTTCGTCCGCCGCGGGTTCGGCACGGAAATGCGTGAACTGCAACGCCAAGCTGAGATCTCACGCGCGGATCTGCATCAGATGCGGCGTTGATCAGACAACCGGACAACGGATTTCGGAGGAGCTATCCGGTCATCCGCGGATCGACGCCGAGGACGCTTTCGAGACCGAAGACCTTCGCCCGGAAGAACACAGTTACGCACGCTCTCGCACCGCCAGGCTCAGCCACGGAGACGACGCCGAGGTCGCGTTTGCTTCCCGTGGCATGCGCTGTTTGGAGGTGGGCTTGTTTTTGTCGCTGCTGAGTTTCCTGCTCTTGGTGGTGGCGATCATCGTGGCCGCGGCCGATGCGTTGGTGAGAACCGATTTGGAATGGTTGGGAGGGATCGTGGGTCTCGGTGGGATCGGCTTGTTTGTGATTGGGCTCGCCCTGTTGCTTGGCGTGCCTCGCGCGGCTGGAGCACGCGGCTTCCTGATTGCGGCGCTGGCGTGCATCGTTGTGGCCATCGTGGCGGGGGCGTTCACCGACGGGTTGATGTCCGACACCGTTTTCGGATTGATTTGCGCGGTCGTCGGAGGGGTGCTGACATTGGCCGGGATGCTGCTGTTCGTGATATTTCTCAAAGAGCTGAGCGACTTCTTGGCGTTCGGCGACATCGGACACAAAGCCGACACGCTATCGGCACTGATCGTTGCGGTCGCGATCGGGCAATTTGCCTTGTTTAACCCGATTCTGTCGCTGATTGTGTTTGGGTTCACGTTGGTCGCGCTGGGGCTCTACCTGTCGCTGATGGTGGACCTTTATCGTGCGGCACAGTACCGCCGGGTCCACGGTACCGGTTGAGCGGTGCGCCGGGTATGGCGTCATACGTTGAACAGGTAGTGGCAGACGTCGCCGTCCTGCATGACGTAGTCCTTGCCTTCGACGCGGAGCTTGCCGGCTTCGCGGATGGCCTTTTCGCTGCCGTGGGTCTCCAGGTCTTCGACGCTGTATACCTCGGCCCGGATGAAGCCTTTTTCGAAGTCGGTATGGATCACGCCTGCGGCTTGCGGCGCGGTTGCTCCAATGGGTACCGGCCAAGCGCGAATCTCGGTGGGGCCGGCGGTGAAATAGGACTGCAGGCCCAGCAGTGTGTAAGCGCCGCGGGCCAGAGCGTTGAGCGCGGGCTCGGTGAGGCCCACCGCTTCGAGCATCTCGGCCTTGTCGTCGCCGTCGAGTTCGGAAAGTTCGCTCTCGAGCTTGGCGCAGACCGACACGGTGACGCCGCCTTCCTCTGCGGCTTTGGCGTGCACTTTTTCGACGTGGGCGTTGACGCCTTTGGGGAGCGCGGCTTCGTCGACGTTGCAGACGTAAAGCACGGGTTTGGCGGACAAAAAGCCGAAGGCTTTGGCTTCCTGCGCTTCGTCGGGTGTGAGGTCGAGCAGGCGGAGCGGCTTGGAATCGTCGAGCAGCGCGGAGGCTTTTTCCAGCATCGAAACGCGGGCTTTGGCGGCCTTGTCGCCGGACTTCGCGGCACGGACGGCTTTGGTCGTCGCGCCGTCCACGGCCTGCAAGTCCGCGAGCAGCAGTTCGGTTTCGATCGTCTCGATGTCGCGCAGCGGGTCCACGGAACCGTCCACATGCGTGACTTCATTTCCGGGGGCATCGTCGAAGCAGCGGACGACGTGCAGGATCGCGTCGACGTTGCGGATGTGGCTGAGGAATTTGTTGCCCAAACCCTCGCCCTCGGACGCGCCCTTGACGATGCCTGCGATGTCGACGAGGCGGAGCGACGCGGGGATGACCTTGTCGGTCTCGATGTGGGTTTCGATACGCTTCAGTCGACCGTCGGGCACGGGCACGACGCCGACGTTGGGCTCGATGGTGGCAAAAGGGTAGTTGGCCGCCAACGCCCCCGCAGCGGTGAGCGCGTTGAAGGTCGTGGACTTGCCGACGTTGGGGAGACCGACGATGCCTGCTTCCATAGGGCGCGGATGATAACGGCCCTGAGGCGTTGGCTCGCGTGGAGCGTTAAGAAAACAGTGTTTTCGCGTGGTCGTCGTCGGTGGACGCGGGGCCGCCCACTTCGTCCACCAGCGCGTTGACTTTTTCGACATACGCGTCGGGATCACATTTGCGCTTTAGCCCGTTGGCATTCATGTAGCGGACTTTGCCGAAGACGTCGCGTTCGGTCCAGCCGCGGTCATGCGTGCCGAAGCACCAGGACACGCCGGTGTAGCTATTGGGGTCGCGGCCGTCGAGGAAGTACTTATCGTTGAGATCGAGCAGGGTTTTGAAGGCGAATTGCGGGGTGTTGGTCCACTCGAGGACTTTTTTGCCCCAGTACATCCGCATGTAGTTGTGCATGTAGCCGGTGTAGCGCATCTCGCGCATCGCGGCGTTCCAGTATGGGTCGTGGGTCTGGGCGTTTTCCAGTTGGTCGGCCGTGTACACAAATTCGCGTTCGTCGTCGCGGTGTTCGTCGAGGGAGATTTTGGCGAAGTTGGGCAGCGCGTCGTATGAGTCGTAGTCGTCGCCGAAGGCGCAGAAGTTGATGGCGAGTTCGCGGCGGACGACGAGTTCTTCAATAAAGTCCAGGCGGTTGTCGTCGCCCGGTGTGGTGAAGGCTTGTGCTTCCATCGCGAGCCAGATCGGCGAGACCATGCCGAAGTGCAGGTACATGGACATGTATGAGCAGTCGGAGGTCTGCGGCTGGTTTCGGTGAGCGCTATAGGCGTGGAACTGATCTTGTAGGAACGCTCGGAAGCGGCGTTTGGCTTCGTTCTCGCCGCCGATGAAGAGCGGGACGGGGCCTACGCCCTCGCCGTCTCCTCCGAAACCGCTTCGGAGGTTCAGGTCGTCGAGGACGGATTCGAGATCGTCGAGGGGGACAGAGGCGACGGCAAGGTTCAGGGAGTCCTGGTCGATCGGCGTGGGTTTGAGTTCGACGAGGTAGTCGCTCAGCCGCTTGGTGATTTTGGGACGGATGGTGCGGGCGGCGTGCTCGCGCTTGTCGCTGGCGGTTTCGATGGGGACGACGACGTCGGACTCGACCTCCGTCACGCGGACGTCGCATTCATTGGCGACCTCATCCCGCCACGCGGTGTGGTGCTTGAGGTAGCCGCGGTCGAGCACGACTTCGCAGGCGTCTTTCGAGAAGCTCAAGGTGGTGTCGGCCTGCTCTCCCTTGACCACCGCGAACTTGATCTTGCGTTGCTTGAGGTTTTCTTCGACGTCTCGAACGCCCTGGAGCAAGAAGTGTTTCTGACGGCGGTGTGAGCCGAACGCATTGCCGAAGAGCGGCCAGAGCACGAGCAGGCGCTTGCCGTGTTCGTTGGCGCGTTGCACGGCGAATTCCAAGGCGTGGTTGTCCTGCGTGCGGTTGCTGGACTCCATGCTGTAAAGAACGTAGTCGCCGTCGGTGGAGGGTTCGGCGTCGTTGAGCTGCTTGATGCGGGATGCGTGGATTTGCTGCGTAGCCATGCTGAAGCGTAGGTCGAACGCGACGAAGCGGGCGGCACGCTGGGATGAAAAAGCCTCCACGCCTACCGTCGTGCATGCCGTCGTCGAAGAAACTCATGGTCGTGCTGGGGAACCAGCTCTTTCCGTATGCGGAACTCAAGAAACGGATCGAGGACCCGGCCGGGGTGCGGGTGTATATGGCCGAGGACTGGGAGCTGTGCACTTATCAAAAGCATCATCAGCAGAAGATTGTGCTGTTCCTGGCGGCGATGCGGAGCTATCGGGATGAGCTGCGTGAGCATGGCGTCACGGTGCAATACACGGCGTTGGATGGTTTGGACGGGCCGGAGTTAGATATCCCGTACGAGACGCGATTGGCCGCGTACCTCGATGAAACCAAATCGCTGGATTTGAATGAACTGATTGTCTGGGAGATCGAGGACAAGTGGTTCGAGTCGCGGATCGAAGCGTTTGCGGACGAACGGGGACTGAAACTGACGGTGTTGCCCTCGCCGATGTTCGTGACGCCTCGGGACGAGTTTGAGGCGTACCTCCAAGAGACTTCCGGGGGCGGGCGCGGCGGTCGACCGTACATGGCGAAGTTCTATGAGCGTCAACGGAAGCGGCTGGAAGTCATGGTTGACGCGGACGGGAAGCCGGAAGGCGGGCAGTGGAGTTTCGATGGGGATAACCGCAAAAAGTTGCCGAAGAAGGTTGCGGTGCCCGAGACGGACTGGGCGACGCCGACGGAACACGTGATCGCAGTGAAATCGCTGGTGGCCGAACGGTTTTCGGATCATCCCGGGCAACTCGATGACTTCTGGTTGCCGACGACGCGGCGGCAAGCGCTTTCGTGGCTGCGGCAGTTCTTGGAAGAGCGGTTTCAGGAGTTCGGGGCATATGAAGATGCGCTGAGCGACCGGGATCCGGTGCTGTTTCACTCGGCTTTATCGCCGATGATGAACCTGGGACTGGTCACCCCGCAGGAAATCGTGGATCGGGCCTTGGCATACGCGGGCGAGCATGGCGTGCCCATTAATTCGTTGGAAGGGTTCGTGCGGCAAATCATCGGCTGGCGAGAGTTCATCCGCGGCGTGTACCGGCAGTACGAACGCGAAGACGAAACCAAAAACTTTTGGGGACACGAGCGCAAGCTCAAGCCTTGCTGGTATGACGGCACCACGGGCCTACGCCCGCTCGACGATGTGATCCACAAAGCGAACAAGTTCGGCTGGACGCATCACATCGAACGGCTCATGGTCATGGGCAACCTCTTCAATCTCTGCGAAGTCCAGCCGCAAGACGCGTACGACTGGTTCATGTGCATGTTTGTCGATTCGTCGGACTGGGTGATGAGTCCGAACGTTTACGGCATGGGGCTGATGAGCGACGGCGGGATCTTCGCGACCAAGCCGTACATCTGCGGCAGCAACTACCTCGTCAAGATGTCGGACTGCTACAAGAAAAGCGAAGACTGGTGTGAGACGATGGATGGCTTGTATTGGCGGTTCGTTGACAAGCACCGCGATTTCTTCGGCAGTAACGCGCGGATGTCCATGATGCTCGGCACGCTGAATCGGATGGATGCGAAGAAGCGGGAAACGCGTTTTGCGTTGGCCGAGTCGTTTATCGAGCGCGTCACGGCGGATTGAGTCCTACGCTATGGCCATGCGTGTGCTCGTGACCGGAGCGACGGGGTACATCGGGGGTCGGCTGGTGCCGCGGTTGCTGGAGGCGGGCCATGACGTGCGGGTGTTCGTGCGGAAATTCGACACGGTGAAGGGTCGGCCGTGGGAAGACGATGTCGAGGTCGTGCGCGGCGATCTGCTCGAGCCCGAGACGGTCGGCCCGGCGGTGTGGAACGTCGACGCGGCGTACTACCTCGTGCATTCGATGTACGCGACGGGCGACTTCCGCACTGCGGACCGCGCGGCGGCGGAGAATTTCTGCGCGGCCTGCAGAGAGGCGCGAAACCCGCCGGAGCACGTGATCTACCTCGGCGGCCTACAACCCAAAGCCAAGGCCACGAGCGAACACCTCGGTAGTCGGGCAGAGGTCGGCGCAGTGTTGGCGGGCGGCTTGCCGGGTCGCGCCGGCGTGACCGAGTTTCGCGCCGGGCCGATCATTGGGTCGGGGTCGGCCAGCTTTGAGATGGTGCGTTATCTCACCGAGCGGCTGCCGATGATGGTCACGCCGCGTTGGGTCAAGACGCGCGTGACGCCGGTCGCGGTGCGGGACGTGATGGCGTATCTGCTCGGTGCGCTGCGGGTCGGGCCGAGCGGCGTGGTGGATATCGGGCCATGATTGCTTTTGACCTACACACCGGTGTGGGCCAGCCCTGGTGGGCGGGATTACTGGGCATAACCTCAATCAGTATACTCTTTTTTATATTCTCAGGCTTTAAG
>JBCCDN010000102.1:0-10656 GCA_039030755.1 Planctomycetota bacterium | reverse complement strand
GGCTTCGACAATCCGGGCGTTTTCTCGGCAATCATCGCGTCGCCGCTCAGTACGGCGAATGACTACACCGCATTCTTGGCCGGCGTGTACGGCACCGCGCCGGCGATCAACACGCCCGTGACCGCCGCGACCCAACCCGACGCCGGCACGCTGAGCGCCGGGCGGATCGACTATGACAACGGCCTGGTGTCTGGAACCGGTACGGAGACCGTTCCCGTCTCGGCGTTGACCTTCGACTTCAATACGCTGAACTATGACGGAAGCCGAGGTGGCTCGATCGGTGCGGGCCCGATCTCGCCGTTTTCACCGATCTACACGCCCTTCAATAACGGAGGCGGGGCCGGCAACGCGGCCTTGGCGTATGACATCAGCATCACCAACGTCACCGGCAACGGCCTGACATTCAATAACGGAACGTTGGTCTCGATGGATGTGACCGGTGACGTCAACATCATCGTACGCAGCGCTCAGCTTCCCCCGTCATTTACGGCCATGATCAGTGAGCAAGGCGGGTTCTCATTGAGCGGGCTCGACTATGCGTTCGATATCGCCGAAACCGGCAGTCTTCCGTTCATCGCGCCGGAATTCTACTTGTTCATGAACCGCGAAGGATCCGCGTCGCTCGTTCCTGAGCCCGGCCTCGCCACCGCGCTGTTGCTGCCGGCCCTGGTGTTGTGTCGTCGAGTGGCCACTCGCTAAGCGTGCAAGCTCCGGGGCAGAGGAGAGAGTCTCCGCCGTTCGCCAGCGCGAACGGCGGGGGTTACCGGCCTAACAAGCCTAAGAATGCCCCGCAGAAGACCGGTTGAAGTCACTTGAGATCACTATGAACAGCTGTTTATTGAATCGGACTCCGAAGCGGAAGCGAAGTTGGTGTGGACGTTTGGTGGTTTGCTACTTCAGCGTGTCGGCGGGATATGCGTTCGCCCAGCAAGTGTTTGTCGACTTGGGTGGGCCCGCCACGGGGTACGTCGCCTTGACCAATGCCAAGAACTCGACGAGCGAGAGCGGCATCTCGGGTCGGAACGCCGACGGGAGTATCAACCCCAACCACAACGGGCTGCCGGACTATCCGTATTTCGAGGTCCCGTCCGGATTTGTGAGCGGTTCGGGAACGTGGACGGCCGTGATCGCCGGTCCGCAGTCGACGGCAAACGATTACGCGCTGCTGGGCGACGCGTTCTTCGGCGGAAACGTGCTGGACATCCAAAACCAAGCCGTGACCCAGGCCGACGCATCCACCCTGAGTGCAGGGCGATTGAACTTCGACGCGTCACTGCTGACGGGTGTGGGCACGGAGGTCATTCCGGTTAGTGCGTTGGCGTTCGACCTCAACACCTTTGCGTACGACGGGGTGGTCGATCCCACCGTGACCGGGGATCCGCGTTCGAACTGGCCGCCGTTAGGCGCGACGGTTCCGCAACTCAACATCTCGCCGTTTTCGCCGGTCTTCACGCCGTACAACGACGGCAGCGGCGCGGGTAACGCGCCGTTCGCTTACGAGCTCACCGTGGACAACCTTTCCGGTGGCGGCCTGACGTTGATCGATGGTCAGCTCGCCGAGTTGGACATTACGGGCGACGTGACGTTCGAAGTGTTTTCGGTGGCTACGCCGTTTTTCGGCCGGGCGAGCGTTGATGGAACCTTGACGCTATCGGGTACGGATTACACATTCGACGTGGTTGGCTCGGATGGTGCGGGGCCGATCACCAGTGCGAACGTGTTTATGAACCGGTCGGGCGTGGCGAGTCTGGTGGGTCGGATCGGCTCACTCGGTCTAGCGGGTGACTTCAACGGCAGCGGCTCGGTCGAGCAGGGCGACCTCAATCTGGTGCTGAACAATTGGGGCGGGCCGCGTGATTTTGAGGACGGCTTCACGGCCTTTTCTTCCACAGCCGTCGACCAAGAGGAGCTCAACGTCGTCCTCAACAATTGGGGCAGCAGCCAACCGAACCAACCCCTTGGATTGTCGAGCATCCCGGAACCGGCGTTAGGCGTGGCGGCCTTAGGCTTTGGGTTGATATCCGCTTGCGGCCGAGTGAGGCAAGGCGACCGCCGATGAAACGCTCTGAATCGCAGTGTGGTTTCACGCTGATCGAACTACTCGTGGTGATCTCGATTATCGCGCTGCTGATCGGCATCCTGCTGCCGGCGTTGGGTTCGGCACGGGAGACGGCGCGGTCGGCCGTGTGTGCCTCAAACCTGCGGCAGATCGGGATCGCTTCCCAGATGTACGTCGACGACTACGACGGTCGGCTAGTGCCGCATAGCTGGGAGGATTACGACATGCCGTACTTCGCCGGCGGCAACCGCACGCCCAAATGGTGGGGCGTGGCCCACTCGGCGGGCGGGCCGGACGAGCTGTTCGCCAACAGCCTACTGGGCGAATATCTGAGCGACGCAACCCAGATCGGCGGCTGCCCGTCTTGGGATCCGCCCGCGGACTTCATGGCCCAGTTCCGGCAGCCGTTTGCGCCGCAGATCCCGGAGGTGGACTACGGCTACAACGGCAAAATGCTCGGCGAACCCAGCGTGCAATTCGGCCCGGCCCGCTGGGAAGGCTTCCGACAGATCTCCATCGAAGACCCGGCGGGCACGCTCGCATTTGCTGATGCCGGCACGTATGACAACAACTTCGAGGGCGAGGTGGTCGTGAACTTCGAGTTCGAGATCAACCCGGCCGTGGATTCGACCTACCCGCCGCGGGTCGCCAACGGGGCCGGGCCGCTCGCCCAGCCCACAATCCGCGGGCAGCACGCGGGTAACGCCAACGTCGCGTGGCTCGACGGCCACGGCAGTTCCGAAGAAGTGAAGTATGACTTCGCCGGCGGCGCTTTCGCCGATCCGAAATACGAACGTGTCCGGTTGGGCACGGTGTACGACGGCGACACGCCCAACAACGATTGGTGGGACGGGGGCTTCAACTAAGTGCTCGGCGTCTCCCGATCGCGGGCGTTGCGTCTGGGGTTGGTGGTCTTGGCGTGCATGACGCTGTTCGGGGCATATCGGTGGTATGGCTCGGGTCAAGCCGCGGTGGCCGAAGTCGCGCTGAGTCTGGACGCCGATGCGTCGCTGGCTGAGAAACTCGAAGCCGCACGCGAACAGTTGGGCATCCCGGGTTTCGTGGTGGGCATCTACGCTCGCAACGAAACCTTGGGTGAGTACGCGTTGGGCGTGGCCGATGTCTCGACGGGCGAAGCGATGACGACGGGACACGCGTTCCGGATCGGGAGCGTCACCAAGCCGATCGTGGCGACGGCGGCGTTGACCCTGGTGGACGACGGGATGCTGACGCTGGAGGAGCCGGTATCGCGGTGGTTCGGGCCGGGCCTGCCGAGCATCGAGGGCGGCCAGGCGATTACGCTGACGAAGCTGCTTTCGCACCGTTCGGGGCTGGTGGAATATTTGCGATTGCCTGGCGTGAAGGAGCGGTACGCGGCGGAGCCGCAGCGGCGGCGGGCTCCTGAGTCGGTGTTGCTCGAGGTGTTTCGGTTGGGCGAGCCGTTCGCGTTCGGGCCGGGCGAAACTTATCGCTATTCAAACACGAATTACGTGCTGGCCGGGCGGGTGCTGGAACTGGCGTCCGGGCGGTCGCTGGGCGATCTGTTGGACGAGCGCGTGTTCGAGCCGTTGGGCTTGGAGCACACGCGGTACACACTCGACCTCGCGATGCCCGAGCCGTCGGCGCGGGGGTACCAGACGGGCGACGCCGATGGGCCGGTGTGGTGGCGGCCGCGTGGCGTGGTGCTGCACGACGTGACCGAGGCGTCGCCGACGATGTGGCACGGGGCGGGGGCGGTGGTGTCGACTTTGGGCGACGTCCGGCGGCTGATGCAAGCGATCATCGACGGGGAGTTTCTTACGGGTGCGACGCATCAAGCACAACTGGAAGGGCTGAGTGCCGACGGGCGGGCAACGTACGACGCTGATGCGGGTTCGGTATTTGGGCTGGGCCTCGAGCGTTGGCGCGGATCGATCCTGGGGCACGCGGGGCAGGTCGCGGGGTACCACGTCCGGGCCGGGGTGCTCACCGATCACGACGACGTGCTCATCGTGGTGCTGACGAATCTTTACGGCAACGAGGCGACGCGGAGCCCCGCGGACGCGGTTTTCGGGGTGGTGCGGGAGCACGTGGTGCAATCCAATGGCGAGCGATGACGCCGGCTCAGACTGAGCCACGGCCCGGTCGCAGTTGGAGCAACGCGACGGTTAATAACTGGGCGAATCACGACCGCGAATGGAGTTTGATGGTCGCCTCCGGTTGTCGACTCGGACCATAAGGCCTTGCGTGTGAAATTTCCTAGGCCGGGTTGAACTTAAATGAAATTGAGACTAAAGTTCAATAACTTGATCGGGAGCGATATTACCGGCCGGTGAGGCCAACGCTGCGATCGTCAATGGGGCACGGCCCTTTCAGGAGATGAAGTGATGAAAAAGTCCTCAATACTTTCCGCCTTATGCGCCGGTGCCCTGACCGTGTCGTCCTATTCCGGGGCAGCGGCCGATAGTGCGGTGATTCAATTCACGGCCAACCTGCCGGACGGCAACTTCGTGGGTCCGCCGCAGTTGGACCCATACAACGGCAATCTGATCACGGTGCCCGACGGCAGCGGCGGGACGGTGCAGATCACCGAGTCGGCGTTGTTTGCGCTGGTCAACGACCTCGCGTTCCCCGGAACGCCGGGCGGGCAGGACTGGCTGCGGTTTGCCGGCCAGATCTATATCCCCGATTTCACCGGTGACGGCACCTACACCATCGGCGGGAACAACAGCGACGGCGGCCTGTACCTGCACTCGCCGCTGCTCAACCGCATCGAAGCGGTGTCGGTCCGTACCGAAGGACCGCTGACCGCGGGGAGTCTCGCTCTCGGGGCCGGCCGCGCGGACGGCAACCTCACCCAAAATCGCGATGACTTCTACTTCCCCGACTTCGATCCCAACGGTATCGCGACCGTGACGATCACCGGCGACGACGTCTCGATCGATTACGAGCTGGATTTCTCGACGCTGGACGACACCAACGCGGCGTTCCTCCGCAACGGCGTGACCCCGACGCAAATCGGCGACGCGCTGCTCGCGGCGGGCGTGCAGTTCGACAACATCGGGGTCGAAGGCGGCGGCACGGCGGCGGTACAGTCGGCGGCGATCGGTTCGTCTGGCGATGACCTGTTCCCGTACGGGGCTTTCAATCCCTTCGCGGCCGGCATCGACGGAAACCTCTCGAACACGATCGTGCCCTCACTCCGTGAGGTGGTGGAGCTGGAAACCGCCGCGAGCAACATCACCAGCGACGGCCGGCTGGTGTCGGACCCAACCACACCAACCACGGTGATCCCCAACCCATTTCTTGGCGAGTCGGGGACAACGTTCTTCTTCGACTTGACCGGGGCGGGCGACCTGGACGCGTCGGTGTCGCTGATCCCCGAGCCGGCGACGGCCGCGGTGCTGGCGGGAATCGGCCTGATGGCGACGCGTCGGCGACGGGCGTGACCCGGAACGCTTGGAGAGAGACCCGGGCCGGCGGGGCGAAGGTTCCGCCGGCCTTTTCGCTTTCGGGACCACCCGGTACGTTGACCACGCATGCTGACGATTCGCAACCTACGCAAGACCTACGGCAACGGCATCGAAGCGCTTCGCGACCTGTCGCTGGACGTGCCCACCGGGACGTTCGGCCTGCTCGGGCCCAACGGCGCGGGCAAGTCCACGCTGATGCGGACCCTCGCGACGCTTCAGACGCCGACTTCCGGGGGGGCCACGCTGGACGACATCGACTTGTTGAATGAACCGATGCAAGCCCGCCGGGTGATCGGGTATCTGCCGCAGGACGCAGGCGTGTACCCGCGGGTGACGGCCCGAGAAATGCTCGACTATCTCGCGTCGATGCGCGGTGTCGGGCCGGCGCGGGAACGACGGAAGCTCGTGCAAACGCAGCTCGAGCGGGTCAACCTCGCGGACGCCGCGGACCGGCGTCTGGACACGTTTTCCGGGGGAATGCGGCAGCGGTTCGGGATTGCGACGGTGTTCCTCACGCCGCCGCGGCTGGTGATCGTGGACGAGCCGACCGCCGGGCTGGACCCCACCGAGCGACGGCGGTTCCAGTGCCTGCTTGCCGAGGCGGCCGAGGGCTGCGTGCTGCTCTTGTCGTCGCACATCGTGGAAGACATCGCCGGGCTTTGCGAGCAGATGGCGCTGCTCGACGGCGGGGCATTAAAATTGGAGGGCGACCCCGAAGCATTGGTCGCCGAGTTGCGTGGCAAGGTTTGGCAGAAGACCGTCGCGTTGTCGGAGCTGGATCGTTGGCGAAGCGAAGCAACGCTGTTGGCGTGGCGTCCGCACCGCGGACGACTGGTGCTGCGGGCATACGGCGAAGCGCTGGGCGGGCTGGGGTTTGAGTCGACCGAGCCGGATCTTGAAGACCTTTACAGCTTGCACACCGGGTCCGGGGGCATCGACTTACCGATGATGGAGGCAGCGTCGGCGTGAGCGTGCTGTCCTCCGTCAGCGGCGAACGCGGTGGGGCGACGGCTTCACCGAGGCGATCGCAACGGTGGACGCGTTTCGCCGGGCAGGCGCGAGCCGAATGGCGATTGCAACTGCGTCGGCCTTTCGTGTGGTTCGCGCTGCTGGGCTATTTCCTGCTGGCGGTGGGCGACACGGTGCAGGCCGGCTGGTCTGCCAGCGGCGGGGCGTGGATCAACGGGGCGGACACGCTGGCGACGCGGTCGATCGTGTACAGCCTCCTGTCCGTGCTCGTCGCGGCGGGTGTGGTCGGCGAACCCATGGCCCGCGACCGGGCGTCGGGCGCGGCGGGCGTGACACTGACGACTGGCGCGGGCCGGTGGACGCTGGCGTTAGGCCGGTTCGTGGTGGCGGTGGCGATCGTGTTGGCGGCGGGGTTGCTCTTCCTGCCGGGGGTCTGGCTAGGGACGTTCGCGCCAGGTATCGCCCCGGAGTACATCGGGCCCAACGTGTGGTCGAACTACGTCACCGCGGCGGCGGTTTTCGTCGTGCCGAACTTCCTGCTGGTGAGCGCGTTGTGCTTCGCAGTGAGCGCGCGGTTCCAGAGCCAGGCGGCGGCATACGCGGCGGCGGTGGGTTTCGTTGCGTTGTGGGTGACGTCGCGGATGCTGCTGGGTCAGGACGTTTTGCGGCACGATCTTTTTGCGCGTTTTGCGTTGCTGGACCCGTTCGGGAGCATCGCGTCGGCCGAGTTCACGATGGGCCGGACGGTGGCGGAGAACAACACGTTGTTCCCGCCGCTTGCGGGGCTACTCCTGTTAAACCGGGTGCTGTGGGGCGGGGTGACGGTTGGGTTGGTGGGATTAGGCGTGGCGTGGTTCCCGATGCGTGAACGGCGGGACGGCGAAGCGAAGTCACGGCAGCGACGGTTCGGTTTGCATCGCTTGGGCGTGGCTCGGATCGCGGCGTTGGCGATGCCCGGCACGGTCGGCCGGATGGTCGCGTGGGAGCTGATGTGCGTCGTGCGTGCCCCGGGGGTCAAGCTCATCGTCGGATTCGTCGCGCTCACGCTGTGGTGGGCGGCGGCCAGCGCGGTAACGCACTCTTTCTCGCTGCCCAGCACCGACCTGCTCGTGCACAACACGGGGTTCTACTTCGACAAGGTCCTGGTGCTCGCGATCGTATGGGTGGCGGGCGACATGATGTGGCGGGAACGCTCGCACGGCGTGGACCCAATCGTCGACGCGCTGCCGACGCGTGATACGCACCGCTACGCAGCGAAGCTGATCGCCCTGATCGCGGTGGTGCTCGCGTTCTGGTGTTTGTCGATCCTGGTAAACCTCACGTACCAGGCGACGCACGGGTACTTCAACTTCGAGCTGGGCCTGCACCTGACCGATACGTTCGTGTTCAAGGCCCCGTACTACGTGTTCCTCGCGGTGCTCGCGCTTTCGGCGCAGGCGATCGTTCGGCAGCGGTACGTCGCGATGGGCGTGGTGTTGGCGGTTTACCTAGCCGAGACGTTGTTCGACGCGTTGGGCTGGTACCACCCGCTGTTCCGCTACGGGGCGACGAGTTTTTTCTGGTACTCGCTGATGGACGGGTACGGTCACTTCTGGGAAGCGCACTTCTGGCTGCTGCTGTATTGGTCGCTGGGCGCGGCAGCGCTCGGGTTGTGGGGTTGGTCGGCGTTCACGCGGGGGCCGGAGCCGGGCGACCGGTGGTCGGCGATGCGGCGGCGGCTCGGGGGAGGACGCGGCGGAGTCATCCTGGTGGCGCTGGTGGTTTGTTTCGTCGCCGTTGGCGGGTTTATCGGCTACGAGTCAACCGTGCGGGCGACGTGGCCGCCGGTCAATGCCGACGCAGTGAAAGCGGAGATCGAGCGCACGTACGGGCAGCAGTGGCGCGGTGTCCGCCAGCCGCGTGTGGTCGAGATCACCGGCCAACTCGACTTGGTTCCGGAAGACCGATGCTTCACATTCACCGGCACCCTCGCGCTGCACAACCCGCACGACACGCCGATTGAGCAGATCATGGTGCTCGCCGATCCGCGTCTTGAGCTGCCAGAACTCACGATTCCCGGCGGCACACGAACGCACACCGATCCTGAGTTGAACGTCCACGTCTTCGAGCTAACTGAGCCGCTGCCTCCCGACGCCGAAACGACGCTCACCTTCACCACCGTCTCCCGCCCCCCCGCCGGCTTCGCCGTCCACGCCGAGCACGACGGCGTGCCCACCATCTCACCCGTCGAGGTCATCGGCAACGGCACGTCGCTGTTGAACCTGCAGATCATGCCGGCCGTGGGCTACACCGACCGTGTCGAGCACAAGCCAGCGTGGAAGCGGCGCAAGTTCGGCCTGCCCGAACGCTGGGAAGCGCCCCAGGGCCCCGACTCCGAATCACAAGCCCACGCGACCTACCACCTCGGCTGGGTCCGCCGCGTGGACATGACCATCACCACCGCGCCCGACCAAACGGCCTACCACCCCGGCACGCTCGTCGAACGCGGGACCACCGACGACGGCCGAGCCAAGTTCCGCTGGGTCATCAATCGTCCGAGCCGCGGTTGGGCGACGATCGTCACCGGCCGGACGGTCGAGACCCGCTACCAGCGCGACGGCCTGCCCGACGTCATCCTCGCCCACGACCCGGACCACACGCACACGCTCGACGCCTTCGCCGAGGCGCTGCACGACGCGATCGCCCACTTCACGCAGGCGTACGGCCCGCCGCCATTCGACGATTTTTACATGGTCGAACAGTCGCTGCACTTCGACGGGATGGGCACGCGTAGCGGCATGGGTTTCGCCAGCGAAGTACTCGGCTGGAAGACCGACCTCGCGGCCAGCGGCGGCGAAGACCTCCACGCCATGGCCGCCCACATGATGGGGATGATCTGGTGGGGCGACCAGATCATCCCCGCCAACGTCGCGGGGGCCAAGGTTGTCCATGCCGGGCTGCCGTTCTGGACCGCACAGCTGTACCTGCACCAACGTCGTGATCCAGCGACCGACCGGGCGCTGCGGAAGCAAAACCTTCTCGAAGCGTTCCGCAGCCGCAGCGCGTTGATCGACGAAGAGGTGCCGTTCGCGGAGGAGTTCAAGGACTCGACGATGCTACGGGCGAAGGGGGCGGGGCAGATGCTGTACCTCGCCGATTTGCTGGGCGGTCCGGCCCAGCTCGAAGCGGTGCTCGCCAACTTTCTGGATCGCTGGCGGTACCGCCCCGCGCCGTTCCCCACGGCCAACGACTTCGTGGATCACCTCGCCGCGGCGCTGCCCGCCGAGCATCACCCGGTGCTCGACGCGATGTTCCGCCGCGTCACGACGTGGGACCTGTCGGTCGCCGACGCACGGGTCGAGCCCGACGGCGACCGCTGGCGGCTCACCGCCCGCATCACCGCTCGACAACTAGAGACCGTAGGCTGGGGTGAGACCAAGGAGTGCCGCTCACCGTTCCGATTGAATTGGTCGTCTTGGATAGCGACGACTTGGATCAAGAGGACCCCCTTTTCCGGGAGCGATGGATTCCGGCCGAGACCCAGTTCCGCTTCGACCGCACTTTTGACCGCCAACCGGCGCTCATTGCAGTCGACCCCGATCTAATGCTGCCGGATCCCAATCCCCACGACCAGACCTTACGGACGCGTTGACGTACCTAAACGATCAACCGATTTGTCATGACGCTGTAAATCTCTACTATCGAGGAGATGCTTCTTGGCCACCCGGCTGACACGAAGACGCAATCGACGCTCGCTCAGCATGTATCAGCATCGCTGACCAGCATTTTTTGTCGCTTAATTTGGGCGATTCTGGCGGCGATTCACGTGGTCCCGCTGCTGCTCGTGACGGCTCGGCTGGTATGCGAACCGAGCTTGACGACGCTCGGCTCTTTAGTTGCCCTGGCCGCCGTCACCGTTTTCTTTGTGGCCAAAACGGCAGACCTCCCGCTGCTCCGTTCGGACCGGCCCAAACTTGAACTGGCCATCTGGTTCTTGGCGGCCGCGTTGGTCCACCCCGCCCCAAGCGATTTTGGCCACGCCGACCCCTTGCTACTGACGGCCGGGGCCACGGCTGCGGTGCTTCTTGTGGGCGTAAGGCACAGCCGTCAACGGACCGGGTGGAAACCCAACGCTTCCAAATGGTGGTCGGGCCTCCTGCACAAGCTATTCGGCAAACCGTCTGTCGAAGCCGTCGG
>JBCCDN010000101.1:0-10777 GCA_039030755.1 Planctomycetota bacterium | reverse complement strand
CGTGCTCGGGGGCGTACTGCTCGGCGGGTGCGTCTTCGATCTCGTCAATGGTTTTCGCCCGGCGGGCGTCGGGGGCGACGGCGTTGAACTTGACCTTGTTCTTGCGTTTCTTGCTCTTCTTGCCGCCGCCTTGGTTCTGCTGGCCGTGCTGCGGTTGGCCGCCGACGGGTTTGCCGAGGGTGACTTTGAGCTTGAGGCCGGGTCGGAGGCCGTGCTTTTCGATGAGATGGCCGGGGATGACGGGGTCGCTGGGCTCGGCGACGTAGGTGCCGTCGAGTTGGCGGAGTCGGCCGTCGGCCTTGCCGGAGAGTTCGAGGATGCCGGTGGCGGTGTCCATAGGCGTGTGGTTGGAGGCGGGATTCCGCGGAGATTCCGGGTAGATGGATGTTCGGGGCGGGCCTGCCGATAGGGGGCGGGCGAGCGAGAAATCGAACCGGTCGGCAACCGGAGCACGATGTCCGGGGCCGGGAGAAGGAGCCTGTACACGACCGGGATCGGAGCCTTGGAGATAGGCCCACGAACGCGGAGGCGCGGAAGGTGGATCGCGGGGTGTCCGGTTTTCGCGGTTTGCCCGGGGACGCAGCGGGCGGACCCGAAGGTGATCCGGGGCAAATCGCGGGAAACCGGTCGGCCTCGCGAACCTGTTTGTACCGGGGCGGGACGAATTCGGCAAGCCCGTCGACCAGCCTTGCGGCGGTGCGATACATTGACGTTCCTAGGCGGCCTCGCCGACTTTCCACGTGCCGTTGCGCTCGGCCGCCTCCAATTGGATGGGATGTTCCGCGTGTCCGACCCTCTGCCACCCTCCCGAGCCCACGCCGCCATCGCCCGAAATCGGGCCTATGCGTCCTATCCCGGCCGGCAGTTGCAATTGCTGATGGATGTCTACCGACCCGACACGGACGACCCCGTGCCCGTGGTGCTTTGGCTTCACGACGGCGGCTGGCGTGCGGGCTCCAAAGACCATTGTCCGATCCGCTGGCTGGTTCGCTACGGGTATGCCGTGGCCACCGCCAACTACCGGCTACTCCCCCGGGACCACTTCCCGGCCCAGGTCCACGATGCCCGGGCCGCCGTGCGATATCTCCGAGGCCACGCCGAAGAACTCGGACTCAACCCCGAGGCGATCGCCGCGTGCGGCGCGTCCACCGGCGCGTATCTGGCTTGCATGCTCGGCGTCGCGCCCGTCCTGCCCGAGCCGATCGCGACGCCGCCCGATCCCCCGCAGCCCACCGACCACGACGACTGCTCGGACCGGGTTCAGGCCGTGGTGAACTACTTTGGCTTTACCGATTTCACCTCCCTGCAAGACCTGCCCAGCCGCCGCGATAACGCCGGCCTCACCAGCCCCGAAGCCCGTTTCCTGGGCGTGGCGCCCCGGCAGAACCCGGACTTCGCCGCCGCCGCTTCGCCCATCAACCACGTCCGCCCCGGCTTGTGCCCGATGATCCACCTCCACGGCGAAGCCAACGACGTGATCCCTTTGGACCAGTCCCGACGCTTCCACGACGCGCTCCGCAAACACGGCAACACGTCCAAACTCGTCTTGCTCAAAGGCATCGGCCACCGCGGCTCGGCCATCTACAACCACGAAGCCGCTCGGCAACGGGCGGTGGATTTTCTGAACCTGCATCTGGCTCACGGCCAAGCCCCCGCCGCGTCTCGCTTCGACGGGCAACGCAACACGCTTTGATCAACGCCGTGCCCGCGCAGGTTCCGGATTCATCGCGGTGTTTCCCCTTGTGGGGTCCACTTCCTGCTTCACTTGCCAAAGAACGCGGGCGAACCCGGCCCAACCGAGGCGGCCCACGAATCGCATCCCGCGTCGCTTCGCCCCCGGCCTCACGCACCGACCACCGAACGTTCTCAAGCCACCCCGGACGATCAAGTCGCGACCCGCGAGAGCCTCGGATCAGATTCCCTGGCCTGCCTCGCGGACGACGATCGCCAAGTTGTCACTCGCTCACCCCCGGCACCTCACCACGCGATCGGCCTCTGATCCGCCGTCCGAGCGTCATTGTTGGCACGCCCGCCATTCCGGTTGTCACGGTTGCGCACGGCCTGAACATCCCCGTGACCAAAGATCTCGGAATCTTTCGTCGTGCGAAAGTCCGGGCGTGCGTTAGACTGAAGATTCATAAAATGTGTCGTTTTCACCGGGGACTTTCCGATGGAACCGCGTTCATCTCCTAATTCGACAACTGACCGTGAGCGTTCGGCAATGCCGCGCGCGGTGGTCGCCGCTTTGGCGGCACGGCGAGACGCCTTGGGTCGGATGCGTGGTGGGGGGATAACGCCGAAGCTCGCGTCGGGGACGATCGGTGCGTTGGGTGGGCCGGCTGGTCCCGCGATCGAAACGCCCGCCGACGTCCATCTCGACGACCGCGCCCGCAAAGCCCCGCGTCTGCGTCTGGTCACGGCCGACCCTGATCAGGTGGTCCGCCCGTCGTTGCAGCCCACGCAGCACGAGCCGATCTCCGATACGGCCGACCCCCGCTGGGTCTTGGCCGTCCGGGCTGCCGAAAAATTGGAGGGCTCGATTCTTCGGCCCGAGCATCGGGAGCGGTTGTTGCTCCAAGGTAAATCCATGGGCCTCACGCCGTTCGACACGTCGCTGATTCTCGCGATCGTGCAGGACCAGGCCCGCCGGGGCCACGCCCCGGCCTACTGCCCGACCGCCGCCGAGCCGCAGCTCCGCATGGTCCCGCCGGTCTGCCGCGCGGCTTGGGCGTTTTGGGCGAACTGGTCCGCGAAGAAATGGCTAGCCGTGGGCGCGGGCGTCGCATTGTTCACCGCCGTAGAACTCGCGGCGTTGAGCTGGTTCTTCTCGGGTTGAGCGTGGGCCGTGTTTGCCGTGGCGTCCGATAACGGTTGAAGAGGTTGTTCCGCCGGCCGCTTGTCTTTGGACGGATTTCGATACCAAGTTGCCTGCGGAGCCGCTTGGATTCACTTTGAGGTAGCGTGGGTGATTCCCTGAATCGCGGGGTGTGGGCCATTTCCGCTCGTTCGGTCGAGTTGTTTTTCCGATAATCCGATGTGATCGAGAACGTGCCTCAACCCAGCCCCAACCTGTGGCCCGCGCAGGCCATTCCGATGGACCGCAAACCAGCGGGGGTGATGGCGTGTCGCTTCGAGCCAGACACCACGCTGACCGAAGTGAGCGATGCCTACTGCGAGGCGTTTGGCCGATCTCGAGAGCAATTGATCGGCCGGCCGTTCCTCGAACTCGTGCCCAACGCCGAACACGACGCCATCCGCAGCAAGCTCGCGTTGCTCACACCGCGTCGACCCAGCATCCATTACCACCATCCGGTGCAACGGGCGGACGGCACCAGTGGTTTACAGCAATGGGTGGATCGAGCGTTTTTCGACGCGCAGGGACAAGTGCTCCGCTACGAATCCGTGGGCCGGGATATCAGCACGCTCGAGCAAACCCAAACCGCGTTGCAGGAATCGGAAGAACGCTTCCGCCTGATCGCCGAGAATCTCCGCGAGGTGTTCTGGGTGATGGACCCGCTGACGCAAAGCGTGAAGTACGTCAGCCCGGCTGTGATGGACGTACTGGAACTGATGCCATCGGAGATCTACGCCGACGCAACGCGCTTGCTGGAGTCGGTGTACCCCGAGGATCGTGGCGAAGTCGAGTCGGCCCTGCTGCGCGTTTATGAGCAGGATTTCGATCTGACGTACCGCATTGAAACCAAACAAGGCGGGACGCGTTACGTCCGTGGTCAAGGTTATCCCGTGGGCAACGGCACGGCCGTGGGCACGATCGCCGACGTGACGGTGGAGCAACGCGGTTTCGAGATGGCCCGCGTGAACGAAGAGCGGTTCCAGGCCTTGATGGATGGATCGCTCGACGCGATCTATTTGTTTCAAAGCGTGCGTAACGCGGACCACGACATTGTGGACTTCGAGTTCGTGGACGTGAACCGACGCGGAGCGGACCTGGTCAGTCGGACCCGAGAGCAAGTCATCGGGCAGAAGCTTTGCGAGTTGTTGCCGATCAACCGCACCAACGGATACTTCGAGGAGTACCGCCGCGTCACGCAAACCCGTGAGCCGTTTGTTGATGAAATCCAAATCGATGCCGCCGACCAAGGTCTCCACGCGACTTGGCTTCAACGTCAGGTGATCCCGCTCGGGGACGGCGTGGCGATCATCACGCGTGACATCACACAGCGCAAACGCGACCATCTCGAGATCGCCGGTTTGTACCGCCAGACCCAGGCCATCCTGGATGCCGTACCGTCGTTCATTTTCTACAAAGATGCGCATAACCGCATCCTGCGGGTGAACCGAGCCGCCGCCGAATCAATTGGCAAGCCCGCCCACGAAATCGAAGGGCAAAACACCGAGGAGTTTTTTCCGCAAGATGCCGCGGCGTATTACAAAGACGACGTCGAAGTCATGCAGTCGCGGCAGTCCAAGCTCGGCTACATCGAATCCTACGACGTACCCGGCCAAGGCAAGCGGTACATCCAAACCGACAAAGTGCCGATGTACGACGCCGCGGGCGAACCCGAGGGCATCCTCGCCGTGGCCACCGACGTCACCGAACGCCGCCGGGCCGAAATCGAACGCAACGAACTCGAACTCGCGCTCCAGGAACGCCGGCTCATCGGTCACGAACTCCACGACGGCATCGGCCAACAGCTCACCGGCCTCCGCATGCTCATCGAGTCGGCCCGCAAGACCAACGCCAAGGGCAAAGGCGTCCAGCAAAATACGCTCGACGACCTTGCCGACATCATCGCTAACGCCACCGGCGAAGTCCGACGACTCATCGACGGTCTCTTGCCCGAACGAACCACGCCCGCTGAGCTGCCCGATGCGCTCCGGAAGCTCGGTGACCGGATCGCTCAGCAGCACCCCCTCCAGGTCGACGTCGAGATCGACTTGGCCAACCGCGACTTGACCGCCGTACTCAACGACGAGCAGGCCGACCACTTGCTGATGATCGCACACGAAGCCGCACACAACGCCGTCAAACACGCAAAGGCGTCACGATTATCCATCAGTCTTGTGCGCGACGACCAAACGCTCGGGCTCGAAGTCCGCGATGACGGTCGGGGGATCCCTGAATCCTCTGAATCTTCGCCCGGCGCGGGTAAAGGCCTGACGATTATGCGCCATCGCGCCGATATAACCAACGTGTCATTTAGCGTGTTTCAGAATCACCGCGGAGGCACGACGGTTCGCTGCATCAAGCCCCTGGACGAATAGCCGCGGTCGTACGCGATTGTGTCCCATGCCGTGAAACCAAGGCTTGCTTATGAATTTATCCATGAACGACACCCAAGCCCCTGCGAATCTGGCCGCGCTGTCCGCACGTTTGGTCCTCATCGATGACCACCCGATCGTCCGTAAAGGCCTGCTCGCCACGCTCGCCGCCGAGGACGACTTCGAAGTGATCGGTGAGGCGTCGTCGGTGTCCGAAGGCTACGAGCTCCTCCGCGACGAAAGACCCGACCTCGCGATCGTGGACCTCTCGCTCGGCGACGGGCACGGCCTCGAACTCATCAAGCAGGTCCACGCCCACGACTGGGGCATCAAACTGCTCGTCTGTTCCATGCTCGACGAAGCGCTCTACGCCGATCGTGTCGTCCGGGCCGGCGCTTCGGGCTACCTTCGCAAAGATCAAGCCGCCGACCACGTCGTCGAAGCCGTCCGCACCATCCTTTCGGGCAAGGTCTACCTCTCGGAATCCGCGACCGGTCGTGTGCTCTCGCAGATCAGCTCCGGCGACGCCCAACGCGGCGAAACCTCCGTCGAGCAGCTCTCCGACCGCGAACTCGAAGTCTTCGAAATGATCGGCGATGGCTTGGGCTCCCGCGACATCGCCGGCAAGCTCCATCTCTCCATCAAGACCGTCGAAACCTATCGCGAAAAAATCAAAGCCAAGCTCGACCTCAAAAACGGCAACGAGCTCACCCGCCACGCCATCCACTACCGCATGCGCGAACAAGACGGCGTCTAAACCCAAAGACCCTCAACTCAAATTTCAACAAGCCCACGGAGTTCCTCTGCGGGTTTTTCGTCGTACACCCGACGCTCGCCCGCGTGTCCAAACCACAAAAACCGCGTCGCCCGCTTCACATCATCCAACATCAACATCAGGCACGGCAAGATCCCCAAGATGAGCACCGTCGCCGTGATCAATCCGCCCGCAATCGAGATGGCCATGGGCACCAGAAACCGCGCCTGGAAACTCGTCTCCATAATGAGCGGCGTCAACCCCAGCACGGTGGTCACCGTGGTGAGGAAAATCGCCCGCAAGCGCGCCCGCCCCGCGTCCAGCAGCGCGTCGACCACCGCCGCGCCCGCCCGCCGCCGTTCGTTGAAGAACTGCACGTAGATCAGCGAGTCGTTCACGACGATCCCCGCCAGCGCGACCAGCCCGATCAGCGATAGGAATGTGAGCGAGTACCCGAGGATGAAGTGCCCCCAGATCGCGCCGATCAGCGAGAACGGGATCACCGCCATCACCGTCAGCGGCTGCAGGTACGAGCCGAACAGCCACGCGAGGATGATGTAGATCATCACCGCCGCTGCGCCCGCGCCCAACGGCAGACTCGCAAACGCGTCGCCCATCTGTTCCTGCCGACCGGCGTAGGTGACTTCCACGCCCGGGAACTCGGCCCGCACGGCGTCCAGGTCCAGCGCGGCCGTGACGCGCTCGGGCGATACGCCGTCGCGGACGTAGCCCCAGACGTAGATCACCCGCTGCCGGTCGTTGCGCTTGATCGTCGCGTAGGCCGTGTCGCTGACGATGTCGGCCACTTCGCTCAGCGGGACGGGTGTGCCCGTCGGCGTGACCAGCCAGGCGTTCTCGATGTCCGCCAGGGATCGTCGGGTGTCTTGATCGATACGGACGCGGACGTCGATGTCTTCGCGGTCGGCGGCGAAGGTGTGCGGCTCGAGGCCGAACAAGAATCCGCGCACCTGCAGCGCGATGTCCACCGGCGTCAACCCCACCGCCGCCGCGTCCGCGGCGCGGGGCACGATCCGTTGCTCGGGCTGGCCCAGGTCGTTGTCGTCGCTCACGTCCGCCACGTCTGCGAACCCCAACAGCTTCGCCCGCAGCGCGACGCTTGCGCGCTGCAGCTCCGCCGTGTCCGCGCCCCGCAGCTTCACGGTGATGTCCGCGCCGCCTGGCCCACCGCTCACCGCCTCGAACTCGATCCGATCGACCTCGTCCAGTCGGCCGGCCAACGCATCGCGGAGGCTCTGGATCACCCGCGGGCTCGGCCGGCGCCCCGGCGTCTCCACCGGCAGCAGCTCCAGGAACACCTGCGCGATGTGCGGCGCGTACGCGCTCGTCGCGCCCGTCTCGATGTTCGCGGTCTGGCCCAGCGTCACCGAAATGCTCTTGAACTCCGGCAACGCCTCGGCCGCCCGTTCGATCCGTTCGGCCACGCGTGACGTGGTGGTGATCGGCGTGCCGATCGGTAGCCGCGCTTCGATGATCACCGTCTCCGCGTCGTTCTGCGGCAGGAACTCAAACGGCACCCGCCCGCCCGCCACCATCCCGGCCGACACCAGCAGCACGCCCAGCACCCCCGCAACGAACACGTACCGCAGCCGCAGCGCCCAGGCCAGCGCCGCCGCGTAGGCGGGCACGATCTTCTCGTTGATGATCGCGTCGCGCCGGTTCTCGAAGCGCTGCAGCCAACCCTGCTTGCCGCCGTGGCCCTGCTCGTACTGCTCGCGTTGCCGGTCGCGCGCCCGATCACGATGGATCAGCGAATGGCCCATGTGGCTGGGCAGGATCAGCATCGTCTCGACCAGCGACATGATCAGCGCGCACGCCACGACGATCGGCAACGCCCCGAGCAGGTCGCCGATGTTGCCCTCGATCCAGGTCAGCGGCAAGAACGCGACGATCGACGTCATCACCGTCGCGACCACCGGCCACTGCACCTGACCCGTACCTTTCACGGCGGCTTCCAGCGCGGGCTCGCCCTCTTCGTGGCGGCGTTGGATGTTCTCGCTGACCACGATCGCGTCGTCGACCAGCAACCCGAGCACGACAATCAGGCCGAACATCGTCAGCAGGTTCAGCGTGACGTCCATGAACCCCATGAGCACGAGCGTGCCCGCCAGCGCAGTGATGAGCCCGACGCCGACCCAAAACGCGACCCGCCAGTTGAGGAAGACCAGCAGCGTGGCGAACACGAGCAGCGCCCCGTAGAACGCGTTGCGCAGCAGCAGATCGAGCCGGCCCTCGACGAAGCGGGCGAGGTCGGTGAACACCGCGAGCTGTGCGCCGCCCGGGAGCGGGCGGGCGTTGGTCTGCGCGAGTTCGATCGCCGCGGCGACGTGCGGCTTGGTCAGGGACGACCAGACGCTTTGCCCCGCGTCGCCGCCGCTGCGCACCGCGACGTAGGCCCGGACCATCTCGGCGATCTTCACGATGTCCTGGTCGCCGATCTTGAACACGGTGAGATACACCGCGGGCTGGCCGTCGAAGCGGTTCTCGATGCCCGTGTCGGTGAAGCCCTCGGTGACGGTCGCGACGTCGCCGACCTTGACCACGTCGCCGTCGGGGGTGGCCCGCACCACGATCTGCTCGATGGCGGGAGCCCGCTCGGTGACGCCCATCGTGCGGACGTTGGTGTTGCCCGCGGCGTTGCGGACCGTGCCGCCGGGCACCTCACGCATCCAGTTGGCGATCGCGTTGGACACGGCCGTGATCGAGAGGCCCTGCTCGAGCAGCGCGCTCTGGCGGACATTCACCGACAGCTCGTAGTCCCGCGCACCGTCGATCGCGATCTCGCCCATGTCGGGCAGCGTTTGTAAATCGTCCTTGAGCGCGAGCGCCGCCCGCTTGAGCGCGAGTTCTTCGAGGTCGCCGTAGACCGCGAGCATGATCACCGGCAGCCGCGGCTCGTTGAGCGACAGCGTGATCTCCTCCGCCTCGTCGGGCAGGTCTTGCAGCGCGTCGATCCGGCGTTCGAGCTCGTCGAGCGCTTCGTCGGGGTCCTGGCCTTCCACGAAGTTCACGACGATGCCGCCGCCGCCCTCGCCGACAGTGCTGTTGAGCTCATCGACTTCGTCGAGGTCGAAGATGGCATCTTCGATCTTGATCGCGAGTGTGTCTTCGATCTCTTCGGGGGTCGCGCCGGGATAGGCGAGCTGGATCGTGGCCGACTCGGCGTCGACCTCAGGGAAGAACTGCTTCCGCAGCGTCGTGGCTGCGACCAGGCCCGCGGCGAGCAGGCCGAACATCAGCAGATTGGCGGGCACCGGGTTCCGGACGCCGAACGACGCGAAGCTCATTCCGCCCCCGGAAGTTGGGGGTCGCCGTCTGTGGGATGAGGCCGTGGTGGATCGGTGATCGTCACGGGCGTCACGGCCTGGCCATCAAGCAAGGTGCTGCTGCCGGTCGCAAGAATCGCTGTGTCCTCGGGTAATGCATCGTCGGGTAAGACCGCCCATTCGTCGTCGGTTAGACCCGTGGCCGGAAGTTCCATCCGCAGCGGAAAGAGCGGATCGATGGACACGCTCACCAGCGTGGGCACGCCGGCCTCGTTGGGGACGATCGCTTGCACGCGCTGGCGACGAATTGCGCGGCGGGGGATGACCAAACGTGGCGATAAGTCGCCGGTGAGCACGTCCGCTTCCACGAATGTGCCGGGGGCCAAGCGATCCTCCGGCGCGGATTGCGTTTGATCGCGGAGGGCGTACACCGTGAGCGAGCGCGACTGCGGATCGATCTCCGGCGACACCCGCGCGACGGTGGCCTCGAACGCCCGGGCCGAGTCGTTGGTCGGGCGAAGCTTGACCACATCGCCGAGGCGGACGGCGGATTGGCTCGCGGCCGGCAGCGCAATGGGGACTTCGATGACCTTGGGGTCGACGATACGGGCGACTTGTTGGCCGGGCGCGACGGATTCGCCGGGTTCCACCGCGACGCTTTGCAGGACGCCGGCGATGGGCGCGACGATGGTGGTGCGTTGCAGGTTCTCCTGTGCGAGCGTGCGCTGCGCTTCGAGGCCGGCACGTTGCGCGGCAATACCGGCACGGCGCGGCGGCAGCGCGTCCAGCGTCTCGCGCGTCAGCGTGACGGATCGGCGAGACGCAAGCTCGGCGCTGCGGGCGCGGTCGAGGTCCTGATCGTTCGCGACGTTGCGATCGGCGAGGCGCTGGACGCGGGCCAGTTCGTTGGCGGTGATCGTGAGGTCTTCTTCTTCGAGGGCGAGGCGTTCGGTGAGCCGGGCTTCTTGGCTGTCGATCTGGTCGAGTGTGGCGTCGAGTTCGGAAAGCGCAGCGTCCAAGCGTTGTGCTTCGGCAGAAAAGTCGGTGGGATCGAGTTCAACGAGCACGTCGCCGGCCTCGACGCGGGCGCCGTCCAGGATGGTCGGGGGGACCGACGCGACGGTGGCGGTGACGCGAGCGGGGACGTTGGTGGCGTCCAGAGCGCGAGCGGTACCGTAGCCGCGGAACGGGCGTTGCACGGGCACAGCAACGGGTTCGTAGATGAGCACACGGGTTTGTGAACGCTGGGCTTCGTCGACATTCAAGGTCGGGGCCGAGGCACGGAGCATGCCAAAGACGGCCGCCCCAGCACCGATCAGGATCAGCACCGCCAAGCCCCGGACGAGCAGCGCCCACCAAGGCCAGCCTCGCGCCGAAGTGTGATCAACCGGCCTAGGAATCGAAGGCGCCGACGCGGACGCATCCCGTGCCGGATCGGGTCGGGGCGCGGGCGGGGGGGGGACGGCAGGTGTATCGGTGGCGGTCATGGTGGGCTCGGCCGGCGAAACAAACGCCG
>JBCCDN010000100.1:0-11056 GCA_039030755.1 Planctomycetota bacterium | reverse complement strand
TCAAATTGCTCTAGACTACTTACCTCGACAACCCACTCGGGGACGGTCCGTCGGCTGGAAGCCTTGTGCTTTGCGAGCGAAGATGGGTCCATGGTCGAGCCCGGCGAGGTTGCGGCGTGGCGGGCGGCGCTGGCCGATGCGGAGTTGTTGCGGGCGGCGGCGGCGTGTGATGCGCGGGATGTCGCGGCGGTGGCTCGGCTGCGGAAGTTGTGTGACGATCCGGTGGCCGTGCGGGCGGCGTTGTCGATCGTGGTCGCGCGGAAAAAGGCGACGCGGAAGTTTGGGGACGCGGCGGCGGGGTTGTTCGCGGATGTGGAGGGCGTGGAGCAGGCGACGTCGTTGGCGGCGGCTCGGCCGAAGATGATGCGGTTTGCGCGGGCGTTGGAAGCGGGGATGGGGGGGCCGGTTTTGGACTTGGGGTGCGGTGTCGGGGCGGACGCGATGGCTCTTCAGCGCGTGGGCGTGGCCGACGTATTGGCGGTGGATTTGGATCCGGTGCGGGCGGCGATGGCGTCACACAATGCGCGGGTGCCGAGCGTGGTGGCGGATTTGAACGACGTGGCAGATGGCGGGGCGATCGATTTTCGGGGCGGGCTGATTCATTTAGACCCCGCTCGACGGACGCGTTTGGCGGGGGAAAGCAAAGCGCTGCGGACGTTTGCGTTGGACGAACTCGAGCCCGGGCCGACGACTTTGCGGCGGTTGATCGACGGCAGCGCGGGTGCGGCGGTGAAGCTGTCGCCGGGGATGGAGGTGGGTGACGTGCGTGAGGCGTTGGGCGAGGGCGAGGCGTGTTTTGTGAGCGAGCCGGCGGGCTTGGGTCAGGGTGAGGCGCGGAAGCTGACGCAGGCGACGTGGTTCACCGGGGCGTTGCGTGAGCGGCCGGCGGTGGAGGACGAGGCGGCGCGTCGGGCGGTGTGTTTGCGGCGTGATGGCGGTTGGGAGCAGGTGGTCGGCGAGCCCGTGGATGCGCGGGAGCTCGATGTGTCGGCGCTGAGGCCATGGCTCGTTGAGGCGGACCCGGCGGTGGAGCGAGCGGGGTTGTTGCATCGGTTGGGGATGGCGACGTTACATCCGGGGTTGGGGTTGTTGACGTGTGATGTGCTACCCGACGACGCGATCGCCGGGCTTGGTCGTGCGTACGAGGTGGTGGCGGACATGCCGTGGCGGCTTGCGAAAGTGAAGCGTTGGTTGGAAGAACGCAACGCGGTGGTCGAAGCGGTGAAGACGCGGGGCCGAGCGTGCGATCCGGATCAAGTGATGAGGGCTTTGCGTTTGGGCACAACAAACAGCGCCGCGCATCCAGACGCGGCGCTGGTCGTGTTTGTGTTACGGCTGGGGACGCCGGTGGTGGCGATCGTGGCCCGCCCGGTTCGGCTTACGCCGGACGTCGACGGAGCATGAATGCGCTGCCGAGCGTCAACAGCGCGATCGTCCCGGGTTCGGGCACGGCGAATTCACCGACGGCTTCGATCGCGTCGATGTCGTAGGCCCAGTATTCGTCCACTTGGTCCGGGGTGCCGCGGGTGAAGACGCTCAGCGCGTAGGCGTGGTCCCAGGTATGCCCGCCGTGGACGAGGTAGGACGCCGTGCCGGCGGCATCCAGCAGGAACAGCTCCGAGCCGGTGGCGTAGTACTTGTCGGGGTCGGCGGGGTCGGGGATTTGGTCGATGCTGAACAGGATGCGGTCGAGGTTGCCCGTCCCGTCGCGTTCGAAGTCGTTGATGCTCCCGGCGATGTCCTGCACCATCAGCGCGTCGAGGTTGATGACTTCCTGCGCGGGGAACTGCGAAGGCAGCGGGCCCAGCAGCGAGGTCACGGCCCCGACGATGGTGGGCAGGTCGATGTACGTCGAACCGTCCGCGTTGTAGACCGACGTGGGCACGCCGCCGGTGGGCGGCACGGCGAAGCCGTCGAGCCGGAGCGAAAACTTGTCTGCGTCTGCGTCGGTGGCCGGCTCGGGTCCCCAGACTTCGAGGCCGTCGATGTCCTCGGGGAGTGGCATGCCGTTGATCTGCGATTGGTCGGCCCACAGGCCTTGCGTCTCAGGCGCGTTCGCCCCGGCAAACGTGCCCAACTCGTAACTGATCTCGCCGGAGCCGCCGACGACGTTGCCGTTGGCGAGCATCACGCCCGGCGCGGTGCCCGCCGGAATGCTTACGGGGAAGCTCGACGAAAGCGAGAAGCCGGTCACCTCGCGGTCCAGCGAGAACAGCAGGTGTGCCCGCTCTTCATCGACCAGTTGCCGAAACGCAAAGTCGCCGTGGTTCGCCAAGGCATCGACGTCGTACTCCACCAAGTTCTGATCCAACGCGCCGGAGTAGTCCTGCCCGTTGGTCACGCCGCCGATGCCGTCCCACGCGACGACCTGATGCGGATCGGACGCGACGCCCACGGCCGTGATCTCGTGGTCGCGGTCGTGGCTGTATTCCTTGCCGTACACGTCTTTGACATCGATTAACCCCGGCCCAATCCCCGGGGCGCCTTCGGTAAACGGGCCGACCGGCGTGTACGGGATCGTCCCCGCCGCCGGCGTCGCCACGCCGATCACGCCACCGACCACCCAACCGCCCAGAAGCCAAGCCGTTGTCTGTGTCCCTGTCATCGTTCGAACCTCCCAAGGTGAAAAGAAAAGAACCACGCCGATCGCCCGGAACCCCCGGGGGCGTTGCCAGCGTCAACCGTGCCGTCCTGTCGAAACCTCCCAAAACCGTGTCGCAACGACCGTGAATCACATTTCTGACTTCAGCGTATCGCTCGGCCTGTGGTCGCCAATACCTGTTTTCCCTTAGTCCCTTAAGGAATGTCCCGCGGTTCGCGCCTTCGGGACAACCCGTACGCAACGCTGCAAATCGCTTCGCAAACTTTGTCGCCCTCGGGGCTTGTGAGTCAGTACGATTTCGTCCGGTTGCATTTTGATGATGTCTGATCGCCAAACGATTTAGGGGACACCATGACGCTGAACACGCTTTCGCCCACGCTCGCCCAACCGCTCTTCGATGGCCTGGGCATCCTGATTCTCATCACGATCGTGCTCGCGATCATTGTGGGCTTCGCCGTGTTCTTTGTGCGCCGCTATCGCCGGTGTCCGCCGAACCGAATCCTCGTGGTCTACGGCAAGTCCGGCGGGGCCAAAACCGCAAAGTGCTACCACGGCGGCGCCGCGTTCATCCTGCCCGTGTTCCAGGACTTCGCCTACCTCTCCCTCGAGCCGATGACCATTGACATCGAGCTCACGTCGGCGCTGTCGAAAAAGAACATCCGCGTGGCCGTGCCCTCGACGTTCACCGTCGCGATCAGCACCGCCCCCGAGATCATGCAGAACGCTGCGGAACGCCTGCTCGGCCTGCGCGAACAAGAGATCGCGCTGCAAGCCCGCGACATCATCCTCGGCCAGATGCGTCTGGTCATCGCGACGCTGACCATCGAAGAGATCAACACCGACCGCGAGCGTTTCCTCGATCTGGTCAACAAGAACGTGAACTTCGAGCTCAACAAAATCGGGCTCTACATGATCAACGTGAACGTCCGCGACATCACGGACGAGTCCGGCTACATCGAGGCGCTCGGTAAGAAGGCCGCCGCCGAGGCGATCAACCAGGCGAAGATCGATACCGCCCAGGCCGACCGCGAGGGTGCCATCGGAACGGCGTCGGCGGATCGCGAACGCGAGGTGTCCGTCTCGGAACAGGTCGCACAGTCGACGATGGGCCAGAAGCAGGCCGAGCGCGACCAGCGTATCCGTGTCGCCGCGCTTGAAGCCGAAGGCATCTCCGGCGAAGCGGAAGCCAAGCGCGAACAGGACATCGCGCTGGCGAGTCAACAAGCCTTGGCGTCGCAGGGTGAAAAGGAAGCCGAGGCCCAAGAACGCATGCGGGTCGCGGAGCTCGAAGCCCAGGCGGTGGACGGCGAGAACACGTCCAAGGCCCAGATCGTCGCGTCGCAGGCCACGCTCGCCGAACGCCAGGCCGAGGCCCGCCAACGCGGCGACGTCGCGCTGGCCAAGGCGAGCCGTGAAGTCTTGATGGCTGAAAAACAAGAAGAATTGGCGCGGATGGAAAAGGAAGTCATCGCCAAGGAGATGATTGAACGGCAACAGGTCGAGATCACCGCCGAGGCCGAGGCCGAGCGGCTGCGTCGCGTGGCCAAGGGTGAGGCGGATGCCGTGCTCGCCAAGTACCTCGCCGAAGCGGAAGGCATCCAGAAGGTGCTCGACGCCAAGGCCACGGGTTACGAACACCTCATGCAGGCCTGCGGCAACCGCCCGGACCTCGCCCCGAGCCTACTCATCGTCGAGAAGCTGCCCGAGCTCGTGGCCGAACAGGTCAAAGCGATCCAGAACCTCAAGATCGACAAGATCACCGTATGGGACTCGGGCGCGAAAGCCGGCGAATCCACCGGCTCGACCGGTCAATTTCTCAACGGCCTGATCGGTGCCCTGCCCCCGATGCACGAGTTGGCCCAACAAGCCGGCATCGACCTGCCCGAAGTGCTCGGCAAGGTGCAAGGCGAAGGCCCGAGCCGGACGCGAGATGAAGCGAAGCCGGAAGCCAAACCCGAGCCGAAGCCACAAGCATGAGTCGGGCGACAACTGTCACACGTGGCGAAACGCCGGCCGCTTCCCGTAACTCCACCACCGCCACAGCCACTCCATGGGTCCCATCCGGTACCGCTTCAGCCACCACGGCGACCACGCCAGTTGCACGGCCCACACCGCGAGCACCACGAGCATCTGCTCCGCGTAACCCAGCCGGCCGAACAGCGGGTATGGGCTGATCGTGCCGTAGAACAAGAGCGTGCAGATCACGCTTTGCATGAGATAATTCGTGAGTGACATCCGGCCCATCGCGGCGAGCGGTTTCGTCCACACGCCGGGCTTGCGGCAAAGCCACACAACGGCCGCGAGATACGCCCCGGCTAGGAACAGGCTACCGACGTAGTTCCATAAGCCGCCGAAGAAGAAGCTCTGCATCGAGTCGCGCGACTCGGCGGGGAACGCGAACATGCCCAGCACGACCAGTGGCAGACCCACCACGGCACCCAGTGTGATCAACGTGCCGTACGCTTTATCCGAGGCTTGTCCGCCCGGCACGCCCCACTTCATCAGCGCCATGCCCAGCAGCATCACGCCGCCCGCCCGCCACAAGCCCCAGATCAAGAAGAAGAACGTCTGCGTTTCGAGTGCGACCGGAGCACGGAACACGAGCTGCGCTACGAACCCGCCGCGGTACGCCTCGACTTCCTCGGCGATCACGTCCGGCGGCGGGTTCATGAACGCTTCCAACTCCGCGAGTTCTTCTGCGGGCATCTTGGTCATCGCAAAACCGAAGAATGCCATGAGTAATGCCCCGAACGCGAGCGCCGCCACGCCCATCGCGAACAGCCAGCCGGCCCGGAGTTTCCGCAGCGGATACAGCAACATCCCGCACAACGCGTAGGTCACGAGGATGTCGCCAAACCAGATGAAGTACGCGTGGATCAGGCCGATGATCAGCAGGCCGACCATCCGCCGGTAGTGCAGCTTGGCCGAGGGCAGGCCGTCCGCGTCGCGTCGCTGGTACATGAGCACGACGCCCGCCCCGAAGAGCAGGGAGAACAGCGTCATAAACTTCGCGTCGGCGAAGACACTGGTGAGCCACCAGACCGCGTGGTCGGCGGCGTTCATCGGTCCGTGAACCTGTGGATTCATGTAGGTCGCGCCGAGGCCGGCGAACCCGCGGATGTTCATAACGAGGATGCCCAGCAGCGCCAACCCGCGGAGCACGTCGAGCGTGAGCAAGCGTTGGTTGGCGGGCGTCGGGCCGAGTGGGACGTCGGGGAGCGAGGCGGTGACCGTCCCGGGCGGCGGGTGGGCAGAAGTGTCGTGCGACATGAACGGGAATGTACCGCCGCGAGCGCCGAGGATTTTCCCGCAGATTTCCAAGATTGACGGGCGTCTCGGCGTCCCTGTGGTACTTTGCAATAGCGGGGATATCCCCGCGGTTTTTGAACGCAAATCTGGCGGAGACGGCAAGGATGTCCGTGAAGATGGATCGAGATTTTTCGGCGTGGGGTTCGGTAGCGATCGGCTGCGCGGTGTTCGCGTTTATCAATCCGACCGCGGCGTTTGAAAACGACCTCTCCGGAGACGTCATTCCCGGCAGCCCCGTCGTCGACATCGAATCCTTCCCGGGCATGACCGTCGCGCTGTCGCCTTACGCCACGCCCGAGCCATTTGCCGACCCGCTCAACATCGTCACCGACCTGGTCTTCGACGCACTCGGCCGGGGCTACGCCGCGCAACTCAACGGCACCGTCCGCTTCCTCGACGCGGCCCGCTCGCTCACCGCCGCGCCCGTGCTCGTCAGCGACGACCTCACCGACCCCGTGAACGCCCGCGACCTCGGCATGACCGCCGTCGCGCTCCACCCGGATTTCCTGACGGTCGGCACGCCCGGCTACGGCAAGCTCTACACCATCGAATCCGGCATCGGCAACGATCCCAACATCCCCAAAGGTGACCCCGCCGGCGTCGATCGTCTGCCCGCGTCCCATGCCGACTTCGCTCCGGCCTACGGCCCAACCGGCAGCGACATCCGCTTCAAGGCCAACAGCAATCACTACTCCGGCGTGTTCGAATACACCCTTGATCCCAACGATCTCGCCAACCCCGCCGCCGCCCCGCCGACCAAACGCGAAGTCTTGCTCACCTTCCAACCCCACCACGCCCACAACCTCGGCGACCTGCTCTTCGATCCCCGAAGCCAACCCGGCGACGACGACTACGGCCTGCTCTACGTCTCCTCCGCCGACGGCGGCAACGGCACGGGTTACCAAAACAACGCCAACGGCTTGGGGTTCATGCCCGGGCCCAACCCCGCCAACAACTCGGTTTTCGGCCGAATCCTCCGCATCGACCCGCTCGATCCCACCGCCCCCGGTGTCGACCTCACGAACCGCGACGTGTTCCTCGGCACCGACCCCGACGACCGCGAAGGCGACGCCATCGCCAAATTCTCCGTGCCCACCGGCCCGGTCGCCAACCCGCTGTCCCGCAACCCTTCGGCCGTGACCGGCGACGACCTCGTCTGGGCCTTTGGTCTCCGCAACCCGTACCGCCTCTTCATCGATCCCGACGAGCCGCGAACCTCCACCACGCTCTGGGCCAGCGATACCGGTCAGCAAAACGTCGAAGGCATCCGTACCGTCACGGCTGGGTCCGACGGCGGCTGGGGCATCCTTGAAGGTGGCTTCTTCTACGTCGGCAATTCCGACAACAAGAACGCGGTCCCCACGCTCGTTCAAGGCCTGGACCGCACCGCACTCGAAGCCCTCACCGTCACCGTCGCCGCCGGCCAATCCGGCTCCGCCACCCGATCGCTCACCACCGATGAAATCGATCGCATGCTCCAAGTCGATTTCCCCGACTTCCAGTACGACCACACCGATGGCGTCTCCCCGATGGGCGGCATGGTCTACCGCGGCGACCGGCTCGATCCGATTGCCGGCCACTTTTTGTTCGCCGAGTATCAGGGCGACAGCGACTCCGATTTGGTCGACGTGGACGGCCGAACTATCGGCGACCAGGCGATCCTCCTCGTTGCCAACCCCGACGATCCCTTGGGCCAAATTTTCGCGCTCGCCACCCGGGCCAACCAGACGCCAGTCCCCGACCGCATCCTTGGTTTCGCCGAAGCCCCCGATGGCGAAGCGTTGGTCTACGGTTTCAACCTCACCGAAACCGGCGTCGAAGGCGTGATCTATCGGCTCGATGTCGCCGGCCGAATCATCCCCGAACCCGCGGCGTTGTCACTGTTTGTTGTTGCGGGCCTGAGCCGGCGCTGGCGTCGATAAAAAATTTCCAAATCGGGAACTTCGGTGGGCCCCCAGGCGTCGAACGCTTGGACCCGGATGGAAGCAACGCGCTTCCGCATCAACCCGCCTCGTTTTGGAGACTTCGCCATGCATCGCGTCGCCGCTGTGTCTTGCCTGCTGCTTGGTTCGTTCGCCTTGCCCCCCGCACTGGCCCACGAGCCGAATCCCCCGCAGATCGAACGACCGATCATTCGCTGCGAGGTCGGCGTCCAACCCGTCATCGACGTCGCGCTGCTGCTCGATACGTCCAACTCCATGGACGGCCTGATCCACCAGGCCAAGTCGCAACTCTGGACGATCGTCCAACGCTTCGCCCAGGCTGAGAAACACGGCCAACCGCCCCGCCTCCGCGTCGCGCTCTTCCAGTACGGCAACACGAACCTGCCCGCCGCCGAGGGTTACCTGCAACAAGTCGTTCCGCTGACCGACAACCTCGACGAACTCTCCGCCGCGCTATTCAAGCTCACGACCAACGGCGGCGACGAGTATTGCGGCCAAGTCATCGACGAAGCGTTAACCCGCTTGGATTGGTCGGACCAACCCGGCGCGTACCTAGCGATCTTCATCGCGGGCAACGAGCCGTTCACGCAAGGCTCGGTCGACTATCGCGACGCCTGTGCCCGGGCAATCCAAATGGGTGTGGTCGTCAACACGATCCACTGCGGTGATTATCAGGCCGGCGTCAACGGCGACTGGTCGGCCGGCGCCCAACTTGCCGAAGGCGATTACCTCAACATCGACCAGGACCGCGCGATCGTGCACATCGATTGCCCGCAGGACGCCGAGATTTTGCGGCTCAACGAAAAGCTCAACAAGACCTACCTCTGGTTCGGCCGCGCGGACGTTCGTGAAGAGTTGGGCCGCAACCAGATCGCCCAAGACGCGATGGCGCTGAAGCTCGCCCCCGCGACGGCCGTCGCCCGTGCCGCGAGCAAAGCCACGCCGGTGTATAGCAATCGGGGGCGCGATTTGGTGGATACGTTCGCCGATGCGCCCGCGGACGTGGCGACCGTGGCCGAAGCGGAGCTGCCCGAAGTTCTCCTCGGATTGTCCGGCGAAGAACGCGTGGCAAAGATCACCACGCTGGGGACCGAGCGGGCCGACCTGCAACAACGCATCGCCGAACTCAGCGCCGAGCGGGACGCGTTTCTGGCCGAGGCACGGAAGGCTCAAGTCGAAGAAGGTGAATCCACGCTTGGCGGTGCCATGCTCGAAGCGATCGATCGGCAACTCGCCGCCGCCGGATTTAGTGGCAACGAGCCTTCCGAATAACACGGAACGACAGGCCTTGATCCGGGCGAAGCACCGCAGTCACCTGCGGTGCTTTCCACATCCTGCTTCACTTGCCAAAGAACGCGAGCGGACCCGGCCCGTCCGGGGTGTCCCGCGCCGCCTCCCGCGATCGCTTCGCCCCCGGCCCCACGCACCGCCCACCGGGGGTTCTCCGAAACGCGCTCCACGCGAGTCGTTCCCCGGGGGTACAGAAGCCCACGTTCAAACCTGACGTGGACTCGCCCCGGCGACTCGCGGGCGACGCCCCTCGGCTCACCCCCGGCATCACGCCGCGCGGTCGGCCTCCGATCCGCCGTCCGAGTTGGATTGTTGGCGCGACAGGGATTTCAACGCGTGTCGTTGCGCACGCGGCGCGCAGGTTCACGATCTTCACGCCTCCACGCGATACGCTGCCAGGATGTCCGAAGCGTTCGATCCCGCCGCGATGCACGCCTCCCTCGACGCCCAGTCCGGCGCGATCGCCGACCGCGTCGCCGCGTGGGCGGCGATCAACTCGGGCAGCGGCCACCGCGCGGGCCTGGACGCGATGCTCGATGTGCTCGATCCCGAACTCCACCGCGTTGCCGGTCACGCCGAACGCCTCGCCTTGCCCGACGCTTCCCGGGTTGATGACGCCGGCGTGGTGCAGATCGAATCTTCGGCCGACGCGCTGCGCGCAGGCGTCCGACCCGACGCGCCGCAGCAGGCCTTGCTCGTCATCCACTTCGACACGGTGTACGCCAAGGATCACCCGTTCCAAGAAGTCCGCCGTATCCACGACGGGGCTTTCGGCGACGCCTTGCACGGCCCGGGCGTGACCGACGCCAAGGGCGGTCTGGCCGTGATGCTCGCGGCGCTCGAAGCCTTTGAGCAGCACGCAACCGACGCGATGAAAGCGCAGCTCGGCTGGACCGTGGTCCTGAATCCGGATGAAGAAACCGGGTCGTTCGCTTCGCGTTCGTTGCTCGAGGCCGAAGCGAAGCGCGCGACGTTCGGCATGGTGTACGAGCCGGCCCTGCCCAATGGCGACTTGATCGGGGCGCGGAAGGGCTCGGGGAATTTTGCGGTCGTTGTGCGCGGTCAGGCGGCCCACGCGGGCCGAGAGTTTTTTAAAGGGCGCAACGCAACCGTCGCGGCGGCCGAACTCGCGGTGCGGTTCAATGCGCTGACGGACGAGGCGACGGGCACGACCGTGAACGTCGCGCGGATCGCCGGCGGCGGGGCGAACAACGTGGTGCCGGAGTTGGCGGTGCTGCGCGGGAACACGCGGGTGGCCGATACCGAGATGCAGCGGCGTATCGAAAGCGCGTTGGCCGATGCGGCGCGTGAGATCGAGGCCCGTGAGGGCTATGCCGCCGAGTTGTACGGCGGTTTCAACAATCCGCCCAAGCCGCTGAGCGACGGCGCTGACGCGATGCTGCGAGCGCTGCGGGAAGTCGGCGACGACCCGGCCGTTGGCGTTGCGTTCGAGGTGCAGACTTCCGGGGGCGTTTGCGATGGGAACAAGCTTTCGGCGTGCGGGTTGCCGGTGATCGACACGCTCGGGCCGGTCGGCCGGGACATTCACAGCGACCGCGAGACGTTGTCCCTGGGTTCGCTCGTGCCGCGAGCGAAGCTGTCGGCGGGCTTGTTGGCGGGTGTGGCGATGGGGCGTTTTTCGTTCTAAACGTTGAAAATTCACCACCGCGAGAAACGGGTCGTACCTGTCACGCGGCGGTCTTATAGGATTCAGTCATGACCACCGCTTCCCCGCTCCTTGCCGACCAACTCGCCGCCGACCCCAAGCTCGCCCAAGCGCGCAAGCTGATCCACGAAACGATCGATGAAAAACGGGCAAAGCTCACCGGCATCAAGCCCGCCGACAATCCCAACACTGCGACATCCTCCGAGACTGCTCGAGCTACTAGAGTCCCGACGCAAAAAGTCGCAT
>JBCCDN010000099.1:0-11069 GCA_039030755.1 Planctomycetota bacterium | reverse complement strand
CGTCCCGGGGCAAACGTCGTATCACGACAACGATTACGCGGCCACCGGCACCCACGCCGTGGCCGCACTGGACGAGTACGACCTGGTCGTTGCCCACGTCGAAGCCCCCGACGAAGCCTCGCATGCCGCAGATGTGCAGACCAAAGTCGCCGCCATTGAGGCGATCGACAAACACGTCGTCGGCCCGATCCACGAAGCGTTGCGGCAACGCCAAGCGGACACCGGCGAGCCCTGGCGGATTCTGATGCTGCCCGATCACTACACACGCGTGGAGACTCGCCTGCACGATCCGACGCCGCCGCCGTTTCTTTTGGCGGGACACAAAGTGGGCGGCGTGATTCGCCGGCCGTTTCACGAAGCCAATGCCGAGGCGTCTGACTTGCACATTGATCGTGGCCACGAACTGATGGAGTTTTTCTTGCGAAGCGGCGTGTCCTAAACCCGTCGGTTGGCTCTAAACTCTTGTCGGTACTGCACCACGCTACGTCTTCTCGGGAGGCAAAGTTGCCGAACACTCATAGCGTTCAGTTCGGGTGGGTGAGTTACCTTTTTGCTCTGGCGACGGCTTTTGCGGGTGTGATCGCATCCGAAGGACGGGCCGAGGGCGTGATGCCGCAGGTTGATGCGGTGTTCGCCTCCTTGGCCATGCACAGCGATCTCGACCGGGCGGGAAATGAGGCGGCGGAGTTGCTCGCAACGGTCACGCTAACCCGGCGTGTCTCCGAGACAGCGGCGTTTGCGGACGCGGGCTTTGTGGTGGGCCTAACAACACTATTGGACCACGCGGATGTGGAGGACGCTGGGGATTGGCTCGCGCGATTGCGCGCTCGCCCCGCGGCGTCGCGCGAATTGGCGTTTTTGTTTGACGAAGAATTCGACGATGCGTCCCGGGTTTTGCAGGTTTTTTCGCGGCTGGACGAAGCGTTTGGAGCCGACGTGGAGGCGTTCCCCGGATTGACCGCCGCGCTATGCGTGGTGCACGACCGAGTGATCGAACGGCGGGTCAATGAGAACAAGGTGACCGCTACCGATCCGGTCGAACTGTTTCGGTTCTTCCGAGACCACGAGAAGCAGATGCTCTTCGGGATGCGGGACGTACCGGGCAGTTTGCTTGTCTGGGTGGTGGACAGCACGGCGAGTCTGGACGAGATGACGTGGGCGTTGAAGCATTACGCGGGAGATCGCGCGATCGGGCGGCGGTTCTTCGACATCCGGTACGACTACGATCACCTCCGCCGAGGGACTCCCAAGCAGGTTACGATCGAGGGGTTCACGCTTCCCAATATTCTGCGCTACGGCGGGATTTGCGCGGACCAAGCGTATTTTGCGGTGCAGGTCGGCAAGGCCATCGGCGTGCCCGCAACCTACACCCGCGGGCGCGGCGGAAGCACCAGTCATGCCTGGGTGGGTTACTTCGAACAGCGCGGCCGATCGGGAGCGGGATGGAATTTCAACGAAGGGCGGTACGCGTCGTATCAGGGTGTGCGTGGCGTCACCGAGCATCCGCAAACCGGGCGTTGGGTTGACGACAGCTTTGTGTCGGTCCTGGCCGAGGCGATCACGCTGCCGTCGGGTCAGCGTTACGCGGCGTCGGCGATGGTCCAGGGCGCGATGCTGATCGGCGCGATCGTGGAACAGCCCGATGGCCAGGCGACTTTGGGCCGATTGCAGGAAGCGTCGGGTCGGCCGGTGATTCGGTCGGCATCGTTGGATGATCGGCTTGCCTTGATCGAAGCAGCGCTACGGCTTGACGTGGGTTACGCAGACGGTTGGCTGCGGGTGGCCGCGTTGGCTGAGCATGGTGAACTTTCAGATGCGGATCAGCGGAAGTGGGCGGCGTCGCTGGTTAGGCTTTGCGGGCAGCGGTATCCGGATTTCATGATCACGGTGCTGCGGCCGTTTCTGGGTGCGGTGGATGACGCGGCGGCGCAGAGTCGTCTCTGGGATCAGGCGCTGCGGCAGGTGCGAGGGCGTCGTGATTTGTCGGCTGAGATCCGCATGATCCAAGGCGAGTTGTGGGAAGACGTGGGCGATCTAAAAAAGGCTGCGAGTTATTACGAAGACGTGATCCGGAAGTACGCCAACGGCGGACCTTTTGTGTTGGAGGCGTTGGAACGCTTTGAGCGATTGTTGCGGGAAGCCGGCCGGCCCGAGCGAGTGGCGGTGCTGTACCGCGAGACGTTCAAGTCGTTGGACCTGCCTCAACGGAAGTCGTCACAGTTCGCCAAGCAGAGCAATTACTACCGGGTCGGTTCGCGGTACGTCGACAAGCTGCGCGAAGCGGGCGAGGGGCGGCTGGCGGATCAGATCGCCGCACAGATTGAACAGCAGACGGGCTTGGTCGCAGCGAGCGAATGAGCATGGGCTTCTGAAATTCGATTTATCGTCCCCAGCCGCGCTTGACGATTGCGTGCTCATTCTGATCATCGTGTCGGGCGGTGGTGCCCATGGCCCAGAGTCGTTCGAGCTGATTTCCGCCGATGCGAATGGTCATGCGGACGGTGGTGTCGAGGTACTCGCGGTCGAGCACCTCTTCGCTGCGGTTCTCCAAGAACGTGAGCGCTTTGCCATCAGCCATGTCGATGAGCAGCGTGGTTTCCCGCAGGCCGCCGTGCAGGTGCGTGCGGACGACTTCGACGAGTTCGTCGAGGCCACGCCCGGTCTTGGCGCTGATGGGCAGGGCGTCGGGGTTTTCGTTTTGGAGAACGAGCAGGTCGGCGTTGTGCTCAAGGGCGTCGGTCTTATTCAGTAGCAGCAGCGTCTTGCTGTCATCGTCTTTGCCCGCCCCGATGTCGGCGAGGGTCTCTCGGACGGTGCGGAGTTGGTCCACGCAGTGCGGGTCGGCCACGTCGAGGACGATCAGCAGTAGATGAGCATGAACCGCTTCTTCGAGCGTGGCTTTGAAGGAGGCGACGAGGTGGTGCGGCAGGTCGCGGACGAAGCCGACGGTGTCGGAGAGCATCACGTCGTCGCCGTGGCCGAGTTTCCAGGTGCGCGTCTTGGTGGAGAGCGTGGCGAAGAGCTGGTCGTGGGCGTAGGTGCCGGCGTCGGTGAGGGTGTTGAAGAGTGTGGACTTGCCGGCGTTGGTGTAGCCGACGAGGCCGACGGTGAAGTGGTCGAGTTTGCGGGCGGCGACTTCGCGGGATTTTCGAGCCTGGACATCTTTAAGTTCGTCGCGGAGTTGGGCGAGCTTGCGGCGGACGATGCGGCGATCGACTTCGAGTTGCTGTTCGCCGGGGCCGCGGGTGCCGATGCCGGTGGGGGCGCCTCCGGTGATGCGCTCGAGGTGGGACCACATCGCGCGGAGGCGGGGGAAGGTGTATTCGAGCTGGGCGAGTTCGACTTGGAGGCGGGCCTCGGTGGTCTGGGCGCGTGCGGCGAAGATGTCGAGGATTAACTCCGAACGATCGATGACCTTGCATTCGCAGGCCTCTTCGAGGTTGGAGATCTGCCTTGGCGTCAGGTCGTTCTCGAAGATGGCGACCTTGGCGTCGTGGGCTTTGACGAGCTCGGCCAACTCCCGGACCTTGCCTTTGCCGATGAAGGTTTTGGATTCGGGTTTGCTGCGTTTTTGTAAGAGTTCATCGACGACGACCGCGTTGGCCGAGGACGCGAGCGCACGCAGTTCGTCGAGCGGGTCGTGGATGTTGCCGCCGAAGTCCGGCAGGAGCAGACCAACCAAGACGGCGGGTTCCTGCTCAACGGAGACTTGGTTTTCGCGGACGCCAGCTTCCATGGGGGCAGTGTACGGGTGCGAACGATTTCACGGAAAAGCCCGGAGACGGCGGCCTCCGGGCTTTGGGGAGTTTGGAGTATTCGGCGTTGACCTCAAGCGCCGTCAGGTGCGTTGTGTTCGGCCATCGCGGTGAGCATGGCCGCGGCGTCGGGGCGTTCGGCTCGCATCATGTCGGCCATCGCGGCGAGTTGCGATTTGAGTCGAGGCGAGACCTTGGCCGAGGCGGAATCCACATCACGCATCGCGGCGAACAAGTCGGCGGCGCTGTCCAACTGCCCGGTCATGGCCATGGCGATCGCTTGTCCGGCTTGGTCGTTCACATTGAGATTGACCTGTTCGTCAAAGGCGGACAGGGCGTCTCGGAACCGGCCGTGGTTAAGCAGGGCCCACCCGTCGTGCTGCACCGCTTCAGGCAAGTCGGCTCGCTGGGTGCTGCCGGCGGCATAGACCGTGAAGCCGTTGCTCATTGCATCAGCGGGCGAGGCTTTCGCCGTTTGGATCGGTGCGGACGCGGCGGGGTTTCGCCGGTCGCTGCCGTAGACGGTTTGCAGCACGGTGCCGCTGGCGCGGTTGCTTTCGCATAGGTCGTAGCCCGCGGCATATCGGCGGTTGGCGGGAAGACGCATGACGACCAAGCGTGCATTATCGAGCGAAGCATTGGCGTCAAGGCCACAGCGCACCGGTCGGCCGAAGTAGTTTCGTTCACGCGTGTCCGCCGAGCGCAGGTAGCTGTATCGGTTGCCGTTTTGAGGGATGGCGACCAGCACCTTCCCCGATGTGCTGGTCGTCCGGCTGGACGTGTCGCGGATGGACCGGCTGACTTGCCCGGCCTGGGCGTCGGGGCAGGCCAGCGTCAGACCGCCGGCCGAGATCACAAAAGCAGCCAGACCGCGGACGGTCAACGACAGAGTGCGGGAAGGGGTCAAAGTCTTTCTCCAATTGAAGGGGGACGCGGAAACCAACAGTTCACCGAAGCGAGGCGGCGGTGACGAGACACCTCCGCCGCACCTTCGGTACGACCGGCCCAAACGTAGTATGCGCCTGAATCAGCGCAGACCAAACGAATTGTTCGTGTGTCGCTGTTTTTCTTTGCTTAGTTGCCTCGACGGCCCAGATTCTCAGGCGTAGACGCGATCTGGCATGCAGAAAGGTTCGGACATGCGTGTGTTCGCCGGGATCGACGAAGCGGGGTACGGGCCAAAGTTCGGGCCGTTGACGGCGGGGCGGTGCGTGCTGGCGGTTGAGGACGGCGGTGGTGGGAACGACGCGCTGGATTTTTGGGCGTTGCTGCGCGAGGCCGTGTGCCGTAAGCCGCGCGATCCAGACCAACGCATTGCGGTCGCTGACTCGAAAAAACTGACCGTGTCGGGGAAGCACGGCCACGCTGCGGTGCCGCACCTCGAACGCGCGGTGCTCACGTTTGGTGGATTACACGAGGAGTCTTTCGCGGTGCCGGCGGATGTCGGTTCGTTGTTGGAAGGGCTCGGGTCGCGGCATCATCTGCGTGACGACTTGCCGACGTGGTATGTGCCGGAGGCGCATGTGCCTTGGGATGTGTTGCCGGTGGCGACGCCGACGATTGCGAAACGGAACGGGCACAGCGCCGAGTCGTTATCGCTGGATGCTGGGCTGTTGCGGCGTGCGGCGCGGCAGGCGGGCGTATCGGCGGCGATGAGTGAGAAGTGTTTGGGCGTGGCGGTGCTTTGTGAGGATGCGTACAACGCGAAGCTCGCGCGGTCGGCATCCAAGGCGGACGTGTCGTTCACGTTGATCGCGCACCACCTGCGTCACGTCTGGCAACGGTACGGGCAAGTTCATCCATATGTCGTGATTGATCGTCAAGGCGGGCGGACGCGGTACAGCGCGACGTTGGCGCGGGCGCTGCCCGGGGCGTCGGTGAGCATCGTTGAAGAGCACGCGGACGCGTCGGCTTATGAGTTAAGGGATCAGGTAGCGGGCCGGTCGATGTCGGTGAGATTCATGCCCAAAGCAGATGACTTGCACCTATCCGTTGCGCTGGCTTCGATGACGGCAAAGTATGTCCGCGAGATCTACATGGCTCGGTTCCAGCGCTGGTTCACGCGGCGTTTACCGGAAATCAAATCCACCGCAGGCTACGGCACCGACGCCAACCGATTTGCAGCGGAAGTGCGGCCGCATTTGGCTTCGCTGGGTATCGCCGGGGACACGCTAATCCGCCGAGCCTGAGGGTTTGTGCTCCGCTAACGATTAGGATCCTTAGAGGGTGAGCCGAACTTTTTGCCGGAATCTGATGCGACATGCAATACCCCCTAGGGGAGTCGAACCCCTGTTTTCGCCATGAGAAGGCGACGTCCTGGGCCACTAGACGAAGGGGGCGTCTGAGCCGGATCGGCAAGACTAGCGGTGGGTCCTGATGCGGGCAACCGGATCAGTGCGGTGTGCGGCGTTGCAACACGACTAGGCTGACGATCGCTGCGGCTGCGGCAGGTTCGGGAGCCGAGACTTCGACGAACGAAGGCGTGACGCTACTCCCCCAATGGTTTAAGACGCGGTTGAGTTCTTCTTGATCGACAACGCTGGTCGAGAAGCCTTCGGCGTTATTCCACGGGCCGCGGTCGCTTCCCCAGTTGTTGAGTACTAGGTTCAAATCGGACTGTTCGACCGAGCCGGACGCATCGAAGTCACCGGGCAGGTCGGGCGCGGTCACGATGGGTTCGCCTTCACGTAGGTCGCCATCGATCACCTCATACGAGTAGGCACGCCCGACACCGGGCAGCGCGGTGAAGGTGTTGAAGTCGAACGTTTCGTTCGCGCGGACTTCGAGTCCTGCGACGTTTTCAAGCGTGAGTGGCGTGCCGGCCTGAAGGGTGGTCGCGGGCTGCGTGAGCGTGAAAAGATGGGCGGCGCGTTCGTGGGTGCCGTTGGCAAGTACGGTCGCGGTGCCGTCAGGCTCGACGACGACCGCGGTTTCGTCGTTGATGCCGATGCCGCGGAAGCCAACGGGCGCGTTGGTGTCGTCGGCGCTGCGAGCCATCATCGTGAGCAGACGGCCCTCCCGGTCGCGGTCGGTGAAATGGCTGTCGGTGAGGACGCCTTCCATGAGCGGGATCTGGAGAAAGTCGTGCTCGAGCGTGACGTCGGGGTGAAATGGATTGTTGAGCGCGCGGTTCGATCGCAGGCTGCGGCCCTGCGCGACATAGGCGGACGAGCCGAGGATCGCGAGTCCGGCCGAGGTGCCGCCGATCACCGCACCTTCGGCGACGCGCTGATGGATCGCGTCTTCGAGCGGCGTGCCCTTCCAGTAGTCGTCGTACCGGGACTGGTCGCCGCCGGCGAAAAAGATGCCCTCGGCCTGGCTTACGGCTTGCAGCACCTGAGCATCCGACGCGGCGCTGCGTCCTTCAAACACGAACGTCTCGACCGAGTCGATCGCCGGCCCGGGCAACTCGCTGAATAGATAGTCGTTGTAACCGTCGCTGCCCGAGGCCCGCAGGATTACGACGTCACCGCCATTGGCCCGGGTCTTGAACCAACTCATCGCGGCATCGACGTCGGTCCCGCCGCCGGCCAAAACGATGCCGCCTTCCGCTTGGACGTTGGCGTCGTTGGCTGAGCCGGTGAGATAGCGGGTGACATCCTGGGCGTGAAGCGGTGCCGCGACGGTCGCGCAGAAAAACGCGCTGCCGCCGACGAACGGCAGCAGCGCGGGGGGTCCGAGAGATCGGGAGCGTTGCAACATGAATACGCTTCAGTCGCGGCGACGCGTCAGCGCGGCGAGGCCGGCGAGAAGTGCGACGGACGCGGGTTCGGGAACGGCGGAGCCTTCGAAACTGGGTGCGACTGCCGAGTCTCCCCAGTTGTTCAAAACCCGGTTGAGTTCTTCTTGGTTCACGGCCAAGTCGGCGAATGCTTCGCCGTTGGGATCAAAGGGTGCATCGAGGCCCCAATTGTTCAGCACGAGGTTCAGGTCGCCCTGCTCGACCGACCCCGAGTCGTCGTAGTCGCCGACGAGTCCGGTTTCGGTCGCCTGCGTGATCGAAAACGAATCGAAGATGATTTCGCCTTCGAAGGTGCTACTCTTCCGCCCGAGCAAGCCGAACCAGTCGCCGTCACGCAGGTCCTCATCGGTGAAGGCGGGTTGCGTTGAGGTCGTGGTGCCGTCGGTGATCGAGGAAACAAAGCTCGCGCTCGTATCGGTCAAGTATTCGATTTCCACGCTGAACGTATAGGTGACGTCGGCTTCGAAATAGATGTCCGTCGTGCCGCCGGGTTCGCCGAGGAAGGCGTCGATGCCGGTGTCGTCGAGTGAATTGAGTCGCGGCGTATCGACCGGCTCACCGAATTCGCGGAGGATGACGGCGGGCGTGAATTGCGCTTCGTCCGCGGCGGGGCCGCCAAACGAATCGAGATAGGTGTAGTACGTCGGCTCACCGGCGGTATTGGCTTCGCTGCTGGCGCCCAACGCTGCGAAGCCCACGCGGATCACTTGGCCAATATCGCGCGGGTCGCCGTCGTCGAGTGTCGCGTCGGTCTCAGTCACGCGGAACGTGGTCGAAAGCGTGAACGTGTCTCCGGCCGACTTCGATAGCCCGGGCACTTCCCACATCGCGAATCGGTTGCCGCTGAAGTCGTCGGTGACCGGGGCTTGGTTATTGAAGAGCACCAAGGCGTCGTTTTCAAGTTTCCAATCGTTGCCTTCGGGCAGGTCGCCGTCGTCGAAGATCGGTGTGCCGTTGCTGTAAACCCCGCCGTCGAAGGTTTCGAGAAAGTTCACCGCCCAAACTGGCGAAGCGGCCATAGCGGTAAGGGTGGTCGTCAGGATCAGGCGTCGGGAAAGAGGCATCTCGTATTTCTCCAGTTGAGTCGTGCACCACGGCACGAGGGGTCGGGTCGGCAGGCCAAAGCGTTGAGCAGAAACAAGCAGCCACACTCGGCGTGGCGGTTGTCGGCAGATCGGTCGGAAGTTGCGGGAGCGATCCGCTCGGATGATCGGGGCGTCCGACCCGCAGTAACGCGATCAGCGATTCGGGCGGACTGGTCGCCGGCAGGACGCCGGGTCTTGTGCGGGGATACGAGCGTCGAATCTCGCGGAACTTTAAACCTACTCCGTGGCCCCCAGGGCGTCAACGTTTTTTCGGTTTCGGCCAGCACGAAAGCCTTGACCGCCTGACCGACCACGCCATACTAAACCTTCCCCCAAAGACGGGCCTGTCAGGTTCTGCCTCATGCTTGAGCTTCCAAGGCCTCGACCAAGTTCTTAATTCAACTGCGATTGCGGTGCACTGTGTCCGCACTCGATTGCGACGTTTGCTTCGATGGCCGTGTTCCAGCGGCATTGGACTGGACGACGATTTTTGTAAGCCACTGGCTATCGGCCACCTCACTCATGAACGCCAACCCGCTCAATTTGAAAAACACGACCGACCTACGTCCCCCGCCGCCCAAGCCGCGGCTGTCGGTCCGCAAGTCGCGCAAATTCATTCCGCCGACGCGATGGATCAAACACGCCACCGAGCTGCTTAGGCTGCCTACCAGCCCGTTTCACGAACACAACGTTCTGCTTTGGCTGTATCGCTTCGCAAGGAACCGAGGCTTATCGGCGCACGTGGATGCGGCGGGCAACCTCCGCGTCGACTACGTACCCAAAGACGTGGTCGACAACTCGCTGCCGCGACTGCTCTTCACTGCCCATGCCGATCACACCGGGTTCTGGGCCGTCGCGATGCAAGACGAGACCACGCTGCACGCCCAGTGGATGGGCCGGTTCCCCGAAGAGTTGATCGAAGGCGGCCGCGTCGTGTTCTGGACCGGAGGCAAGCCTTTGGCTGAAGCGGAGCCGGAGTTCTGGCCCGGTGCCCCGGAAGGTTTTCGCGTCGGCGGCCGCCGCGTCGGTGGCGTGGTGAAAAAAGTGCTCGGCCATAACGACGAGGGTGACGTGGCCGGCGTCGAGATCGCCATGGACGAGCCGGTCGATCCCGGGTCGGTGGGGATGTGGGACCTCCCCGATCCCGAACACGTCAATGGCAGACTCTCAGCCCGTGGCGTGGACGACGTCGCGGGCTGCGCGGCCTTGGCTTGTCTCTTGGACACACTGATCCGTGAGAAATCGACCCAACCTTGTTCGTGCCTGTTCACGCGGGCCGAGGAGGGCGGTTTCTTTGGCGCGATTCGGTACTGCCGCGACACGTTTGACCCGCCTGCCCCGGGAGCCGCTGCACGCGAACACCCACTGCCCGACGTGGTGATCTCCGTGGAAACCAGCAAAGCATTGCCACACGCGCCGCACTCGGCCGGACCGGTGGTCCGTGTCGGCGATCGACGCACGCTCTTCAAGCCCGAACTCGCCGACTGGGCCGCGGGCGTGGCCGGCGCGATGTCCGAGGACGACCCCACGTTCGTGTATCAGCGCGAGCTGATGGACGGCGGCACTTGTGAATCCACGGTCTTTCAAGCCTGGATGGGCAACGCCGCGGCGCTGTGTATCCCGTTGGGCAACTATCACAACTACAACGTCGAAGAAAACGCGATCGCTAACGAGTTCGTCCACGTCGACGACTTCGGTAACCTCGTCCGCCTGATGCGATCGCTGGTCGATCATGCCGAAGGCACGCGTGACACCTTCGGCGGCTTCAAGAAGTGGGCGCTCGACTGGGACGCCAAGCACGCCGAACTGTTCACGGACCCCGCCGCCGTGCCCGTGCGAGCACAGGCCGTCAACCACCCTGGAAAATTCAAATGATCCGATTATTCGCCTTCCTCTTGCTGTTTACAATCGCCCGACCGGGGTTCACGGAACATCCAGAGCCTGCCGGCCACTTGGTCATCGTTGGCGGGGGGTTACAAGCCGACAATGAACCGGTGTATCGCGCGGTGCTCGATCGCATCCCCGCCGACGGCACGCTCGGCGTCCTACCCACCGCGTCCGGCGTCCCCGAAGAGTCCGGCCCGGGCCACGTCGAAGACTTTCAGCAATACGCCGGTGAAAACCAAAAGGTGGTTCTCCTCGACATCCGCAACGGCGAGGCCGATAAAGCCAACGATCCGGAGTGGGGCGAGAAGATCAGAGCCTGCGACGGTTTGTGGTTCACCGGCGGGGATCAATCAAGAATCGTCGCGACGTTCCGCCCGCCAAACGAAGCCGGCGAGCACATCGACACGCCCGCCTATGCCGCGATGTGGGACGTCCTGAAGCGCGGCGGCGTCATCGGCGGCACCAGCGCCGGCGCCGCCATGATGTCCGACCCCATGATCAAGTGGGGCAACTCGCACGTCGGGTGGCTGTTGGGCGTGGTGAACGTCGTGCCCGACTTTGGGGGGGGGGTGGGCAAGGGCATGGGTTTCCTGCCGAAGG
>JBCCDN010000098.1:0-11099 GCA_039030755.1 Planctomycetota bacterium | reverse complement strand
GCCTCTCCATTCCTGCTTCCGGGGCTTCGGGCAGCTTTGCGCCCGCAGCGTCGAGCACCTTGTCCAGCGTCTTGGCCTCGCGGATGCTCAGGTACAGCTGCTCGATCTCGCCGCGCTGCATCATCTCCTGACGCATCTTCTCGGGACGCCGGCCTTGCTGCATCGCCATCATCGCGATCCGGCCGTTGATCTCGTTCTGATCGACCTCGATGTCCAGGTCCTGCGCCGCCTTGTTGAGCACGAAGAACGTCTTGAGCTGCTGGATCGCTGCCTCTTCGGATTCCTCGCGGGCCTCGGCGATCTTCTGCTCGACCTGCTCGGCGGGCATGCCGGAATACATCAGTTCCATCTGACGGCGTTGCAGCGTGCGTTGGATCTGTCGATCTTTCAAACCTTCGGGCAGTTCAAGCGTGACGGCTTTGACGAGTTGCTCGGATGCTTGCTTCCGCATCTCGGCCGTGGCTTCCTGACGCTTGCGCTGCTCGAGCATCTCGGTGAGCCGCTTCTTGAAGTCGTCTTCGTTCTCAACGCCCATCTGCTCGACAAGCTGAGAGATTTCTGCGGGCTTCAGGCGGCTGACGCTCTTGGTCGTGATCACGAGCGTGATGGGCTGCTCGCGGATCGCTTCGTTTTCGTGCGACTTCGGACCGATCTTGGAGACACGCTCGACGTGGCCGGCCTTCTTGCCGTCCAGCCGCTTGCCCATGTCGTCGACGACGATGCCGGCGATGTGGCCCTTGTAGTCGTCTTTCTTGCCGTGGATCAGCGTGTAGACGTCTTCGCGTTCTTCGACGATGTCTGCGTCGTCCTTGGCGTCTTCGCCCTTGAGAATCTTGAGGTCGCACTTGACATAGTCGCCTTCGCCGATGGTCGCGTCTTCGACTTCGTCCATCTTGCCAAAGCGTTCGCGGAGCGACTCGGTTTCTTTCTCAAAGTCTTCGTCGGTGACTTCGACTTCGGGCGTGTCGACCTTGATGGTCTTAAAGTCGGGCAGATCGACATCGGGCGTGACTTCGACTTCAACGGTGAACGTCATGGCTCCGGACTCGGGAAGTTCGAGATTTTCCGCGTCCTTGACGTCAGGCTCGCCGATCACGTCGAGTTCGTGCTCTTCGATGGCTTGCTGATACGACTCGGCCAGGAGCTGATTCTTCACCTCGCCCTTGATCGAATCGGCAAACCGCTTCTCGAGAAGCCGACGCGGCGCCCGGCCGCGGCGAAAGCCGGGCAACACCGCGTCATCCCGCAGCGAGCCGTAGGAGTCTTCGATTTTCTCCTTGATCCGCGACTCGGGGATCTCGATGGTGATCTTTTTTTGGGCCGGGCCGGCGTCTTCGAGTTTGACAATTTGGTCCAGCTTTTCGGTTTCGGCAACGGCTTCGGACATGGTGAAATTCTTTCGGTGAGATCGCCGCGCAGGATGTGCGGAGCGTGAGTAAAAAAGCGATGGATGGACACGGGATGCAAACACACGGCCCATTGCCGCGCCCACCGACCCGCGCCAGGCGACCTCCCGCGGGAGCCGCCGGTAACTCGGTGGAACCGAGAAGTGTCTCCGAATCGCGGTTGAGGGTCAAGTAGCAGAACGCGGGGCATTCTTGCTGACAATCTCATTCAGGGTGCGGGCCTCGAACTCAAGTTCGCGGAGCATCAAACATTTTGCTCCCGCTGCCGTCGCGGCTTGAAGCGGTGCGGTCAGGATAGATTCGACCTCCATCGTTCGCCCGGCCTCGTAGTCCAGCATCATGCTGGTTTTGTACGGGGCCATCTTCGCAGTGTTACTTATCATTTGCTGAATAAATGTCTGATCAATGGTCTTGTCATCCACGGCCTTCGCGGCGGCGGCGACTTCATGCATGAGTTCGGATACGAGACTTCGGATTCCGCGATCTGCCATCATCCGTTCGGTCGTCAAATTTTTGACAACCGACAGCCCGTTGTACGGCACGTTCCACACCAGCTTCTGCCAACGCGCGAGCACGAGGTCTTCGACGGTCTTGCAATCGACGTCGGCGTCTCGGAAATCGGCGGCGATCTGTTCCAGCCGTTCGATCAGGCGATCGCTTGCTCGGGGTGGGTGGGCGCCGAGCTTGATGAAGCCGTAGTCGAGATACGCGATGTGCCCCGGGCCGACCTTGTTCGAGCAGAGGAAGCACAGCCCGCCGGCCGTGCGATCTTCGCCGACCACCGCCGCGACGTCGCGCTCGGGGTGCAGGCCGTTCTGCAGCGTGACGACCAACGAATCGTCGTGCATCGTGTTGGGCAGCAGCAATTCGGAGAGGCGGTGGTTCTGCGTGGTCTTCAGGCAGACCAGCACCACGTCGGCGGGGGGCAGATCGTCGGCGGTGCCATAAAACCCAACGTCGTGCGTGCGAGGCGTCGCCATGTAAGACGCGTCGGTCGGCACGAGATCGACGCGGAGGCCGTGGCTTTGCACGTGCTCAAAATCGCTGCGGAGCAGAAAGTTCACGCGACACCCCGCGCGGGCGAGTTGGCCGCCGTAGTACCCGCCGAGCGCTCCGGTGCCGAGGATGGTGTACGACCGGCTCACGCGGTGAAGATAGCGGCCGTGCCTATCGTCCATCGCGATGTCGACGCTGCCCCGTGATTTCGAGTCCCGAGACGATTTAATCGCCGCATACCGCGAAGCGTTCGCCGACTTGGTCGGGCGCGACGATCACGTTGCCGACTTCGAGGGTGGGCGGGACCACGCCCAGCGGCGACTCGACGACGTGAACCCGGCAAAATACGGCAAGACGCGCAATTACCTAGACGGCGACGTGACCCGCCTCGGCCCGTTTCTGCGGCACGGCGTGCTGACCTTGTCCGAGACGCGCGACGCCGTGCTCGAAAAGCTCCAAGAGCAAAACAGCCGCGCCGAAAAACTCATCAACGAGCTCGCGTGGCGGGACTATTGGCGGCGCGTCCTCGCGGACATCGGCGAAGGCGTCCACGATAATCGCGAAGATTGGAAAACGGGCCTGGACGACGCCGACTACGAACTCGACATGCCCGACGATGTTTTGAACGCCGACACGGGCAACGACTTCGTTGACGGCAGTGTGACCGAGCTTTACGAAACCGGCTACCTACACAATCAGCAGCGCATGAAGCTCGCCGCGTACGTCGTGCATTGGCGGCGGGTGCACTGGCACGCCGGGGCGCAGTGGATGCTCGGGCACCTGCTCGACGGCGACTTGGCGAGCAACCATCTCAGTTGGCAGTGGGTCGCGAGCACCTTCGGCAGCAAGCCGTATATCTTTAACCAGGAAAACTTGCAGAAGTGGATGGGCGACCGCTTCACCGGCGACAGCGACGACGGCCCGAGCCCGTTCCGCGGCAGCTACGACGAACTCAACGAAAGGCTGTTCGCGTGAGCGACGCAAACGCTCCCACCATGCTCTGGGTGCACGACGAGATGCTTCGGCCAAGCGTGCTGCGTGACGCCGAGCCCGCGTGCTTCGTGTTCGACGAGCAGTGGATCGCCGACGCCCGGATCAGCCTGAAGCGCATCGTGTTCATGGCCGAGTGCCTGGAAGCCATGCCCTGCGTGGAAGTCCGGCGGGGCGACGTGATCGAAGAGCTGGCCGCGTTTGCGGAGACGCATGATGTCAGCATGCTTCGAACACAAGTCACGCCGCTGCCAAGGCTGCGGTCGCAAATTGAACGGCTCGGAAGTCGCTTCGAGATCGAGTTGTTCCACGAGCCGACGTTCGTGGGCTTGCCCGGCAAGGTGGACCTCAAACGGTTCAGCCGGTATTGGAATAAGGCAAAGAAACAAGCATTCAAGCCCACGGGTGAACAAGCTGGTGACTCGCTGTTTGCGGGAGGAAACTGACAATGCCCGAGTTACCGGAAGTGGAATGCTGGGGGCGACGCAAAGCTGAGAAGCATTGTGTCGGGCGAAAGGTGGTTGCGGTCCATGCTCCGACCGATCCGATCCTTTTCAAGGACGCATCCGGACAAAGCAGCGCCGCAAAGTTCAAGAAGGCGATGAAGGGGCGGACCATCGAAGCGTGCCACCGCCGGGGCAAACAGATGTGGTGGACGATGTCGCCCTTGCCCCCGAAAGCTAGGCAGGCCGACGTGCATCCGCTGTGGCACTTCGGGATGACCGGAGCGTTTCATGCCTATGCCACCGTCAAGGAGCGCCCGAAGTTTCTGAAATGTGAACTGACGCTCGACGACGGTACCCGGTTCGGCTTTTCTGATCCTCGCCGGTTCGGGCGGATTCGTTTACGTCGCGATCCAATCCACGAGCCGCCGCTGAGTGATCTCGGTCCCGACCCGATTCATGAGCCGCCGACTGCGGCTTGGTTTATGGAGCAGTTTGGAAAACGTAAGACGCCGATTAAAGCGTTGCTGCTGAATCAGAAGTTTCTTGCGGGCGTGGGGAATTGGATCGCCGACGAGGTGGCATTTCAATCCAGGATTGATCCGCATCGCCCGGCCCATGAGCTCACCGCCTCGGAAGCCAAGCGGCTCCGCACCAAGCTGTTGCACATTTTGAACAAGGCCTGCGACTGGGAGGCCGACTACGAGCGGTTCCCCAAGTCGTGGCTTTTTCACGATCGCTGGGGTAAGGACGAGTCTGCCATCACGCACGACGGCCTAGAAATAGCGTTCAGCGTCGTGGGCGGCCGCACCACGGCTTGGGTGCCCGCGGTTCAGGTCTGAGCGGCGTCATGGCCGAACATCGCGCGGAGCATCGCGTCGCGTACCTTGCTGCAGCAGGCTTCGTCGGCACTGAGGTCGTGGTCGCCCAGGATCACGGGCCGCAACTCCTGCGGCGTGTCGGTGCGGCCGTGCGAGCCTTTCACGAGATTGGGGTCGAGCGGGATCACGTCGAATAGGCCGCGGACGCCTAGTTTTCGTTTGGCGATTTTCCAAGCGAGCGACGTTTTTCTGACGCCGAGAAAAAGTTCACGGGGGTCATAGCCGGGCTTGCGGTGGATATCGACGGTGCGAGCGAAATCGGGTGCTTTTTCGGGCTGATCCTCTGGCCAGTAGTCGTAGGTGAACCACGCTCCGGCGTCGGCCACCAACACGGTTTGCCCGGCTCGCGGGTGATCGAGTGTCGTTGGCGTACATCGCGGGATAGGAGGAAGTTTCACTTCCGGTTGGTGATAAACATGAGCGACCTGGTGGTCCGCGACCGCGAAGGCCTGTGACGCGACGGGGTCCAGTAACTCACGGCCGGCTTCGTCGCGGACGGCCAGTAGCCCCGCCTTGCGTAGCCGCCGATTCACGGCGATGGGCGTGTCCACCGCTTCGATGCCGTACTCGCTGAGCGCGATGACACGCCTGCCACGCGCTTGGAAAAACTCGATCAGTTCGCCGACGATCGCGTCAATCTCCGCGACGTGTTGCGGAATGTCCGGGTGGTGGGGGCCAAGCTTCTGGAGCCCGTAATCGAGGTGCGGTAGGTATATGAGTGTGAGCGTGGGGTCGTGCTGCTCGGCGACTTGCCGCGCGGCGTCGGCGATCCAGCGTGAAGACTTCAAGTTGCTGCCCGGACCCCAAAAATTAAAAAGCGGGAAACGGCCGAGCTGGTTCTGCAGCGCGTCACGCAGTTCCGAAGGTCGCGTCCAGATGTCAGGCACCTTGCGGCCATCCGCTCGGTACTGCGGCCGTGGCGTGACGGCGAGGTTGACGGACGAAGCCATGTTGAACCACCAAAACAGATTTGCGCAAGTGAATCGCTGCCCACGTTGTTCCGCGATACGACGCGCGGTGTCCCAAACACATTCGGCTTGCACCAGGCGGTTACTTTGCTTCCAGAATTGGATTTCCTGCTGCTCGTCGTTGAACCAACCGTTGCCGACGACGCCGTGCCCGTCGGCACCATCCACGGGTTTGCCGGTGAGCATCGAGCTTTGGACGCTGCAAGTCACGGCGGGGAGCACGGGGCGGAGGCGGGTGATAGTTGTTTGTTCTGCCAGGCGTCGCAGATTCGGCGCGTGTGCGAGCAGTGAGCCCGAGAGCCCGACGACGTTGAGCACGGCCAAGGGTTGGATCGGCGTCGACATGGCCAAAGCCTACGACCCTCGAACCATGGATTGCGCCGCCCAGGCCATCGCGAAACAAGCCAGACAGAACCCCGCGATCGGCCACTGCCCAACGGCCGCGAGAATTGTCGCGTCCACCAGCGCGATTGTCGATAACGCCAGTCCGACGCGCGATGCACGCCCGGCGGGCACTTCGCCGCGTGCCCATAGGGAAATTATCAGCACGAACACGAACAAGGCGGTGCCGTGCAGGCCGGCCACCCAGGTCGGACCCCATGCGCCGCCTGCGATGGTCATCGCTGCGAGAAACGCCAGAAGACCGCGGCACAGCGGGACCCCAAGGGTTGCGAGGGAAAACCGTGCATGCAGCGCGTTGTAGGCCACGATCAGCGTCGCAATCCCGACAGCCAGCGGAAGCGTCCACGGGCTTCCCGCGTAAGGCACGCACGCCATGAGGCCCAGCAAAAGCATCAATCCGCCGACCCCGAACGCGGTCCGCCGCGCGATACGGCCCGAGGGTATCGGCCGACCCGGGCGTTCTCCGGCATCAAGCTCGGCGTCGAAGGCGTCGTTGAGCAGCATGCCCCCTGTGTACAAAAGCGACGCCGCCACCATCAAGACAAACGCGTTGTTGAAGAGTGTCCATACATCCAGCACGGGTCGGTAGGCCAGGAAGTTCGGATGATCCCGCCCGGCGACCATGCTGGCGTGCCAGCCCCAAGCCATCCCCGCCGCCACGTTGCTCCACACCGTCGGCAGATTCGAGCATCGCGAAATTTCGAGCCACGCCCGCATCTCCATAGCCGCAGCCTACAACGCGCCGTCGCCAAGTGAACGCACCCATTCCAACTCCGCTGCGATTCCATCCGCAAGGTTGGCGGGCCGGTGCGTCTCGGGCAGGACGTTCCACGCGTAGGTTTCGACTTCGAAGTGTTCGATGCCGTCGTCGGGGTGGATTGCATCGAGCAGCTTGATGATCTGTTGCTGAGTGGTGCCCAGTACGCCGAGCGATTCGAGATGCACGGGGACGTGGAAGTGAACGCGCCACTCCTGTTTGGTTGGACGTTGCGCGTGTGCCGCCGCCAACGCTTCGGGCAGGTCTTCGTGGAACGCCTCAAGGCGCGATCGTCCCCCGTGTCCCCGGGTCGTTTGGTGCAAGTAGCGTGGCTCGACGAGTTGTCGCAGGGCTGTCCTGATCGTTTCATGCTCGGCGGCTGAGCGAGTGGGCCGAATGCGTGGCGCACTGCTGATCTGCACTTTGCCGATTTTGAAGCCCGTTCGCCGCGACCATGTCAGCAAGTGGTCCGCCGGCTCGAACATGACCGCGGTGTGGCACACGTCCAGGCAAGGTCGGAGGTATCGCCGCAGCACGGCCGGATCGCCGCCATTGCCAACGTACGCCGCGTCGAGCAAGTCGAACGCATCGTCGAGCGTGGCGGTGTCTTCGACGTAACAGCCCGGCTCGGGTTCGGGGTTGAGATGGATGTACCGGCCGGTGGTGGCTTCCAACTCGGCGAGCGTGTCCAAGACCCAGAGCAAGGGATCGATCCAGGCCAGCGTCTCCGCGTCGTCGTGCATCGGCCCCCAACCCACCGGCAGTGTCGAGATCGAGCCGGTCTGCCCCGGCGGCAGCAGTGCGTCGAGGATGCGGATCAATGACAAGGTGTAGTCCCGCCGGTCTTCGGTCCGCCAGTCCGGCTCGTACACCGCGTGCTTGACAACGGGCTGATGAAAGTCTCGCTGGGGGAATCCGTTGAGCGTGAAGCAAGACAACCCCCGGCCCTCGAGCCACCGCTTGAAGTCCCACGCCCGAGCCTTACCCGCGACCGCAGGGTCGAGTTGTTTCGCCACGTCCTCAGAAAACCACAGGCCCACCCCCAGCGGTTCATCCGGGCAGACCCGCCGACGCACCTGCCCCGCGTGCTGATCCAACTGCGTTTTCACTTCGTCCAGCGTCCGCCCGGGATGGACATTCGTGCAGTAGCCGAGCGTGGCGGAGGGGAAAGCGTTCCAGTGCATCGTCGCATCATGCCACACGGCGACCATCTGGCTGGGGATCGGGGCGATCAATAACGCGGTCATTGGGCGTGATCGGCCGATGAATCAAACATTGTTGGGCTTTGGCTTTCGTGAGACACGTACTTGAGGCATTGGTTATGGATCCGATCTGGGTCGTCATCGCGTTTCTGGTCGGCCTGGGCGTTAAGCAATTCGGGCTCCCGCCTATGGTCGGTTTCCTGGGTACGGGCTTCGTTTTGGCTTTGATGGGCGAAGGACCCTCCGAAACCCTGGATTACCTGGCCAACCTAGGCATCTACCTGCTGCTGTTTTCCATCGGGCTCAAACTCGATCTGCGTGGCTTGGCCAAGCCCGAGGTCTGGGGTGTGGCGACAGCGCACATGCTGATCACCACCGCGGCGGTGGGGGCCGGCGTGTTCGGGCTGTCGATGCTGGGCCTGGGGATGTTCGCCGAGTTGGATATCTGGACGTCGCTGCTGATCGCGTTTGCACTGAGCTTTTCGAGCACCGTGTTCGCGGTGAAGGTGCTGGAAGAAAAGGCGGAGATGAAGAGTCGGCACGGCCACGAAGCCATTGGTGTGCTCATCGTTCAGGACCTGTTTGCGATTGTGTTTCTCACCGTCTCACTGGGGAAGGTGCCGTCGCCTTGGGCGTTGGGGTTGCTGGCGTTGCCGCTGCTCCGGCCGTTGCTGGGGCTGCTGATGAAGCGAGCGGGGCACGGCGAACTTTTGTTGTTGCTCGGCCTGGTGCTGGTTTACGGATTCACGGAGTTATTCACACTGGTGCAGATGAAGCCGGACCTGGGCGCCCTGGTCGCGGGGCTTCTCGTCGGTGTTCATCCCAAAGCCAGCGAACTGAGCAAAAGCCTGTTGAGTCTGAAGGACCTGCTGCTCGTGGCGTTCTTTCTCACGATCGGGCTCAACGGCTTGCCGGGGTGGGAGCAGTTCGGCATCGCGGTGGGTCTTGTGTTGCTGGTGCCGATCAAGGCGGCGCTGTTCTTCTGGATCATGGCGAAGTTTCGACTGCGCTCACGTACCGCCATGCTCAGTTCGTTGGTGCTGGCCAATGCGAGCGAGTTCGGGTTGATCGTCGGGGCGTTGGGGGCAGAGAAGGGTTGGATCAGTACCGAGTGGCTGGTCGTGTTGGCGATTTCGGTGAGCTTGAGCTTTATTCTGGCCGCGCCGTTCAATGCGCGGGCGCACCGGCTATTTGCAAAGTGGTCTGATCGGCTCCAAGGCTTCGAGTCCAAGACCCGGCTGCCTGATGACCGGCACATCGAGCTCAAGACGCCGCCCAAGGCGGTGGTTGTTGCGATGGGCCGGGTGGGTTCCTCGGCGTACGATGAACTCGCCGAGCACTACGGCGATGGCGTCATCGGGCTGGATGCCGACCCGATGATGGTGGCTCGGCAGGCCGAACACGGGCGCACGGTGGTGTGTGGCGACGCGACCGATCCGGACTTCTACGAACGCTTGGGCCACGCGTCGAGTTGCGACATCGTGCTGATCGCGTTGCGGGCCAAGGCCGAGGCGTGCACGATCACGAAGCTGCTACGCGACAACGGGTTCACCGGCCACGTTGTCGCCGCCGCCAAGTTTCGCGACGAGGTCGAAGAATTGAAAGCGGCCGGCGTGGACACGGCGTGCTACTTGCACGACGAAATGGGCATCGGTTTAGCCAGCTCGGCGCTGGCGAGTTTGGAAGAGCCGGTTACCAAGTCGGGCAAACCAGTCACGGAAGATATCGCGACGGGATAGCCGTTGTTAACACACGCCACGACGCTGGCCGACTTCTGGGCGGCAATGTGAAACTTGGGCGATTGGCTTGGGAAGGTCTGGGGATTCGTGACGGTGACGTATTGGACGACCGCCAAGGTAAGCCGCGGTATCGAGGAGTTTGGCGGCGGTGCGCGGGTTGCCGAGTGAACTCATGCGGAGACCGTATCGGGCAACGAAGCAAGACTCTGGAGTGTGCTGTCCAAGGTTTGCTCGTTGATCTTGTGGAGGTCGATCGGATCGGCGATGCCACGGATGGTGGTGATCGTGAGGCGACCCCCGAGGTGTTGGCGGAAGGCTTCGAGGCCTTCGGGAAGTTGGGGGTGGGCGAGTAAGGGGTGTCGGGTGGGCAGGCCGAGCGTTTCGAGAAGCGAGATGACGCGGTCGGCGAGGCCAGGTGCGAGCAGGCCGAGGCGCGAGGCGTAAGTGAGGTCCACGGTGAGGCCGAGGCTGACGGCGGGGCCGTGGGGGATGGTTCGTTCCGGGGTGTGGCGAGAAAGTTCTTCGAGGCGGTGGGCGGCCCAGTGACCCAAATCCAGCGGGCGGGCGTGCCGCTGCTCGAAGGGGTCGCCGCCGCCGCCGGCCTCGCGGGATGCGGCGATGTGGTGGAGATGAAGCTGGGCGGAGCGTTGCCAGGCGTGGTGCGCGAGGGCTTCATCCCGGGCGGCGAGGGCGTCGGCGTGGCTTTCGAGCCAATGGAAAAGCGCGGCGTCTTTGAGTAGAGCGACTTTGACGACTTCGGCGAAGCCGTGCCGCCAGGTGTCGTCGGGCAGGGAAGCGAGCGCGGCCGAGTCGTTGATCACGGCCCAAGGAATGGCAAATGTGCCCACAGCGTTTTTGATGCCGAAGCGGTTCACGGCGTTCTTGACGCCGACGCCCGAGTCACATTGGGCGAGCGTTGTTGTCGGGCATCGGATGAGGCGGACGCCGCGATGAAGGGTCGCGGCGGCGTAGCCCACGGCATCAAGTAACGCACCGCCCCCGATGGCCAAGACATAGGAGCGGCGGTCGATGTCGTGTTCGAGCATCGCGCGATACAGCGTGTCGAGATGTGCAGGATCGTTCTTGCTGGCTTCGCCGCCCGGCAAGTAGAGGACGTCAGCTAGAAGGGGCAAGTCGCCCTGATCGAAGCATTGTCGGATCTGAGGCGCAATGTCAGGCTGGGATTGCGCGAGTTGTGCATCGAGGACCACCAAGGCACGGGATGCGTCGTGAGGATCTGCGTGGCCGAACGCTTCGGCGAGCGTGGGGTTGTTGGGTTGCCAAACTCGCTTCGTGAAGGCGACGCGGACGGATT
>JBCCDN010000097.1:0-11121 GCA_039030755.1 Planctomycetota bacterium | reverse complement strand
CGGAGTTGGGCTCGGGCGATGGCGATGTCTGCGGCGAGCGGGTTGCGGGCGCCGCGCTTCCGCCACTCGCGGGCGGCAGTGAGGGCTTGGTCCCAGCGTTGGTCGGCGGCGAGCGAGGCGGTGAGGAGTTGGGCGGCGTCGACCGAGCCGGGGAACGCGCGGGCGGCGCGGCCGGCGATCTCTTGGGCCTGCTCGGGCATGCCCGCCCGGAGGAGTCGCTCGGCCGAGACGAGTTGGAGCACGAGGAACCCGGGCTGTTCGTCGGCGAGTCGTCGAAGACCGGCGGCAACTTCAACGGGCGAGCTAGGCTCAGCCTGGGCCTCGGCCAAGAACCGAACGGCGGTGTCGGCGGCTTCGCGGAACCCGTCCCCGCCGAGCAGCGAGGCCAGCAGCGGCGCGAGCGAGGGGTCGTGCTCAAGCAGATCGCTCACCTGTTCGCCGCGGCGCAGGAGCGCTTCGAGCCCCGGCTCGGCGCCCACTTCCTGGAGGCCGCGTCGTGCAGACGCCAGCGCGGTGCGGGCGTCGGCCCGGCTGAGATGGAACGCGGCGAGTCGCAACCAACCGGTCGCGTTGGTCGGGTCGGCCTCGGCGGCTTCCACAAAACGACTAGCGGCGAGATTTCCGGATTCATACCGGCTTGCGAAGTCGGCCTGAATCGAGCGACGCTGGGCTTCGGAGATCGAGAGTTGATCAAGACGACTCAGCACGCGTCGTGCGTTGTCGAGTTCGCCGAGCTGGGCGTAGAAATCCGCGGCGAAGCTCACCGTCTCAAGTGTTGGGGCGGTCTCGAGCAGATTCTGAACCTGCCATTTGGCCTCACGGAGTTGTCCGCCCTGGGCATACAGCCGAGCGAGTAAGAGTCGGTCGGCCGTGGCAAAGCCGGCGCGGTTTTCGAGCGATTCGAGTAGAGCGGTGGCGTCGGCGTATTCGCCTTGGCCCGCGAGCATGGCGGCGGTTTGGCGGAGTTGGCTGGCGTCGGCGGCGGAGTTCTCGGCGATGCGTTTGAGGATGGTCTGGGCGGCGGCGAAATTACCAACCGCCTGTTCAAAGCGGACCAATTCCAAGAGCACACCCGGCGCATCGGGCCGGATCGTCTGGGCGGACTTGGCGTCCGTCACCGCCTGGGCAAGTCGGCCCTGTAATTCCTTGGCTCGTGCGCGAAGCAGGTACGCATCTGCGTCCCCAGGATTGCCGTCGATGGCTTGATCCAGCAAGGTTTCGGCGGCTTCGGCTTCGGCCGTGGGATCGGGTCCGGTGAGATGCCAGCGGGCGCGCTCTACGCGCCACTGGGTGCTTTGCTCTCCGGCCAGTTCACGAACGCGATTGATCAGTTGGTCGGAGAGTTCGCGGTCGTCTCGGACCACCGGACTTCGCATGATCTGTACCAGCAGGTCGAGCGAATCCGGATACGACGCCGCAAGATCGGCATACACGACCGACGCTTTCGGATCGCCGATGTAGGCGAGTAACTGGGCCTGAGCGAGTTGCCACCCCAGCGCATTTGGATCGTCCTTGGAGGCGTCGGCGAGAAGCTGGAGCCCGTCTTCGGGGGCGCCAGCATCGACGCGTTCAACGGCTTTTGCGTACACGAGCGCGGGCGTATCGCCGTAAGCCGCTTGGACCCGGCCCATCGCAGCGGCCCCGAAACCGAGGCGGTATTCCCGCGCGATCTTGGCAAGCTGCATCAGGCTTTCGCCCGAGGCGGGCGGATCTAGCCGGATCGTTTCGCCGGCGACCCGGCTGGCTTCCTGGGTGTCGCCGTTGGCGGCGAGCAGGCGGACCTTAAGTACGCGGAGCGATTCGTTTCTCGGCGCACGTTCGAGGATGCGCTCGATATACGCCAGCACCTCACCAACCTGGGCAGTTCGGACGGCCTGTGGATTGTTCCCCATGGCCAAGGCGCGAACGACGTGCGCCTCGATCAAGTCGGGGCGGCGAACACTGGCTTGACGCGACATCTGCTCGGCAAGGTGCCATTGATCCAACGCGAGGTAATCCTTGGCCGCAAAGAGCAGCGGGGCGGCCCAGCTGGGTCGAACACGCGAGGCCTGCTCCTGATAGGTGATCGACGCGGTGTGATCATTCACCGCGGCGTGTAGGTTGCCGAGCATCATGAGCAAGTAGGGATGAACGAGGCCTTCGGCGATAGCCTCTTCGCCGGCCTGAATGGCGTCGGCAACCACGCGGGGCTGGGCGTAAAACTTCTCGAGCACGTCGGCCCAAATCGGTCCAGCTTTGTTAGATTTCGCGCGGAGCTGGGCGATGACCGCATCGGCGGCCTCGCGCTGGCCCTTTTCAAACCGCGTCATCGCGCGGATCGCCAACGACTCGGTGACGGCTTCTACAGAGTGGTCTTCGAGTCGTGCGAGCACCGCGTCGAACTGCCCAGACTCGAAAAGGCGTCGGCTGACTTCGAGTCCCAGCGGACCATCGATCGGGCGGTTGGCCGACACTTTGGCGAGGTACGCGGAGGCTTCGCCAAAGAGGCCCAGCCGATCAAACGCGTTGGTCAGCGACTGAATGAATTCGTCGTTGGGCACTTCACGCGTCGCGGCGGAGCGGACCCACGCGCGGGCGTCTTCGGTCTGCTCGGCCATGGCGTAGGTCAAGCCGAGCACCATCTCGAAGCGCGGATCGGCCGGGTAGGTTTCCACTAGCAGCTTCGCCTGAGCAATCAGGTTTTCGGGATCGGCGTGTAGCTCGTTGCGGACTTGCAGGAGCAGGAGTTGGGTCTCGTAATCCTCGGGATGCGTTTCAAGATACGCGGCAAAATCGCGCTCGGCATCTTGGAAATTATCGATACGCGCGGACTTGAGCCCACGGACGCGAAGGGCTTCAGCGTTGTCCGGCTCGCTGGCGAGGATGTCATTGGCTACGGCGATCGCGTCGCTGGGCTGGTAATACGCGTCGGCGAGTTGGAGGATCAACTGCTTACCGGGTTTGTGCGTCGGATCAACCACGCGTAAACGCAGGAGCCACTGGCGGGCCTTGGCGATGTGGAGGTTTCCAGGAAGCGGGTTGGTCATCACCGCGTCGGCGGCGGCATAGAGGGCGTCTGCATCGTGGTTTTCGTCTTGCCGGAGATACTCTTCGAGTTTGGCGGCGGCGAGGCTGTCATCGCCGTTTTCGTACGCGGCCATTCCCTGTTCGCGGAGGTCGGCGAGATAAGTGGCCTGACGGGATTGCTGAATAAACCAGAGCCCCGCGACGCCGGCGATCAAGACGACAAAAGCCAGGGCGAGGATGGAGAGCCGGCGGCGGCGGCGTTGTCGGCGATCGGGAGCGGACATGTCGGGCGGGGTTCCTTGCGGGTATCGAATCTTGCGGAAGAGCGGGCGTCCTACCAGCCTCAAGTAGAGTTCGCGTGGCGAAACGCGACGTGCTTTTCGTACGGTATCTATCGGCGATGCCGACGCGCCGCTTGGATGGTTGGACTCAGCCGGCCGTGGCGATTGACGCGGACTCGCGGCTGTAGCGGATGGCTTCGATCAACGGCCGATAAGCGGCGAGAAATTCTTCCACGACGGCCTGGCGTCGCTCGGGGGTCATCCCGGCGTCGGTGAGGACCTGCACCTGCGCGGCCCCGAAGTACCGAAGGCCGTAGTTCCCCGCGGCCTCAACGACATCGCCCATATCGTCGGACACCTGTCCATCGGGGATAATCAGAAAGTTCGAGACCACCATGGTTTCCACGATGTTGTCGCGGCCAAAAAAGTACTCACGCCCGTCGAGCACGCGGTCCCCCATGGTCCACTGCGCCGGCTCGCTTCGAGACTCAAGGAAGCCCGCCGCGGGATAGCAGTTGGGTGGCCAATGCCCGTTCAAATCGCGAGCGTCTTTGCACTGCACGATCAGCAGTGACACCCGTTCCAAGGTGCGCTCATTGGCGAATTGGCGGCTAATGATGAGATTGGGATTAAGGAGTTGAATGGCGGCTTCGGCGACTTGCTCATCCCGGCCGGCCCAGTCCCCAAACTTCAGCGGCGTGTCGTCACGGATCTCCAAGAGGGCGTTGTGGTATGGCCCGGCGTCGGCGGGTTCGGGCAAGCCCAGTGCATGCAGGATCATCCCGCCCAGTAGCGACGCGCTGAGCACGGGCGCGATCCAGGTCAGCCCGGAAAACGGTTGGCGGTTAGAAGGCGACGATGGGGTGGGTTGCAGTGGAGTCATCACAAACGATCCATGAGTGGCTGCGCGGTCTACGCTTTGCCAATGCGGCGGGTTCGTCGGTCAGCCGCTGGCCAGCGACGCCTGCGGCTGCATGACCGGCACGTCGGCCCAACGCAGCATCCGGATAAAACCCATCAACAAGAGAAACGACACCGCGAGCATTGCCCAACCCGCGAGGTCGTGGAACATCGGTCCGGCCGTGTCGGGATAGTGCCCGGTCAGCAGCACCGTCGGCACCACGCGGATCACGTTGCAAAGCACCGCGGCGATTGGCGAAAGCACAATCAGCGCAACGCGCACCGACGGGCGCAGCGGCGTCCCGAACGCGAAGGCGTAGGCCACGAGCACCAAGGCGAACATCATCCGCATCCCGTTGCACGCCTCGGCGACGAGCATGGTTTCGCCGTTGTAAACCAGCGTGTTGCCGACACGACTCACGCGGACGCCCAAGAGTTCGAACACGAACTCGGCCGACGCTGCGGTCATGGTTTGTAGCGGCATCGCGAGTTCTTGACGGATCGTTCCGGGCACCGGGATCAGGAAAGCAAACACCAAAAGGGCGGGCCACAGACGCCAGACCAGTTTGAGACCGACGACGGTGAAGATCGCCCCGATTAGGATAAGCACCGCGCCGCCGTGCCAAGCGACTTGGACATAGTTTCGGAAGCCGAGTTCGTGGATCACCACGCCTAACGCGATGAGGGCCGGGCCGTAGAAGCTGTAGGTTGGGCGCGTGCGTTGGACGGCGGTCCAGCGTCCCCAGACCAGCCACGCGGCGACCGGCAGCGCGAGCCAAACCTGGCTGGCTTCTTCGTCCCCCGCGGCAATGACGAAAATGTCCGTCCAGGCCCGCAGGCAAGCCCACCCCGAAAGCACGATGAGTACCAGCCCGATCAGCACACGTTGCGCCGTCCACCCGCGTCGCATACGGGGCAGACGCAGCGCCGAGCGCGACGCTGCGTTAGCGGCGGAAGGAGCCGGCGTTGGCGACGCGGACTCGGCGGGGGAAACAACAGAACCCATGATCGTGTCTATCGGCCGGGCGGGGCGTGCGGATCAAGCCGAGCAAAATCGGTGGCCATCGGCGGGATTCTGTGGCGACTTAACACAGAACCGACGTAAAGCGAAGCGTTGAGTTTACGCTGCGTTTTATGAATCCCCGCGAGAAATCCGAGTTGGAGCGTTGGCGGGTGAGTGTTGACGACGCGGCCGGTGGCCTCCGGCTGGATCGTTTCGTGTCCGTCAAGGCCGCCGCTTCGCGGGCGCAGGTTCGAAGATGGCTGAACTCGGCATGTGTGGCGGTCGATGGTTCGGTGGTGACCCGTGGCGGCGAAACCTTGCGAGCCGGACAGATGGTGGTTCTCACGCCGCCGGATTCGTCTTGGATCGGCGGGATGGATTCAGAATTGCGGGCGTTGGCCCGCGGCCATGATTGGGTGGCGGTGGACAAGCCAGCGGGCGTGGCGGTGCATCCGCTGTCGCCGGACGAACCGGGCACGCTGCTGGGCGCGGTGGCGGCGGCCTACTCGGAGGTGGTGGGCGTCGGCGACGAAGGCGAATTGAGGAGCGGTGTGGTGCACCGGCTGGATGTCGATACGTCTGGCGTCACCCTGTTTGCATTGAGCAATAGGCGTTGGCAATCGATGCGCGAAGCGTTCTCGACGCACCGCGTAAACAAAACCTACGTCGCGCTGGTCGCCGGTCAGTTGAATGCGGGCGGACAGTCCGACCGAACCTTGGCGGTGACGCGGCATACGCCCGCGCGGGTTTCGGTGGTGGATGCCGCGACAGCCGAGCACGTTTCTGGGGCTCGGATGTGTTCGCTGGCGTGGCGTGTCTTGGCGGTCGGGTCGGATTGCACCCGCGTTGAGATCGATCTGCACACGGGGTTTCTACATCAGGCGCGTGTGATGTTCGCGGCCATGGGATTTCCGTTGCTGGGCGATGCGGTATATGCGCCTGCGGATGTAGCCGAGCGGGCGGCACGACACATGCTGCACGCGGTGTCGATCGCGGTGGACGATGTGGCGGCGCAGTCGGCCTGGCCGAACGACTTTCGCGAAGTGGCGGAGCGCGAGGGCCTGGCGTGATCAAATACCCGGGTCGAACGCGAGCGTGGCGGCGTTTTTGTCGCGCTGGTCTTTCGGCGGGATGCTCTTGAGCTGCGGGGATTTCATCACGACCGTATGGCCGGCCGGGACAGACTGCGTGATGAACACCGAGCCTCCGATGGTCGCACCTTGGCCGATGACGGTTTCGCCGCCAAGAATGATCGCTCCGCCGTAGATGGTGACGCCGTCTTCGATCGTGGGGTGACGCTTCTTGCCCGCCCACTGGTCGTGTCCACCTTTGAGCGAGAGCGCGCCCAGCGTGACGCCCTGATAAAGCTTCACATCGCGGCCGATGACGGTGGTTTCGCCGACGACGATGCCGGTGCCGTGATCGATGAACAGGCGTTCGCCGATGGTCGCGCCGGGGTGGAGGTCGATGCCGGTGTCGTTGTGCGCGGCCTCGGTCATCATCCGCGGGATCATCGGTACGCCGAGTTCGCACAGCACATGCGCGTAGCGGTAGGTGAAAATGGCGTCGAGGCCGGGATAGCAAAAGATCGCCTCATCGGCGTGCGTCGTCGCGGGGTCGCCGTGGTAGGCGGCCTCCACATCGGTGGACAAAAGACGGCGAACGTCGGGCACCTTGGCGAGGAACGCGTTGGTGATCTCGCGGGCGCGGACGTCGCAATCGCCGCAGTCGTCGCCCACGCCGTCGCGTTTGCGGTTGAGGATGTAGCGGAGTGCTTGACGAGTTTGCTCATAGAGCAACGCATCGACTTCGAGCAAGGTCGCACGGGTGTGCGTTTTCAGGTTGTCGGTATTGATCCGCTCGGCGTCGAAGAATCCGGGAAACGTCAAGCGTCGCAAAGCCTCGATCAGATCGATGACCTTGCCCCGGTTGGGCAGAAACGTCGCGCCGATGTGCTGGGTGGTGTCGTCATCAAGGTAGGCCTGCGCGAGTGCGTCGGTCAGCGCATCGAGCGTGTCGGGCCAGGGGCGGTCGGGGCGGTCTGCTTGGGCGGCGTCAACGGGCATGACGGCATCGTAAGCCCCAACAAAAACAGCAACCTCTCTCGCGAGGGCTTTTGAAGAATTTTAATTTCCGGGGTGCGTGGGGAGGCCGCGGGGTGCGAAGTCGTAGGCGAAGGACTCGAACCTCAACTTGAAGTGGGTGCGTCCCCGGGTCGTCCGGGCCGTCCGCTCGTGGGCGGCGTGGCCGTTGCGCCCGATCTCGGCTCCCTTGAGGTTCCATAAGGTTCGAGGACACAAAGAGCCTCGACCTCGCACACCGCGGCGTCACCGACACCGCTCAATAGATCGTAGATCGGATCAATCGCGGGTCAAGCTTGATCCGACGGAAACTTCACTGGCCGTTTCGTGTTCATGGTCCCGGTCCGATGTGGACGCCTCCATGACCTCGGCCCCAAACTGCTCGAACTGCGTTTGCACCATCTGGGCGTATCGCCCACCGCTCTGCGTGAGCGTTTCGTGCGTGCCGGTTTCGATCACCCGACCGGCCTCCATGACCACGATTTGGTCGGCGTGCATGATCGTGCTTAGGCGGTGCGCAATCACAAAGCTCGTTCGGCCCCGCATCAACTTGGCGAGGGAACCCTGGATGAGTCGCTCGCTCTCGCTGTCCAAATTCGAGGTCGCCTCGTCGAGGATGAGCACCTTGGGGTCAGCCAGAATGGCCCGAGCAATCGCGAGGCGTTGTCGCTGCCCGCCCGAAAGCTTGACGCCGCGTTCACCGATCTTCGTGTCGTAGCCCTTGGGCAAGTCGGTGATGAAGCCGTGGGCCGCAGCGGCCCGCGCGGCGTTTTGGATTTCTTCCGAGGACGCGTCGCGTTTTCCGTACGCGATATTCGCTCCGACCGTCCCGTCAAAGAGGAAGACGTCCTGTTCGACGATGCCCAATAAGCCACGGAAGTGATCGACGGAATAATCGCGGAGATCGACGCCGTCGAGCAGAATCACGCCGCCGGTGGGATCGTAGAAACGGGCGACGAGGTTGCAGAGCGTGGTCTTGCCTGCGCCCGAGGAGCCGACCAGTGCAACGGTCGTGCCCGCCTCGGCGGTGAGCGAGACGCCGTCGATCACGGGCGTCAGGGTCTTGGGGTAACAGAACGTGACATCGCGAAGCTGGATTTCGCCTCGGATATCCGCTAGGGCGGGCAAGGCGCGGTCTTTGAATTGCGTCTTGGGGGCTTCGTCGGAATCTTCTTCAAACTCGCATGGCTCGGCCAAAATATCCAAACAGCGATCGAGTGCGGCCAAGCCGTTCTGGAGTGCGGTGGCGGTCGCCGCAAGCGTGGCGATCGGGCCCAGCAAAGCCCCGAGATACATGAGGAAGGCGGTGAGGTCGCCGATGGTCAGCGCCGCGCCGGGCGTCATCAGTCCCGCCGCCACGGCCTCGCGGTCCCCGAGAATCCGCCACGCTCCGTAGACCAGCAGCACCGACGACGCGGCAGGGATTAGCACCGCCCACATCGTGTCCACGCCACGCATCCACCACCAGCCCAGCAGCTCCTGCCGGATCATGAAGTCGTTGCGTTTCATGAACGCGGTCGACTCGGCCCGCTGCCGCGCGAAGCCGCGCACGATCCGCATGCCGCCGAACGTCTCGGTCGCCGTGCCGTCGATTTCTCGTCTTGTCTTGCGGATGTCCCGCCACAGCGGCCGGATCCGGGCGACCCATGTGCGGTGGGTGAACCACACCACCGGCAGCACGCTCAGGCCGACCAACAACAGCTTCCAATCCACGAACGCGAGGATAATCAGCGACCCCGCGAGCTGAACGATCGCCCGCCAAGGGTTGTAGATCATGCCGAAGATCAGGTCGCCGATCGCGCCCGCGTCGTCACGCAGCAGGCTGGAGATGCCGCCAGACTTCAGCTCGTACACGCGGTGCAGCGGCAGGCGAGAGGCGTGCTCGAACAGCTTCCGCCGCGCTTCGACTTGCACCCGCTTGTTGATCCGCGTCGCCTGCCACCGGCCCCACAAGCCAAACCCCACCGACATCACGGTTAGCACGAGCGCAAACGCCACTAGCGTAAGCAACAACGGCACGGGCCGGTCGGCCATCGGCAACAGGCGATCAAAACCCGCGCCCACCGGCTCGTCGCCCAGCACCGAGTCGATCACGATCTTGGGCGCGTACAGCGGGAGCAAGCCCAGTAGCACCGACGACGTCAGGCCCGTGAGCGCCGCGAACGTCATCCCGCGATGCCGTCCGAGCATGGTCCAAAACGCCGCGAAAAGCTCCGTAAATCCGCGGTGCCGATCGCGTTTAAGCTCGTCGCCGCGGGCGTTGACCTCGGTCTTGTTCTTTCGTCGTTCAACCGAGCGTTGTTTGTAAGCGACGTAGCGGCGACCGCTGGCGTCTTCGCGCATGACCATGGGGTCATCGTAGGCCGTGGCATCGTCCTCACTGAATGGCTGGTCGTAAGCCACGCGAGAGGTTCACGTTGGACCGCCGACCCAGCGGCGTGTTGATCGCTGCGTACACCTCGCGGTTACTCTGTGCGTCTATGTCCGACGATCAGGCGAAACAAAAGCATCATCCCACGGTTGAGCACGCACGCCTCGCTGAAGAGGCGGCGCGGCAAGCCAACTGGAAACGCTGGGGGCCGTTTCTTTCCGAACGCCAGTGGGGCACGGTCCGCGAGGACTACTCGCCGGACGGCGCGTGCTGGGAACACTTCCCGTTTGAGCATGCTCACCTGCGGGTGTACCGCTGGGGCGAAGACGGGTTGCTCGGGTGGACCGATCGCGAGTGTCGGCTGTGCTTCTGCCTCGGGCTCTGGAACGGGCAGGACAAGATCCTCAAGGAACGCCTGTACGGCCTGACCGGCCCGCAGGGCAACCACGGCGAGGACGTCAAGGAGCGGTACTGGTACCTCGACGCGACGCCAACGCACACCTACAACGCCGCGGCGTACCACTACCCGCACGCGGCGTACCCGTACGAGCAGCTGCTGGCCGAGAACAACAAGCTCAGCCGGGAGGACGACGAGTACGAGATTGACGACACGGGCGTGTTCGACGACGACAAGTTTTTCGATGTTGTGGCCGAGTTCGCGAAGGCGGGTGATGATGATGTGCTCATCCGCGTGACGGCGACGAACCGGGCGGCGGACGGGGAAGCGAAAACGCTGCACGTGCTGCCGCAGTTCTGGTTCCGTAACACGTGGATGTGGGGCTGCGAGCACGAGGGCTGCACGATCAAGCCGTGGATGTGGAGCGAGGGCACGGGCGGAACCACGGAGGCCGGTCAGCCGCCGCGGACGATCCGGACGGACCACCAGACGCTCGGCAAGTTCACCGTGCACGTCGGCGTCGGCCCGGACGGCAAGCAACCCGAAGTGCTTTTCACCGAGAACCTCGCCAACACGCAGGCGCTATACAACGACAAGGAACCGGCCCCGTTCACCAAGGACGCGTTCGGACGTTATCTGATCGACGGCGAGAAGGCCGCGGTCAACCGCGCGATGCGGGGCACGAAGGCGGCGGCGTTGTACGCGTTGACGCTCAAGCCCGGCGAGAGCCAAACGATCTGCCTGCGGTTCCGCAACGACGAGCTGCCGGCGATGTCGACCGACGAGGCGCTCGGCGCGGATTTCGACAACGTGTTCGCGGCGCGGAAGCAGGAGGCGGATGCGTTTTACGAGCACGTGTTGCCGGACAACTTGGAGGACGAGCAACGGGTGGTGAGTCGGCAGGCCTACGCGGGGTTGGCGTGGTGCAAGCAGTTCTATCACTACATCGTGCAGGCCTGGCTGGACGGCGACCCGCTGATGCCCACGCCGCCGGCCAAGCGAAAAGAAGGACGCAACGGCGAGTGGCGGCACTTCTTCGCCCGGGACATTTTGAGCATGCCGGACAAGTGGGAGTACCCGTG
>JBCCDN010000096.1:0-11264 GCA_039030755.1 Planctomycetota bacterium | reverse complement strand
GTGGGCGGTGCGTGGGGCCGAAGCAGAAGCGCAGCGGGATGCTCGCGTGATGGGCTTGGGGCACGGCGCCCCGGCCGGCTTCGGTGGTGCCGGGTTGGCCCGCGTTCTTTGGCAAGTGAAGCAGGATGTGGTGTGGTCGCGGTGGTCCGCCGCGACGCGACAGCCGCCCGAAGACGTTGGAGCGACTGCTTTATAAAGCGGCGGCCGGTGGCCGCCGGAGTGCGATCACTCGTCTCCGGGCGGGGTCGTGGCGGAGTAGATCATGTCGGCGTCGGGGAGCGAAACAACCGAGGGGTCGCCCAGCGTGCCGCGGACGCGGGAGGCGACGCGGGCCAGCCGCATGCGGTGGGCGGCGTCGTCCATGAGGTACCACTCGCGCCAGTCGTCGATGCCGGCGGCGCGGGCGGCGGCGGGGTCGAGCTTCCGGCCGGGCGTGGTGAGTCCGGTCTGCGGGTCGGTTGGTCCTGATCCGATGGCGATGACCTGGCCGGTCTGGAACGCGAGCTTGTAGGCCTGCTCGGTACGAGTGAGGCCGTCGTCGCTGACCGCTCCAGCGGCGTCGGCGAGTGCTTGCTCGTCAAGGCGATCTTGCAGCTCGGTTTGTAGTTGCTCGGCGACTTGCGACGTGATCGGATCGACGGCGGCGAGCACTTCGCCGCGGATCATCTCCCGCAATGCGTCGGCCGAGGCGAGCTGCTGGTCGGTGAGCTTCTCGGTGATGCCCGCGAGCAATGTGTCGGTGTCGAGCGGAGCCGATTGCTCGGGAAGTTTCGCGACGATTGCATCGACCAGGTTGGCCATCGCGGTGTTGTTGAACGTGCTGCCGTCGAGCTGGGCGACCTGCTGCGTGAGGGCGTCGAGTTGTTTCTGGGTTTGCGTCTGAATCTGGACTTGTGCTTCGGCACGCTCCTGCACGGACGCGAGGATCTGGGCGAGCACCGGGTCGGGCGCGGCGGGGCGGTTGTCGGCGAGGGCTTCGAGCTGCTGCTTGATGAGGCCGGCGTCGTCGCGGTCCTTGAGCTCGGCGAGGATGCCGGTGAGCTGCTGCTGCATCGCGGCGGTGTCGGCTCGGCTGGCGAGCGTGTCGCCGATTTGTTTCAGGTCGGAGCGGATGGTCTCGAACTCGGTGTCCGAGGTGCGGGGTAGGGACGCGATCTCGGTGCGGACTTCGGCGAGCGACGTCTGGATCGCCCCGAGTGTTTCGGCATCGGGCGAGGCGGCGTTGTCGCGGTCGTCGAGGCGCTGCGAAATGACGGCGAGTTGCGACGGGATGTCGGCGAGGCCGGCGGCGTTATCGGTTTGATTCTCGAGCTTGTCGGAGACGGCGGCGAGTTGGGTCCGCAGGTCGGCGAGGGATTCGGCGAACTGTTCGTCGGGTTGGCCGAGCATCGCGGAGAGCGTGGCGGTGCGGTCGGCGTCGCGCTGGTCGAGGGCTTCGAGGTCGGCCCGGGTGGGCAGGGCCGCGAGTTGCTGGTCGATCCGCCCGGTCAGCGCGTCGAGCTGATCGCGGGTCGGCGTGTTGTCCAACTGATCCAGTTTGTCCAGTTTCGCGAGCGCGGCGTCGAGCTTGCCCGTCGGATCGGGCGGGAGCTGGCCGCGGAGGGTGTCGAGCGCGGCGGCGAGCTGGCGGCGGTGCTCGGTGAGCTTGGCGTCGGACTGGCTGCCGGTTGCGTTCAGCGTTTCGAGCTGAGCGAGGACTTGGCTGATCTGGGCGGTGGGCCCGGCGAGCTGGGCGGGGACGTTGTCGTTGAGTTCTTCGACGAGCGTGCGGAGTTCGGCGACCTGGCTGCCAACGGTCTCGGCCGAGGCGAGGCGTTCGGCGGCGGCGGTGAGGTCGGCGGCGACCTGCGGGTCGAGCGGCTGGACGGCGCGGGCGACGGTCGACGCGATCTGGTCGGGCGTCGGCTGGGCGTCGAGCGCGGCGAGCACGCGGTCGGCCATTGCGGCGGTCTGCCCGCCCTGCTGACGCATCGCGTTGAGCACGCCGTCGAGCTTGGCGACGAGCACCCCGGCCTGTTCGTCGTTCTCCACGGCGGCGAGCACAGTGTCGAGTTGCCGGCCGAGTTCGCGACGGAAGCGGTCCTGGTCGGGGCCGAGCGCGGCGAGCGTCTGGCTCATCTGCTCGGCGGTGATCCGGCCGTCGGCGAGCATGGTGCGGACTTCGTCTTCGAACGCGGCGCGGTTCGGGTCGTTGGTAACGGCGGCGAGTTGTTCGGAGAGATTCGCGGTGCCCGACGAGGTCTGGAAGTAGGTCGCGACGTTGAGCCCGAGGAGGACGGCCGCGGCGATGGCCCCGCCCGCGATGAGCATCTTCTGGGTCTTGGGCGTGAGGACGGGTTGGCGTTTTTCGGGGTCGCCGAGCAGGGCGGCGCGTTCGGCCATGAGCGCGTTCATGCGGGCCATGACCATGACGGTGGAGCCGACCTGGAGGTAGTCGCCGTCTTTGATCTCGGTGCGGTGGTCGATTTTCTTGTGGTTGCGGAACGTGCCGTGGGTGGAGTCGAGGTCCTGGAGGTACCACTTGCCGCCGTCGGCCCAGAGTTTTGCGTGCTGGCGGGAGCACTTGCGGTCGTTGAGGGAGATGGGGTCGCCTTCGCGGCCGAGCACGACGGGGGTGTCTTCGTGGAGTTCGTAGATGCGTCCCTTGTCGGGGCCGCCGGCGATGATGAGGATAAGCAAGGGGGAACTCCTGGAGAGCGGGCCGTGGGGTCGCGGGAAGGGTCGGCGGGGATGCGGTTTCGGGCCGGGGAGGCGAGAAAACCGCGTGCGAACCGTGTTCCTGCGTCCGAATAAGGTAAACGGGTTTTCGGACGTGGGCAAGACGAATGCGACGGGGCAGCGGGTTCGTGGGTCCGTGTTTTGGTCGGGTCGACGGGCTGGTTTACCGCTGGGCGGTGAGATAGATCACCCAGGCGGGCGACGCGTCGGCGGGAGGGAGCGAATCCACGGGGATCATGCGGCCGGGGGCTCGGGGGTCGTCGGCCCAGACTTGGGTCTTGCGGAAGCCGGCGTCGGCCATCGCGTCGAGCAGTTCGGGCACGGTCCAGAGCCGCCAGTCGTAGGTGAACGCGTCGCGGAGTTCCCGTCCATCGGGCCAGCGGAAATGGATGCGGCAGTCGAGGCGGGCGGTGAGCGGGTCGTACCGGCGTTGTTCCCAGCGGTACGTGACGGGTTGGCCGGCGTCGTCGAGAGCGGGGCGGTCCTGGGTCTGTTGGGCGGTGGCGTCGGGGCCGCCGAAGAGGTCCATGACGAAGACGCCGCGGTCGCGGAGGCAGCGGCGGGCGTGCTTGAGGTAGCGGAGCAACGCGTCGCGGGTGTGCCAGATGAGGACGCTGAAGTTCAGCGCGGCGATGAGGTCGACGCGGGGGCCGTGGTAAGCGGCGGCGTCGCCGTGGACGAGATAGAGCGTGTCGAGGTCGTTGTGATGTTGGGTTGCCCATCGGACCGTGGGAAGGTGGGACTCGACGGCCAAGGCTTCGCGGTCGGGATCGGTCCGGCACCACGCGGCGGCGACGGCGGCGGTGCCGGCGAAGTCTTCGCGGAGCGTGCGGGGCCAGGCGTCTTGGCCGTGGCCGTGGGCATAAACGCGTTCGAGAAACGCGACTTCGGCGACGGGTTGTTGAACGGCGGATTCGTAGAGACGCAGCCGATGATCTAGCGTGGCTCGGACTCGGTTGATCGCGTGTGATCCGCCCATCTCGCGACCGTACCATGCGGGTTTGCGATTCTGCCTTCCCTCGTAGGCCACGCCATGCCGCACCTGATCCTCTCCGTTCTCGGCCCCGATCGCCCCGGCCTTGTCGGTGCGCTCTCGGCCACTGTTCGCGACCACCACGGCAACTGGCTCGAATCCCGCATGGCCAAGCTGGCGGGGCAGTTTGCCGGTGTGGTTCGCGTCAATGTGGCCGACGACCAACTCGGGCCGTTGGACGATGCGCTTAAAGCCCTTGCACAACAGGGCCTCGTCGTGACCACCACGCACGACTCGAACGCTTCGTCTGAGCACCGAGCACCCACTTCACAATCGCGAAAACTCCACGTCGGCATGCTCGGCCTGGACCGTCCGGGCATCGTGCGTGACCTTGCCCACGCGCTCGCGGTCCGGGGCCTGAATATCACCGAGCTCACCAGCCGGGTCCGCAGCGCACCGATGTCGGGCGAATTGCTTTTCGAGGCTCAGGTCAACCTTGCCGCGCCAATCGACGCCGACCTCGACGGGCTGCGTGAACAACTCGAACAGCTCGCGGATCAGCTCGACATGGACCTGACGTTTGAGGAGAGCGACCGGTGAACACGCCTTCCGCTGCCGAGCTCAACTTCGATGGGCTGGTGGGTCCGACGCACAACTACGCGGGTCTCGCCCCGGGCAACCTCGCGTCGGCGTTGCACAAGGCCCAGCCCTCCAATCCCCGCGCCGCGGCGCTGCAAGGCTTGGACAAAATGAGGACGCTGCACGACCTGGGTGTGCCGCAAGCGGTGTTGCCGCCACCGCTTCGTCCGCACGTTGAGGTGTTGCGTCAACTCGGCTTCACGGGCGATGACGCCAAGGTGCTCGATCACGCACGGCGTGATGCCCCCCATCTGTTGGCGGCGGCGGGCTCGGCGTCGTCGATGTGGACCGCCAACGCCGCGACCGTGTCACCCTCGGCCGACACCGACGACGGTAGGCTGCATTTCACGCCGGCCAATCTCACCGCAGCGCTGCATCGCAGTATTGAGCCGCCCGCGACGGCGACGACACTTCGCGAGCTGTTCCCAGACAAAACGCAATTTACGCATCACGCGCCATTGCCGGCTGCCGTGGGTTATGGCGATGAAGGCGCGGCCAATCACACCCGATTGACACCGGGTTTTGGTCAGCCCGGCGTCGAGTTTTTCGTTCATGGCGGGATGGATTCACACCGCTTTACGCCTCGGCAAGGCCTCGAAGCGTCAAAGGCGGTAGCCCGTTTACACGGCCTTGATCCGGAACGCTGCGTGTTCGCCGCGCAGCATCCCGAGGCCATCGACGCGGGCGTTTTTCACAACGATGTGATTGCGGTTGGGCATCGACACGTCTTGCTGTATCACGAGATGGCTTTCGCAGATGAGGCCGGGACGTTGGCCGCGCTGCGTCGAGCATGGGCGCGGTGCGACGGCGAGATGGAACTCTGTCTGCTTCGCATCGCCGACGCGGCGTTGCCGTTGGCGGATGCGGTGGCGTCGTACCTGTTCAATTCTCAGCTGGTGACACGTGCGGACGGCTCGCTGGTGTTGATCGCGCCGCTTGAGTGTTCTGAGCAGCCCGCGACACGAACCGTGATCGATCAACTCGTGGGCGGGCCCGGCATTGACGACGTGGTTTTTGTGGACGTTCGGCAGTCGATGCACAACGGCGGGGGGCCGGCTTGCTTGCGTCTGCGGGTGGAACTTACCGAAGCACAACAGTCCGCGATGCATCCCGGCGTGCGGTTTACGCCATCGCTCGAAGCGGAGCTGCGGGCGTGGGTGGAAACGCACTACCGCGATCGTTTGGTGGCCGATGATTTGGCCGACCCGGATCTGCGGGTTGAGACGCGGGTCGCGCACGACGCGTTGCGTGACTTGCTCGGGCTTGCTTAAAGACAAAGCCCACGGACGGGCTCCGTGGGCTTTGTCGACTGATGCTTCAAAGTTTGGAACGTTCAGCCCGCGTCGGCAAGGAACACGGGGACGTCGAATGCGGCGGCGAGGTAATGGGCATCGCCGTGCGAGAGGCAGCGGACGACGGTGGCTTCGACCAGATCGTCGGCGAGGAGCAGGCCGGTGTTGCGGTCGGCGGGGATGCCGACGCGGAGGCGTTGGCCGGGCTCGAGGCGTTGGTGGCTCTGCAGCCGCAGCAGCACACCGCCGGCGGAGGCATCCACGCATTCCGCGCGTTGGCTGGCCGTATCGTCGGCGCACCGGAGTTTGACCGGGCGATCGAGACGGACGCGGCGGAATCGTCGTCGGTCGGCGTCGGGGACGGCAGCAGGGCCGAACAGGTCTACGGTCGGAGGATGCACAAGCGTCATATCTCAACCATCGGCCGAGCGGGTCCGAAAACCCCAGCGGCGGTAAGCGCGGGCTTACCGGACTTTGCCCGAGCGTTGCTCTTGGATGGACCGATAGGGGTCACAAGAGGGCGCGTTCAACACGCCTATCCTTCTCGTAAGGAAAGACAAAAGATTTCGCCCAGACACCATGCCCCGGCGTTGATCGTCACCAAGGGGTCTCGCACACGTCACCATGCCTGACTTCGCCGAACAATTCATGTCACTCGCGCTGCCCCCGCTGCAACGTGGAGACGCAGAAGAGTTGTCGCGCACCGTGCGGCGGCGATTCACGTCGTTGGATATCGCGCAGCTCTTGCGGCACGACCGCGTCGATGTTCGCCAGGTTTCGGCGCTCACGCTGGGCATGCTCGGCGGAGCGGACGCGGTGGGCGTGATGGCTCGAGCGTTGCACGACGAGGAGCCCGACGTCGTGGAGATGGCGGAACACGGGCTGTGGTCGATTTGGTTCCGTTTGGGCAAGCCCGAAGCCAGCGAGTCGTTTGCGAGGGGCGTGGAATTGCTAGGCGAAGACCGTCTGGACGAGGCACGGAACGAGCTGCTTGATGCGGTGGAGCTGGACCCGGACTTTGCGGAGGCTCGGAATCAGTTGGCGATCACGCATTTTTTGCGGGGTGATTACGACGCATCGATCCGGGCTTGTGAATCGTGCGTGTCGTTGATGCCTTGCCACTTCGGCGCGACGGCGGGGATGGGCCATGCGTGCGTACAGATCGGTCGCCCGGCCGATGCTTTGCGACATTATCGGCGGGCGCGGGCATTGCATCCGCGGATGCCCGGACTATGCGATCATCTCGCGTCGCTGGAAGAACAGTTCAAGAACACGTCTACGCCCTCGCCGCTGCGCGAAGACGAGACCTGGCGCGGCGGTCATGATTCCGTCGGCTCGTGATTCGGATGCTTTTGCCGGGATGGGCTTTGCGCTCCGTTTGTGACTCGCGGGCTGGCCCGAGCCGAACGCGGGTATGAAATCGGCCGATAGCGTTTCTGGAGGCGATACGCGTCGATGTGTCGTCCCAGAGCGATGAAGCCTTCCGATCCTTCCAATTTCGATACCACGCCCCGGGACCTTGAGCGCGACGCTCTCGGAGATGACGCGTCGGCACGCCCAGCGGTGGTGGCGTTCGCCTCAGCGTTGGGTCGGGCGATGCAAACGGCAAAGCTGTACGAGACGGGGCATCCGCTGGTGGCCTCGTTATGCGAGACGGCGATGGTCGCGCTATCCGCGGCGATGGATGGCGAGTTGGTCTTGTCTTTGGGTGTCGGTCCCGGGCGTCTATACGACGGTGAAGCCCGATTTGCCGATCCACCCGAAGTCCAAGCGTTGGGCGCGGCGTGGCACGCGGCCGATCTGGGGAAGGTGGATTTTGATCGAAGGCTCGAAGTCTCGGCGCTGCGTCTGGCTATCGCGATGTGGATCGATTCAGCGCCTGGCCGATCCGCCGAGCTTTGCGAACAACTCGACAAAGCGACCGGAGGCTTGGTACGTGCGGAACCCTTGCATTATGACCGGCTGCGCACCACGGAATCGGTCGAGGAGGCACGTCTGTCGAGCTGGTCGTGGCGCAGCCTGTTTGTCGACACCTTCAATATGAACGCGAGCGACAGCCAATGGGAAGCCGCGCTATCGAATCTCACACGACAACTCGGCGAGGCGGTCGAGGCTTCGGCCGAAGACGCATTGGACGGTTTGCATCGCGAGATGCACGCGGCGCTGAGCGACGCCCTCGACGCACCCAACACCGAAAACCATCCTGCGCCCACACCATCCGGTCGGCCGGTCCGCGCCACCGTCCATCGGTTGGGGCGGCTTCTTGAAGCGCTCAGCCCCGACTTGCGAGCACGTTTGCTTGCGGCGGTGCCCACAACACCCCAAGCGAACCCGACATCGCCCACCACGAGCGAACAGGACTTCGCCGCCGTGCTCTCTGCCGTTCAGGGGTTGGATGGGCATTTGACCGAAGCGACGTGCGAATCGCTGATGATGTGTCAGAAGCTGTCGGTGCTCGCGGGTGGCTTGGCCGACGACGCGACTGCCGTGTCCGACGAAACCGATGAAGCGAATCTCGTCGCTTCTCTGCAAGAATTGCTCGACCAGCACGCGCCGTCGGATTTTACGCCCGAGGCCTACCGGCAACGGCTTCACGAGATCGCCGGTGGGGTGGGAATCGGTAGCGTGCTGACGGACAGGATGCGTGCGGCCTTTACACCCGAGTCCGTCCGCCGGCACGCATTCGATCTCGCATTGCATATCGCAACGGCAGGCGACGGCGAGCCGGGCCCTGAACCGTGGCGACACCTGCGTCGCCGTTTGGAGCAACTGGTGCACGGGCATGAGGTCACGGCCATTGCACAGACCACCCGCGCCGCCGAAGCACGGCTGGCCCGTGGCGGGCCGGAAGAAACGCTGGCAGCGTGCCGCGAATGGATCACCGATCTTCAAGCCGCGCTCGAAGTCGAGGGCCGGCTAGGCGCTCTGCTCGACGCTTCACGTGATCCCGAAGACGCCGCCACGCTGCTCCGCTACGCCGACGCGTCTGTGCTGCACGAGGCCGTCCAGCGCTTGGCGGATGCTGAACAAGCCGATGAGGTTGCGGCGCTCGCCTCGCCGCTACGAAACCTCGGCGGCACGCTCAACGCCATCGCGGAAAGCCTCATCGCCGAAGCGCCTCACCGCCGACTCCCACTCGTCCGCCGACTTGCCCCGTTGACCTTTGCGACGGCAACACGCTGGCTGGGCCCGTTGCTCACACAAAAAGATCCCGCCGGCCGTGCCGAGGCGTTCGCAGCGCTCGTCGAAGCGAGCCCATCGTGGCCAGCCGATGCCGCCGAGGGCTTACTCCAGCACCCCGACGACCACGTCCGTTCCGCCGCGCTGCAACGCTTGTTGCGTCAAGCAGATCCCGGGTCGCTCGCGGCGGTCGGCCGGATTCTCACCGGCGAAAGTGTGGGACGCGCCCCGTCGACGGTAGTAACCGAGCGGGCGGTTCGGGCTTTGCTGTCTCAAGCGACCGCCGGACAGAGCGTGCTCCGCACCGTGCTCGAACACGCCAGCCAGCGACGCTTAGGCAAGCGGCGGCAGGCCCTGGACCCGATCGTGCACGCCATCCGCAAGCACGCCGACGCAAACACGGCACAAGCCTTGCTCCAGCCGATCTTGGGAGTTGCCGCATGAGCACGTCGACCGCCGGTCACCTCGACACGTCGAACGATCTCGCCGCGCTGAACGCAGGCCTGCTCGGTCTGCAAGCGGCGCTATTGGGCCGACAGGTGTACGAGCCGGGCCACGCGATGATCGAGCAGCAACTTCAAAGCGGGGTCGACGCGCTGCGTACAGCCTGTGATTCGGCCGGCACCCTCTGTGTTCTTCGGGTCGAAGATCGGGTCGTATGCGACGGCCAGCGGCTGCCGGATTCGGTGAAATTGCTCGACGGCTTGTTTGCCGCGCTGCAACCACGGGGTGTCGATGGCTTGAAGATTCGGCCGGGTCTCCATATCGATCAAGCCCGCACGTTTCTGACTCGTCTTGCCGATGACCCCGCGGATGCCGACCCGCAACGTCTAGCGTCTTTGGCGATCGGCCCGGTGTTTCTTCAAGGAAACCCGCGCGGCGAAAGCGATCGCGGAGCAGGGGTGTTCTCGGCTCTGCAAACGCCCGAAGACGTACGAACCAACGCCGAGTCGTTTGGCTCGATCTGGGAACGCGTTGCGGAAGGCCGTGCCGATGGCTTGAGTGATGACGCCGACGCGCTCGCCCATCTGGTGGACCAGATCGCCGGTGCGGTTCGCAACGGCGGGGCCGGGGCCATGCTCCCGATGGCCGAACTCAAGCAGCACGACGAGTACACGTTTATCCACACGGTCAATGTCGGGATCATGGCTGCGGGGTTGGCCGAGGCCGTCGGACTCAACGCATCCGTCGTCCGCGATATCACGATCTCCGCGTTACTGCACGACGTCGGCAAGAAGCAGACGCCGCTGGACGTCTTGAACAAAACCGGAAAACTCGAGGACCACGAGCTCCGCATCATGCGGAACCACCCGGTCGACGGCGCGAAGATCTTGTTCGACACGCCCGGTGTCCCTGAGATCGCGCCGATCATCGCCTACGAACACCACATCCACCGCGACGGCTCGGGCTACCCGCACGTGAAGCCCGGCTACATCCCGCATCTGGGAAGCCAGATCACGCAGCTCGCCGATGTCTTCGACGCGCTACGCACCCACCGCCCATATCGCAAAGCGATGCCGCTGCCCAAGGTGCTCGAGATCATGGGCGAAAACGGCGGCGACAAATACGACCGTCAACTGCTCGCGGTGTTCTTTGAGCGGGTGGTGATTCGGAGTTCGCGCGACGCGGCCGGGGCGTAGCTGAACGGTACCGGTGGTAAGCGGTATCGTGTCCGCGGATGAAGTATGCCCTCATCATTCCCGACGGCGCGGCCGACTATCCGATCGACGAATTGGATGGCCAGACGCCGCTTCAAGCAGCGCAGACACCGAGCACCGATCGCCTCGCCGAGCACGCACGGCTGGGCACGGTCGTCACCACCCCGCCCGAGATGCCCTGCGGGTCGGATGTCTGCACGATGTCGTTGCTCGGCTATGACCCGCAGAAGTATCACACCGGACGGGCCCCGCTAGAGGCCGCGGCTTTAGGCATCACGATGGGCGACGACGACTGGATTTTTCGCGTCAATCTGGTCACGGTCGTGGACGGCACGATGGACGATCACTCCGCCGGGCACCTCAGTTCCGCGGAGGGAGCCCGACTCATCCGCGAGTTTGCCGAAGTCTTCGAGGAAAACGGGCTGATCTTCTACCCCGGCGTGAGCTACCGGAACATCATGCGCGACGTATCCGAATCGCGTGATTGGGACGAACTCGCCACGACGCCCCCGCACGACATCCTCGGCTCGCCCATCCGCAAACATCTGCCCGTTGGCGGCGAACATGCCAATCTGCTGCAACGCCTCATCGCCGAGTCGGAGGTCTTTCTCGCGCAGCACGAAATCAATCTCACGCGTAGCGAAATGGGCGAGCTTCCCGCGACACACCTCTGGCCTTGGGGCCAGGGCCGGCGTCCCGCCATGCCCGCGTTTCAAGAGCGATTCGGTGTGCGGGGAGCCATGATCACCGCGGTCGATCTCCTCGCGGGTCTCGCGTCATTCACCGGCCTCGATCGTCTCGACG
>JBCCDN010000095.1:0-11474 GCA_039030755.1 Planctomycetota bacterium | reverse complement strand
GGCGGACGCGGACGACTTGTATTAATCGATGGCGCCTCGCATGTGTTCGATGCGCCCAATCCCTTGCCGTTGGATGCCCAGCCACCCGAAGCGACCTGCATGCTCATCGACGCAACCCTCGCGTTCGCCGCCGAGTGTTTGAAGCCTGCATCACGGCCGGCGGATGACCCCGAGGTCAAATAGCTGATCCCCCGGCGCGGCGACGTGCACCGCGAGCGTGTCTTGGTCGAGGAACGTAAAGACGACCATCAAGGTCGCGCTGCGTTCGACCGCGCGGCGATCGCCGAAACCCGGGCCGGCGTGCGGGGCGTTGGCGTATCGCTCTGCGTGGAAGTGATACGTTGCAACGGCGCTGCCCAGGTCCATGCTGAGTGAAACCGGCGCAACGTAGGCGCGGTCGTGGCGACGCTCGATGGGTAGATAGGGTTTGAAGATTGCTTGGCCGGCGTGGTTGAGGACCACCAGTCCACCGTGTTCGCTCTGAGTGTCGGCATGATCGGCATCGGCCTGAACGAACAGCGTGCTTCGCAAAGCCAAGTTGCCGAGTTGTTCTTGCAACCAACGCACGATGGCAGCGTCGATGGCGTTGCGGTTTACTTCACGCGCTGTTGTGTCAACGATGAATGCAACGCTACTGTGACCCACGCTGTTCACGTGTGGTTGAGATATCAGCCAGGCCGTGTGGCGCATCGCCGTGTCCCGCCGCGTGGATGGCGTCAGCTTCTGGGACCGTTTCGCAAAGTGCCCCCAAGCCGTCTGACCGTCCACGCCAGGACGAGACCGGATCTGCCGAAGCGCGTACAACTCCCAACCGCGCGTCGGCCACTCACCCAGAACGTCGATCGTTGCTCTTAGGTCGGCGACGAACGGCGACACATCGCGGTGGTGAACGCTCGAGCGCAGCCGATGCTCGATCGACGCGCGATCCGCCCAACCGCACATCACCCGCCAAGCGGCAACGCGCCACGCCCACGGCTTCGGGCTATTCAGCCATTCCAACAACTGCTCATGGGCGGCTCCCTCATTGGTCTCGTCGGCATTTTGAGCGAGCAGCCAGTCCGAAGCCATTGCGCGTTGTGTCGACGCTCCTGCGGGCTGTACTGCGGCCCACCGCAGCAACACTGCTGCCGCCGCCTTCTCGCCCGCATTGCGGCTTGTATCACGCAAAAAGTCATCGACGGTCGAGTTGCGTTCTATCGGCCAATGGCGCGTCGCTCTCGTCCAGAACTGATCAGCGTCGGCCTCGTGGAGTTTTTTCAGCAACGCGATCCGCAGCCGGCTCGGCTCTCGGGTTGACCAAGCCGATTCAGCCACCGCCATCCATGCGTCGTCTTGATTCAGGTCTAAACGTTCGGCGGCCTGGAGACGTCGGCCGATCGACCAATCAGAGGAAGCAACACCAAGAAGCGGTGCCGTCTCGGTCGCCTCTGGACTGGTTGGCGGTGAACTCTGGCAGCCGATGAACGCGACCAGGGTGAACACCACGGCGAGCAAGACAACGAGCGAGCGACAACCACGACTCACGCGGCGTGCTCCTTAATCCGGGAATACAGGCCGCAGCGGTTCGCCAGCGTCATCCCGAAATCTGCGATTGATGATCTCTTGCCCCTGCTTCGAGAACCTCGGAAAAAACCGCGGGTCGGCGGCGTTGGGGTCCATCACCAGCCGCTCGCTGTACTCGGACTCGCGAAGCATTTCGTACTCACCCATCGCCTGCGCATCGCCGCTGGATTCGGCCACCCGGATCGCCGCCAAGATTTCGTCCCGTTTTTCGGGGCGTAGGGTTTCGACCCAGCCCACGATGTACTGGTCCGGCGAGGCACCCTCGGGGCCGAACACAACCGCCTCGACGCCCGCAGGGATCGTGACTCCGCCGGATAACGCATAAGGCGCACCACGTTCGACGGGCGGTAGTTCATCGATCGGCACCACAAAGAGTTCGCCCGCGTTGAGGTCGTAAAAATATTTCTGAGTCGGTGCCTTGAACTCCACACCGCCACCGCCCGTCACGGTCATCAGCATGATGCCCAGAGCAATCATCAGTAAAACGACCGCAGCAATCGTGGTGACCGCTGTGTTGTCGTTGAGCCAAGTTCTCAGATCCAAATCTTCTAGGCGTTCGCGGATTCGGAGGTCTTGCAGATCCATCGGCGATTCTTCGTTGAAATGAACGAACAGGAAAAGTGTCACAGACGTCTAACACCATCATGTCAGAGCACAAGGCCGCCGACAAGTATTCCGCCGTGTTTGCATTCAGGACCCGATCCAGCGGTAGGCGAGTTCGACTTCGGTGAAGTCTTGAAGAAATGAACGCAAGCCTTGCGGTGTCACGCCGTTGGGCATGAGACGGTGTGGCGTTTCGCTGCTTGGGTCGGCTTGTCGCTGCCCGGTCAAGAGAGCGAGAAGTCCCTCGCCGGGCTGCTTGACGACGGTGACGCGGGGCGCCTGATCGGAGGGGAGGCCCGCGCGATTCGCGGCTTCGTCGATTGCTTGGGCGAGATAGCCGATGCCGTCGATCAGGCCGTTTTCTTTGGCGTCGTTGGCAGTGAAGATGGAGCCGTTGGCGACGTCGGCAATGTTGTTGCCGTCGAGTTGATCGCGGCCGTCGGTCACGACCTCAACGAAGCGGTCATAAGCCGAGTCGATGAGATAGCCCAGCACCGCACGGTCGTCGTCGTCCCAGCTGCGGAACATGTTGTTGGCTTCGTCCTTGAGCGGCGAGCCTTCCGCAACCTGCGTGACCCAATCGACGCCGAGCATCCGCATGGTGCCGGCGAGCGTGGGGACCTGTGCGATGACGCCGATGCTGCCGGTGAAGCCCGTGGGTTCGCAGAAGATGTGATCGGTCCCGGCCGCGATGTAGTACCCACCCGAAGCGGCGACGCCCCCGAAGCTCGCGACGATCGGCACGTCGGGGTGGGCTTGGCGGAACGCGTTGAGTTGGTTCCAGATCTGGTCCGACGCGGTCACACCGCCGCCGCCGGATTCCACGCGGAGGATGAGCGCCGCCGGCGGATTGTTCTCCAAATCTCGCAACGCGCCGCGGACGAATCGAGACATCTCATCGTCGATGGCACCGACCACGGGCACCACCACAATGCGCTCATCGGTCGCGCCTTCTTGATACACCGCTTCGGAGCCCGCCGTGAGCCGGACCAGGATCGCCCCGAGATAGAAGTTCAGCAGTAACGACAGCACAATCAGCGAAACCAGCAGCGACGTGCCGACCTTGCTGAGCACCCCCTTGGGCTTGGCGGGCGGCGGGGCAAACGGTAAGTAACCCGGCGGCGGCGGTGGCGCACTGACGACGCGGGGGTCCATCGGCGGGCGGGGGCTCGGGGCTCCCGAAGGAGGCGGGGAATCGGACGCGTTGGGTTCGGACATGGCAACTCCTGGTTGTGCGAGGCGTGAATCGCCCGACCAAATCATAATCGGCCTAACCGTTGGCTCCCCGCGAATACCCCGCCGTGAAAGCGGAAAACCGCGGAACCCGGCATCGCGGGCCGCGTAGTATCCGGCCATGCACCGCCACGCCGACGACGCGCCACCATACGAACACCCGCCACAAACCGCGACGCCCGCGGCCGAAGCCCAAGCCGGAACCATTGCCCTCCGCGCCGATGCCGATGCGTTGCCCGAGCGCCTTCGGATTTCGGAACGCCACTTACACATCGACCCCTTTAGCGGCATCGCAGGCGACATGTTTCTCGCGGCACTGCTCGATCTCCGGCACGACGCGGACGCCGAGTTGAGGCAGATCGACGCGGCGATGCGGGGATTGGAACTCGACGATCCGTACGAGCTGTCGATCCAGCGGGTGCAGCGCTGCGGCGTCGGCGGCCTGGACTTGAAGGTCAAAACGCAGCATCACCATCCCCACACCGAGGGCGACGCGGGCCACCACCAACACCACCTACACGTTGGCTACACCGAAATCATGGCCATGGTCGACAAGCTCCGCGACGCGCAGCAACTCTCGCCGCGCTGCGTCGAACGCGCGACCCGCGTCGTCACGGCGCTCGCCGACGCCGAGGCCCGCGTCCACGGCACGACCCGCGAGGCGATCCACTTCCACGAAGTCGGCGCGGTCGATTCCATCGTGGACATGCTCGGCTCGGTACTCGCACTCGAACGCCTAAGCATCGACACGGTGACTTGCGGTCCGGTGCCGATGTCACGCGGCTATGTCAAGTGTGATCACGGCCTGATGCCCGTGCCCGCGCCCGCGACCGCCTATCTTTTGCAAGGCGTTCCCACGGTCGGCGTGGATCGCACCGGCGAGTTGGTCACGCCGACCGGAGCCGCCCTGCTCGCCGGACTGGTCGATGCGTTTGTGCCCGCCCCGCCGATGACGCTGAACGGCGTGGGGTACGGAGCGGGGGACCGCGAGGATCCGCTGGTGCCGAATCTGCTGCGTGTGTTCCTGGGCACGCCCACGAAGGCTAAGCCGGCTTCGCCCCAGTCAATCGACAAGCGGTTTCCCCGCGGCGCGACCACGTTGGTTTGAATGTTCACACGAGCCGGAGCCGATATGCAACTCCTGCTGCTGGGGATGGCCGCCGCCGTATTTCTGCACGACGATCTGATGCGTGGGGGCGTCGCGTCGGCGGATCCCGACGCACCACAAGGCTGGTTCGCAGGGCTAACCGATGACCCACGGCTTTGGCTGCCGACGCTGCTGACCGCGAAGCTGTTGGTGCTGATTGCATTCGCACGGCGTTGCCGGATTACGCGCCAACGACTGGGAACCGGCTCGGGCTTCCGCGGGCTGGCCGTCATCGATCGCCACCTGCTTGCCTTGCCGTTTGTGTTGCTCGGGCTCTTCGTTGCCGACCTCGCTTGCGGCTGGCTTGCGTTGGTCCGGGGTCTGGTGGGTAACTATGTGTTGTTCGACGAAGCGCTCGCGATGCTGCCGACGCTGCTCACGGTGCTGGGTGTGTGGTGGCTGCATTACCCGATCGACCGTCGGCTACGCGAAGCAACGATCATGCGTCGTGCGGACGAGGGCTTACCGGTTTACCCGCTGCTGTCGCGCGGCCGATACGTGTTCAACCAGGCCCGGCACCAACTCGGAATTTTGCTCGTGCCGCTGCTGATTCTCATGGCGTGGAGCGAATCGATTCAATGGTTCGCCGACACCGGACGAATCACGGCGACGGCCGCGCTGTGGATCACGCCGATCGGCGCGGGCGCGATGTTCGTCTTCGCCCCGCCTCTGCTCACGCGCGTCTTCGACACCGTGTCGCTGCCTGCCGGAAGTATCCGCGATGCGCTCCTTGACACTTGCGCAACGCACCGGGTCCGTGTGGCTGACCTACGGCTGTGGCGGACCGGCGGACACCTCATCAACGCCGCGGTCATGGGCTTGATCCCGCAATTGCGTTACGTGCTGCTCAGCGACGGGCTGCTTGACCAACTCCACAAACCGCACGTCGAGGCCGTGATGGCCCACGAACTCGGGCACGTCAAACATCGCCATCTTGTCTGGCTTGTTCTGTTCGCCGGGCTGCTTCTGGGTGCGGCATTCTCGGTTGCCGATGCGGTGATCATCCGCACGACCGACGCGCCTTGGATGCAGGTTCTTTGCGTCGCGTCGGCATTGTTGCTCTGGGCGTGGCTATTCGGTTGGTGCTCACGGCAGATCGAACGCCAGGCCGACACATTCGCCGCAAAACACATGAGCAACGCCGGCGGCACCACCGAAACCTTCACGCCCGACGGCGTGTCGCACGTCGCCACGGCGCTCGGCCGCGTCGCCGAGCTCAACCACGTTCGACCCACCCGGCCAAGTTGGCGGCACGGCTCGATCGCCAATCGGCAGGACTACTTGTTGACGCTGATTGATCGCCCGCAATCGCAAGCCACCGTCGACCGCACGATGAACAAATTGAAAGGCGTCGCGATCGCCGCGGTGGTGACGCTGGTGCTGTTGAGCGTTTGGGGCTGAACCCCGCACACGTAGTCAATTTAGCTTGGCCGCGTCGCGCTGCCGTTCCTTGAGCTTCTGTTGCCGCTGCCAGAACTTCGCCTTGGGTGCGACGTGGAAGGTCGCGACGCAGGTGCCGCTTTTCTTCTGCTTTTCGCCTTTTTTCACGACGGCCTGAAAGATCGTCATGTCGACCGTGATGTTGAACTCATCACCGTGCGCGACCAACGGTTCCAAATCTTCGCGGGGTTCGACGCGATAGACGGCCGGGCCGACACACGGGCGGCGGAACGTGTAATGCAATTCTTTGCAGACGACGGTGTAGTCGCCGCCGCAGCTTTTGAAGATGTACATCCCGCCGGCGACTTCGGAGTTTGCGAGCAGCGCTGCTCCCGCCATCGCGTTGTACCAGTTCTTGTTGAACCGGCTGAACGGCAGGACGCACTCGAAATGCTCGGTCGTGTCGTCGCCGGTGATGCTCGTGTCGGCGTACCCCGCCCGGCCGCGGAACTTGATCCCCGAACGGTACGCCAGCGGCAGGAAAATCCACGAACAGATGCGGTGCCCCAGGTTGTCCTTGGTCGACCACAGCGAGAACTTCCGCTCGGCCCAACGCATGAGCTTGCCCCACCAGTTCGTCGGCGGGGCTTCGAACTCGACGCGCTCGGGAACCACAGCCTCCGTCGCGGGGGGCGACGCTTCGACGGGTGGTTCGGCAACGGGGGCTTCGGCAGGACTCATAACCAGTTAATTCTAGCCGTGCTCGATGGTGTTCCCGCTTATTGCAGATTCACGGGCATCACGACATACAAAAAGTGCGGGCCGGTGCGGAGCACGCCCGGCTTATTGCCCGCTTTAAATTCGAGATTCACCTGCTGCTCGTCCACGACCTTTAAGGCATCCAGCAAATACGCCGGATTGAAACCGATCTCCAACGGTTCGCCGACGTATTCGGGGACCGGCACGTTGATCTCGGCCTCGCCCATCTCCGGCGCTCGGCTCGAAAGCGTCAAACCACCTTCGCCGAACGCCATGCGGACGCCTTTGGATTCTTCGTTGGTGAGCAGCGCCGCCCGACGCACCGCCGAGATGAACTGATCGGTGTCGAGCGTCGCTTTCTTGTCACCGTCCTTGGGGATGACGTCGCCGTACGGCGGGAAGTTGCCCTCAACCAGGTTGCTCGCGAGCACCGCCTCGTCGGTCTTGAACAGGATCTGGTTGTCGGCCAGTTTGACGTGCACGGTCTGTTCGGCGTCGTCGAACAGTTGGAGCAGCAGTTGCAACGCCTTGCTCGGGACGATCGCGGCCTTGGCTTCTTTGTCGTCGGCGTTGGCGGCCTTGCACTTGCCGTTGGCAAGCGCGAGGCGGTGGCCATCGGTGGCGACAACGTTGAGCTTGTTGCCGGTGCGTTCGAACAGCACGCCGTTAATGGCGTAGCGGCTGTTCTCCCTCGCGGTGGCGAAGAGCGTTTGGGCGATGAGCCGATGCAGGTCGCCTGCGTTGACGGTGAAGTCGGCGTCGCCGGGGAACTCGATGGCGGCGGGATAGTCGGCGGGTGGGTGGCCGTAGACCTTGAACTTGGAGTCCGAGCCGGTGACCTCGGCGACGTCGCCGGTGCTGGTCAGCGTGATGGTGGCATCGATGGATTCGCGGACGATGCTATTGAGCTTGTCGGCGGGGATGAGCGCTTCGCCGGGATCGCCGACCTCAACGCGGGGGGACGCGAGCCGGACGCTGATCTCGGTGTCGGTGGCTTCGAGCGTTAGGCCCGAATCGGCGTCGGCCGTCAACTTGACGCAGGTGAGCACGGGCTTGGGCGTGCGGGCGACAACGACCCGGCCGACCAGGGCCAGACAATCGACCAACGCGCCGCGGTCGCAGATGACTTTCATAGGAAGCGTCCTTTGCATGAGCGTCCGCCGAGACCACCCATGTGCGGGAAAATCCCGCGACCCCAGGGCGACTCGGCCGACTTCGTGAACATCGAAAAGTACCCGCAAGCCCCCGCAACTGCAATCCGAACCCAATCCGGCCATCGTTTGAAGTTTGCAACGGGGCTTGATTTGGATACGATGTGCGGCTCGGCATTGGTCGGGATGAATTGTTCTGGGAGCCTCGGCAACCCGCCGCTCCCACCAACCCAAAAACGACAAGAGCAACCATCATGGGCAAAGGCGCCAAATCACCCAAGGGCATCATGAAGCGAGCCCGCATCTCCGCCAACGGCAAGGTCCGCTTCAGCCGAACCGGCAAACAGAAGCTCAACGGCCATGAACGCGGCGAGACGCTGCAGGATCGTCGAGGCTACGTGCTCGTCGGCTCCGCCAAAATCAAGCTGCTCGAAAAGCAGTTGCACCGTCGCCTAACGCCGGTCAAGTAATACCTGAACCCCCCGTGCCGGGTCCCGAAGTGTCGGCCTTCGCCGTCCCCCGTACACGCTAAGTCCCTCATTGGGAAAAGGAGTCACGCATGCCGCGTGCCAGAAACGGTGCCGCTCGCCGTCAATCCAAGAAGCGCGTTTTCGCTCAAGCCAAGGGCAACCGCGGCGCCCGTCGCAACCACTGGCGGATGGTCCAAGAAGCCGTCATCCGGGCCGGCGTCAACCAGTACACCGACCGCCGGCTGATTAAGCGGGACTACCGCCAGCTCTGGATCGTCCGGATCAACGCCGCGTGTCGTGCGCGAGGCATCAGCTACAGCCGGTTCATCAACGGCCTCAAGCACGCGGGCATCGGCCTGAACCGCAAGATGCTCAGCGAAATCGCGATCCACGACGAGCCGACCTTCGACACGCTGGTCGAAACCGCCAAGTCCGCTTCCCCCGCGTTCAAAGACGCCGCGTAAATCCGGTCCTGTGTTTAAATTTCCGCAAAGCCCACGTTCAATGAGCGTGGGCTTTTTTGTAATCAGTTCCGCAACTTCTGGGGGTCACTTCGCCGCTGGGCCTTCGTTGGCAATCAGCCGGTCCATCTCGTCCTGCGTCATCCACGGCAGGCTCTCGAGCTTCTTCCGCATCGACGCGGGCATCGCCTTGCCCTCCTGCTCGTAGCGCGGGCGGGCCTTCCAACGCCGGTGCATCCAGAAGTACTGCTCGGGCTTGCGGCGGATCATCGTCTCGAACGCACGATTGAACCGCGCGGCAATGTAGTACTGCGGGTCCGGCTGGTCCGTCCAGTCGTCCGGCCCGAACATGTCCACCGCTCCGATCTCATACCGGAACCCCGGCCCCACGCGATGCGCATACCCGCAGAGCACCGGGCACTTGTAACGCAGCGCCAACAGCGGAATCGACTTGTACGTGCTCGCGAGCTTGCCGAAGAACGGTACGAACGTCCCCCGCGGCCCGGCGTTCTGGTCGGCCGTGAACCCGAGCAGCCCGCCGCGGCGTAGCACGGCCGTCATCTTGTCGGTCGCGTTGAACTTGTCGATGATCGTCATGCCCTTGGCTTCGCGAATCCCGTAAAGCCACTTGGAGAGGAGCGGGTTGTCGAGCGGCCGGGCAATCGCGTTGATGTCGTAGCCGATGACGGCCATTGAATAGCCGAGCACCTCGAAGTTGCCCAGGTGCCCGGTGAGCACGATGCACGGCCCGGGCGCGTTGAGCACTTCGAGGGCCGGGGCGAGGTTCTCGTGGAGCACGACGCGCTGCGGCCAGTTGTCCTCGTTGATCTCGCGGGGCACCTGAATCGCTTCGATCGCGAGCTGAACGAGGTGCTGCAACGAACCTTCGCAGGTCTCGGAGACGCGCGACTCGGGCCAATGCGGGAAGGCCATGCGGATGTGGGCTTCGCCCCGCTGCCGATGGCGTTTGTCGATGCGGTGCAGCAACGAGCCCAGGCGGGACGCGATACGCAGGTTGTTCTCAACGTCGGCGGCACCGATCGCGGACGTGAGCGCCCGGGCCCCGAGGTATTCGCCCCAGGTCTGGATGGTGGATTTGGTACGGGCCACGTTGGCAGCAGCATACCGGCCTCACAAGCGCGAGGCGGCGCGTAAAAAAGCCCGCGCTCAGAGAGCGCGGGCTTTGGGTGTTTTGAATTTTGCAGTCAGTCAGGCCGAGCGACGACGCAGCATCGCGAGAGCACCCAGACCCAGCAGCGACGCAGTCGCGGGCTCGGGGACGCGTTCCCACATCACGCCAGCAGCACGCATCGACACAAAACTATTGGTGCCAGCTTCCCACGTAACCGTGTAGGTGGTCCCGGCAGTCAGGTCCACCGTTCCCAGCAGGTACCACGCATTGTTTGCACCGCCGACGAAAATATTGTTGTCAGGGTCGTCAACCGGGCCGACAACCAAGTCCGCTCCGGTACCACCGCTATTTAGATCAAGGCTCTCGACGACATCCGTCGAATCACTGAGCGCGGTGATGGTGGTGGCACCGCCGCTGATATTCGTGGATGCCGGGGCGGTGACGTAGACGTTGTATTGGCCCGAAACGCCGCCGACCAAACCGCTGGCGGTTTCCGTGCCAAAGCCCGTCGTTGAGCCGAGCAGCGAACCCGCAGCAGGCGAGAAGTTGTCGGCGTCGGTCCCGGGGGTATACGAAAACACGTAGGTGTCGGGACTGGCGGAACCGTTGCCCCCGAAAAGGCTCGCGAAGCCACTCACGCCAACCGCCGATGAAGAAATGGAGTCAGAGGCCGACGTTGTATCGCCGCCATACGAGAAGTTCGGGTCCAAAACATTGACACCGTTGTCTAATCCGTCTGTGTCGGTGCCGACCACAAAGGCAGCATTCGCTCCAGCGGCCATTACGAGGCTCGAAGTAAGCCCCAACATCAAGTCACGCATTTTCATCTTCAATCCTCCAAAGTAAGAAATGAGTCATGGCTCTCTAAAAGTCGAGCCTTGGCGAGCAGGTCTTATGTAAAATATCTCGCAAACGGGTTGGTTTCAACAGGCTTCACGAAAAATTTAGGAAATGCTGCAAATTACGCCAACGCGTCAAACTGGGTAAGCCTGTAATCGCGAAAAAAGCTATAGAAGCAAGTCCATCGGCGCTCAGATCGCTTCGGGCCGGCCATCGCCCATCCGCCGGGCCATCCGCATCGCGGCCCCGGGGATCGCGGAATCGACCCCTTGTTGGTACTTCCGGGGGTCGTAGGCCTTTTCGATGATGCCGATCGCTTCGTCCACGTCGTCGGTCACGGTCACGAGGTCCAGGTCCTTGGGGCTGATGGTTTGGTACTCGTCACGGAGCGTGTTGCCGACCCACTCGAACAGGCCGTCCCAGAACTCGTGGCCAATGCATACGACCGGGAACGGGTCGATCTTCATGGTTTGAATGAGCGTCAGCGACTCGAACAGTTCGTCCATCGTGCCGAACCCGCCGGGATAGATGATGAAGCCGCAGGCGTATTTCACGAACATGACCTTGCGGACGAAGAAGTACCGGAAATCGAGGCTGTGGGTCTGGTAGGGGTTGGGGTCCTGCTCGTGGGGGAGTTCGATGTTGAGCCCGACGCTGACGACGCCGGCGTCAATGGCCCCGCGGTTGCCGGCCTCCATGATGCCCGGGCCGCCGCCGGTGATGACCGAGAAGTTC